>PLRZ01000209.1:2200-12890 GCA_003164075.1 Bryobacterales bacterium | reverse complement strand
TACGGAACTCCTTCAGCGTTACTCCGGCGGCGACCTCGAAGTCGCGGACGCACTTTTTCGCGAAATCTTGCCCACTCTGCACCAACTCGCGGTTCGCCAGTTAGCGCGTGAGCGATATGCTGCACCGGTGTCGGCGACTGCGTTGGTCAATGAACTGTGGCTTCGGAACCTGCGACATGGTGGATGGAGCATTCGCAACCGTGACCATTTTTATGCGATAGTTGGCGTCGCGCTGAGGCGGGTGTGCGTAGATCTCGCCCGTACCCGGTTGGCCCTTGTCCGAGGAGGTGGGGAGATCCCTGCCTCACTAGAAGACGGATGGGCAGTGAGCCTCCATACCACAGACGATTTGGAGCAAATTGTTGAGATTGGTGAGTTGATGGACCGGCTTGAGAAGAAGGATCCTGTGGGCGCCCGAATCGTTGACATGCGCTACTTTGCCGGCTATACGATCGAGGAAATAGCGGAGAATACCGGCTTGGATATCCGCCATGTCCGATATCGATATAAGAAGGCGGAAGACTGGCTGAAAGACCACATGAGGGATTAACCTTTGGAACTTTCCATGTCAGCGGCCACTTGCCTCGCAAAGTGGACAGCACTGGCGGGCCTTCGGGACGGATCAAACTCCAGGGCCGCGCTGATGAGATCGATTGAGGTCGGGGAAAGCGAGATGTCCAATCGAGCGATGAGTTCCTGCACTCTGATGGGCAAATCCAGCGAGGCTTCGGGCAGCAGGTCCGACACCCGCTTACCGGTGATCATCTCGATGGTGACCTTCGCAAGGCTGTAAACGTCGCTTGCCGCGTCGGCAAATCCGACTGCCTGCTCCGGAGCCATATACTGAAAGGTTCCGGCGGCGCGAGAGAGACCGTGCATGGATTCGTCCGGACTCTGCACGATTGCGATGGAGAAATCGATCAGCACGAGGTTGTTGTTCTGGGAGCTCTCCAAGCGGATCATGAGATTCTCAGGCTTTAGATCGCGATGATAGATCCCGAGGCGATGGATTGCTTCGAGTGCGCTTCCAGCCTGGCGCAACAGGCTTGCCACTTGTCGAGGCTCGAAGCCTCCTGACGGAAGAGCGTCGCGCAGGGTCGTACCCTCGATAAATTCCATCACCAGATAAGGCACCCCCGATTGAGTGTTGCCGTGGCCGTAGAGGCGCACGACATTTGGATGGACGATGGTTTCAAGCGCCGCGACCTCTCGCTGGAATCGTCTCACGAGTCCTAGATCGGCGACTTCCCGATGAAACACTTTGATGGCGCATCGCCGGTCCTGTAGCTGATCGTGCCCGTCAAAGACCGAGGCAAACCCCCCGCGCGCCAAGAAACGGCGGGGCGTGAATCGTCCGTCCAGCGTGGTGCCAAGCAGCACCTGAGACTCGGGAACCATGGCGGCCATGCGCAATGCCGTCAGATCGGGCAGGGCTTTGCGTTCACGCCGCGTGCGTTTTAGGGACCTGACCCGTACCCAGAAGATCGCTGCGAGCAGAACCGGTACGACCATGCCTAAGACGGGCCACGAAAGCCCGACGGGTCGCACGACAGAAAAAGAGTAGGCTGCCGTCGGGGACCATGGTCCCGCGCCGATGCGTGCCTGGACCTCCAACGTGTGTGCGCCCCAACCGGCAGTTCCCAAAGGGAGGTCAAGACTGCTGCTGTCTTTCCACGCCGCCTGGTCAGGCAGCATTCGGTAACGTACCCGCAACCCGTTGCGGCGATCGAACTGAAGGGAGCCAACATGGGCGGTCAGTTTGGCACCGCTCGGCACGGAATCGATTGTCTCGGCAAAGCGCGGCGTCCCACCATCCCAGGAGAACGCCGAGATGAATGCGTTGGTCGATAGAGGCTCCAATAGATTCGATGGTGGCGCAAAATGCGTGAGCGATGTGTCGGCCCCGAACCACACAGATCCATCCGCGTCGGCATAAAGGGCTTGCTGATTCATGTCTAGTCCCGGCAAGCCGTCGTCATCTCCCAAGTGAAGCCACGCACCGTTCTCGGCCGCTTCTGGGGTGGCAACATAGACACCGTCGCCGGCTCCACGCCAGAGCCAACCTCGGCGATCAAAATCCAAGAAATGAACGACGGCATCGCCCACATCTCCACCTGGGCGAAAATGTCGAAGTTGCGGAGGGGCGTTTGGACGAGGCTTAACCAGAGTGAAGGCAGCGATGGAGTTGTATCCATACCAAACGTCACCGTTTGGGCTAACCGCTATGGAACGACATCCATTCTGAAGCAGTCCGTCTTTTTCCGTGATGCTCACCCAACCCGAGATCTCTTTCTTAATTAATCCTCCGTCGTAACAGGCCCACAAGTCCCCGTTTGAGGGGTTGGTCTCGATATCAAGCCCGTTCCAGTGCCGCGCGGGCAGGGGCTCTTCTACCAGTTTCGCCTGGCCGTTGGCGACCACTACGCGAGAAACACCGATGCCGGCCAACCATAGACTCCCATCCCCGGTCTCAGCAAGATGCATTCCTGGGATGTCATGCGTGGGTCGGATGACGGCCGTTCCATCCAGAGAGATCTGTTCCACCCCGTGGTAGTAGAGGGAGGCGAAGATGGTATCTGCCGGGCCGGGAATCATGTGATAGACGCGTCCGAGGTCAGCCAACTTAGGCAGGAGCGACCACGACCGGCGGTCCCGGCTCAATTCCTTGATGCCGTCGCGATCTGCGGCGAAGACCCGGTCGCGGACTCGGATCGTTGAGGTGACGTCCCCCAAACCGTCCCGTTCGGTCCAAAACTCGAAGCTGAACGGGTAGGCAAATCGGAAGAGACCCTTACTGCCGCCGATCCAAAGGCTGCCATCCGCCGCCATCAATGCCGCTTCTATGGCTGGAAGGCCATTTGCAGGCTTAGCGACGTGGAACGAACCCGGTCGTCCCAGGGCAAAGGACCCCTGGCCCGGCAACAGAATCCGCCCGTCGCTGGTTTCCGATATGAGCTTTTGACCATCGGTAATGGAGTCCGGAAGATGGTGCAGTTGCTGGTCGCTTGGACATTGATAGGCCGTTGCCCCTTGATTCCGTAACCAGACACAGCCAAACTGGTCTCGAAACACCTGCTCCACATTCATACCCGGCAGGGTACGGTCGGTTGTCTGGAGGCGTGTTCCGGCCTTCCAGTTGGTCATCGCTTCAGCCGAGGTTTCAAACCAGGAGTGTTGGCCTGCGAAAGTAATCGATTGGTCATGACCGATCGACAGCGTTCCCACCACTTGAAGGTCTGGCAGTTTTTCGGATCTCCAGACTGACCCTTCTCTATGAATGCGATACAGGTCGGCGGCACCGGGGAGACCTTTGCCGGGAGGCCCAATCGCCGCAAGAATGATACCGGGTGCACCCCGCACCACACTCGGCACAACCCCTTCCTGTATTCGAACGAGTTTGCCCTTCCAGAATCGATGCAAGCCAAGACTTGAACCAATCCAGATGGCGCCGTCGTCGTCTTCGGCGATACTCCGCGCCTCCGTATCCGGAAATCCGTAGTTTCGGAGGTAAAAGAACCGACTGCCGTCGAAGCAAGCAACGTCGCTCGTGGTGCGCACCCACAAACGGCCAATGTGATCCTGAAATAATCCCTTGACGCCCTGCGGCGGGTTCGGCGCCTTGACCGCTACGAACGGGTATTGTTGGGCAACCGCCCAACCCGCGAAACTAAGCCAAGCCCAGATTAGACGACGCACCGACACATTATAACTGCGCAGTCTCCGAGCGATTCCGCCAAATTTTCTTTGTCGGCGACGAGCCAACGCGCTTGGGCGTAGTTGGTAATGCATGTCTTGGTGGTCTCGGCGAAGAGCGGAATTCGTTCGTTGTCCAGCGGTCCGAGTAGACGTTCCTTCTACCGTTGATGCTGCTTCACGACTGGCGTTTCCATTGCGGTGTTGCCGCGATGGAACGCTGGCCGGCAAAACCGGAATCCGGGCCCTCACCACACTCGTCATAGTGCATTGCCTAATCGGACCAGGAGCAGCTCCGATGCGCACAGTCCTGGCTGAATTCTTCGGCGTCATACGCAACAAACTGGAAGCCCGTACCATCGGGATCGAACACCTGGCTCCAAACGACAACAACGTAAACCAGCCGACTTGACCGATTTGCTGGGCGGGACACCATCAGGACTTACGGCAGATCCGCCTGCCGCAGCGTGCGTTGCACGGCGCGGAACACCTCATCAAATTCCGGTAGGATCGTCATTTGGTAGGCGAGGCGTCTTGACCAGAGAGCCTTGAGCCGAGCTTCCTTGTTGCGGATGGCGTCCGTGATTCCCTCGCATGGCTTGCCGCGAAATTCTAGTTTCTGCCGCATTGCTCCGGCAAGAGGTCCGAGATCGAGGCCCTCGCCTGATGTGAGGTGCCACAGATCAAAGAGGTCGCGAGGTTCATTGCGTGCCCGATCTGCCAGTGCGAGCGTTTTTTCGGTGGCGATTTCCTCCAGCGAATAGACGCGAAGACGCCGGTCCGTTGGCAGATCGCTGAACTCCTCATAGCCACGCAGGACTGGGCGCTCTTCCAACGGAAACGCCAGCCTCTCGCGCAGCGTGACATCCACCTTCACATCGTTGCCAGTTGGCAATGGGCCTACATATTTGAGGTAGAAAGTGTAGCCGTTTTCGTGGGATTGGCGATCTCCTGTTAGTTAGCGTGCTTTTGCCTGCCACCGGCATCGAGAGAGAATGGGACGATGCCCCAGATCACCAGGATCGAAGCTTTTCAGGTGGACCTGCCCCTGCACGAAGGCAGCTACAAATGGTCCGGCGGAAACTCCGTCGAAGTTTTTGACTCCACCGTAGTCGCCATCCATACCGACGCCGGTGTCACCGGCTACGGCGAGGTCTGTCCCCTGGGACCGGCCTACCTGCCGGCCTACGCCGAAGGCGCGCGCGCCGGAATCGCCAAACTGGCGCCGCACCTCTTGGGGCTCGACCCCACCGCGCTGGGCGTGTTGAACGCCCGCATGGACGCCGCCCTGCGCGGCCATCCCTACGTCAAATCGGCGCTCGACATGGCGTGCTGGGACATTCTCGGCAAGGTCGCGGGCCTGCCTGTGGTCACCCTCCTCGGCGGCCGCTACGGCGAGACCTTTCCTTTGTACCGCGCCATCTCCCAGGACAGTCCGCGGGCCATGGCCGAAAAGGTGTCGCACTATCGCGCCGAGGGCTACACCAGGTTTCAGCTCAAAGTGGGTGGCGACCCCGATACCGATATCGAACGCATTCATCAGGCCGCCGCGCAACTCGAGCGCGGCGACGTCCTCATCGCCGACGCCAATACCGGATGGACGCAGCACCAGGCGCTTCGCGTAGCCGATGCCGTCCGCGCGGTGGACGTCTACATCGAGCAGCCGTGCGCCAGCTATGCCGAATGCCTGGTGGTGCGGCGGCATACCAACCGGCCATTCGTGCTCGACGAGGTGGTCGACAGCCTAGCCATGGTGGTGGAGGGGGTGAGCGACCAGGCGATGGACGTAATCAATCTGAAGATTTCGAAAGTCGGCGGCCTGACCAAGGCGCGGCAGATTCGCGACCTCAGCGTGTCGCTGGGAATTGCCCTCACCATCGAAGATACCTGGGGCGGCGACATCGTTACCGCGGCCATCGCGCACCTGGCGCACAGCACGCCTCCCGACTATCTGTTCACCGCCACGGACTTCAACAGTTACGTGACCGTGAGCAACGCCGCGGGAGCGCCGCAGCGTCAGGACGGCAGGATGGCTGCGCCAACAGTGCCGGGCCTGGGCGTGGAGCCGCGCTGGGAAGTGCTCGGCAAGCCGGTGATTTCGATCTAAGCTGAGAGATATGCGATTCGCGATGGCGGTGCTCCTGCTGGCGGGCGTGATGTGGGCGCAGGAATTCGACGTGGTGATAGCCAACGGCCGGGTGATGGACCCGGCCAGCGGCCTGGACGCCGTGCGGCAGATCGGAATCCGCGACGGTAAGATCGCGGCAGTTTCCGTAGAGGCACTCCGCGGGCGAACCGTACTTGACGCCGGCGGACTGGTGGTGGCGCCGGGATTTATCGATCTGCATTCGCATGGGCAGACGCCGGAAAACTACCGGTTCAAGGCCATGGACGGGGTCACGACCGCGCTCGAAATGGAAGTGGGCGTGTCGCCCGTGCCAGGCTGGTATGCCGCGCGGGAAGGGAAAGCGCTCATCAATTTCGGAGCTACATCCGGCCACTTACCGGCGCGCATGGCGGTGATGCACGATAGCGGCACGCTGCTGCCGCGCGATAAAGCCGTGGAACGCGCGGCCACACCGCGGGAGCAGCGCGAGACACTCGCCCTGGTGCGCCGTGGACTGGAAGAAGGAGCGCTGGGAATCGGCGTAGCGATCGCCTATATTCCGCTGGCATCGCGCGCCGAGATTCTCGACCTGTTCAAGCTGGCGGCGGAGAAGAAAACGGCGCTCTACGTTCACATGCGCAACGGCGGCCCCGAGGAACCGGGCGTGGTGGACGCGCTGCAGGAGGCGATTGCCGATGCCGCCGCCACGGGCGCGTCGCTGCACGTGGTGCACATCACCAGCATGGGGCTCGGCGAGACGCCGCTGTGCCTGGAGATGATCGAAGGCGCGCGCCGGCGCGGGCTCGACATTACCACCGAGGCGTACCCTTACACGGCCGGCATGACCGATCTCGGGTCGGCCATTTTCAGCGAAGGCTGGCAGGCGCGGCAAGGCGGCATCACCTTCGGCGACCTGCAATGGGCGGCTACCGGCGAGCGTCTGACCGCGGAGAGCTTCGCGCGTTATCGGCGGCAGGGCGGCATGGTGGCGATTCATTCCATCCCCGAAGAGACGGTGAAGCTGGCCATGGGGAACCCGCTGGTGGAGATTGCCTCCGATGGCATTCTGGAGAACGGCAAAGGCCACCCGCGCGCGGCCGGCACATTCACGCGGGTGCTGGGCCGGTATGTGCGCGAGCAGCGCGTGCTCCCTTTAATGGAGGCGCTGCGCAAAATGACTTTGGCGCCGGCCGAACGCCTGGGCGTCCCCGGCAAAGGGCGCGTCAGTGTGGGAGCGGACGCCGACCTCGCGGTATTCGATGCGGCGCGCGTGACGGACCGCGCCACCTTCGAGAATCCCGCGCAGTATTCCGAGGGAATGGTTTACGTGCTGGTGAATGGCGTGCCGGTGGTGCGCGGCGGTTCGCTGGTGGAAGGCGTGGCCCCGGGCCGCGGACTGCGACGGTAGAGACGGCGCAGGCACTCTTGTCTGAAGTGGTCGTGGAATTTGTGATGAGCCTGGTCCGACCCGACGTCCGTTCGGCCCAAGCCAATTTCCCCGGCAACCGAAGGTGCGGGGCGACATCAGGAGTTCGGAGTCTCGACCCGGCAGACAAGCGCTACCTCGCCCTCCGCAAACGCGTCCACAGTTGATATCCCAAAACGATGGCGGCCAGCAGGGCCGCGATGGTCCACGTCAGGTCGCCCAAAACGGCGCCCAGCGCCATTACGCGATCGCTGAAGAACCGCCCCAGGGAAATGTAGACCACCGCGCACGTCATTTCGCCGAGTATGTCCCAGAAGAGAAATCGGCGCCATGGATACGCCGCCGTACCGCTGGCCAGATTGATCCACGGTCCCAGCGGACCGAGCAGCCAGCGAGTGAGAAAAATTCCGGGACCACCCCAAGCTTTGGCCTTCGCCTCCATGGCCTCCAGACTGGCCTTCTTTCCGAAAAGGCCGCTCAGTTTGGCAACGGCAGCCGACCCTCCCCAGCGACCGATGGCGTAGCCGGCCTGATCGCCGAGAATGGAACCGGCGCTGGCAACTCCCAGGGCCAACCACAGGTTCATGGCGCCTTGTGAAATCATGGAACCCACCACAATCAGCAGCAGCGTGATGGGAAGCGGAACGCCGACGGCCGCGATGGCGACAATTCCAAAAAGGGCCGGCGCGCCATATTGAGTGACCGCCGCGAGGAGTTGTTCGTTCATCGCGGGGAACCGCCGGGTGGTTGCGCGGCGGCGTCGATGGCGCGTTGCAGTTGGGCAATCAGTTCAGGAACGGGCCGATTCAGCTCGCGGGCGATGCGGCGGACCGATCGGTGGTCGCGCGGCTGCAGGGGAGGCACTCCGATGGCTTGAAACAGCACCGGGGCGGGCACGTGGTGGGTGTGGGCGATAAACGGAACCGACATCCAGCCGCTGATCGGCTCGTTAGCGGTGTGGATCTGCCGCATGCGCCGCGAGGTCCGCGAGGCGAAGATGACCACGCCTCCCACCGCCAGCACGAATGCCAGCCCCACCGCCACCGTGCGCCGCCAGGTTTCTCCCACAATTCAATATAGCCTCACAAGCCCGGCTCGGTGACAGGTCCCGTGGAATCAACGCAGCGTTTTCCGAGCCCGGCCCAGAGGGCACCCCGCCGGCAAGCGGTTCCTGCTGCCTGCTCGCTCCCTCACGGTCGCGGCTCCGCATGCGACTTCGTTCAGAGCCGCGACCGTAAGGGAGCGTTAGACAAGTTTATTTCTTAACAGCTCCTTGGGCGGCACGGCTCGCCGGCAGCCCTCGGCTTGAGCACTGCGGCTTTACACGATGTGGGGTCGGCCTTCTAGCTCTGTAGTACTAAGGAGCCGCGAAGAAATATCCNNGAGGGCACCCCGTTAGGGAGCGATTGCGATTTGGTCAGCTTATTGTTTCGCGGCCCCTAAGTCGTTCCAGCCGGCCGCTGGGGGTTTCGCGATTTGGCGAACGCCGGCATCTCCAGTGAGTCGGCCTGCGACGCGTATTCGGTGAGGCCCGGCTTGAGCAGATCGAATGCTGCCTGGGGATTGTCGGCAAAGTGAAAAAGTTCGAGATCTTCGGCCGATATCATGCC
The DNA here is from genome assembly GCA_003164075.1 of Bryobacterales bacterium. The sequence goes on along the minus strand of PLRZ01000209.1, from coordinate 4,054 downwards.
GTATTTCACCAGCGCATTGAAGTTGATCACCTCTTTCCAGTACTCGCTTCCGTACACCACGATGGTCATTCTCTTGGCCAGTTTCTGCGTCTGCACCAGCGTCAGCACTTCCATCATTTCGTCCAGCGTGCCGAATCCGCCCGGAAAGACTACCAGCGCCTTGGCGAGATACGCAAACCAGAATTTCCGCATGAAGAAATAGTGGAATTCGAAGCTCAGCTCCGGCGTGATGTACGGGTTGGGGAACTGTTCGAAAGGCAATCCGATGTTCAGCCCCACGGTCTTGCCGCCGCCTTCGTGGGCGCCGCGGTTGGCCGCTTCCATAATCCCCGGCCCTCCGCCCGAACAGATCACGAAACGGTGGTGGCTGTTGGTAAACTGCCCAGACCATTCGGTCAGCATGCGCGACAGCGTACGCGCATCCTGATAATACTGCGACAGCGGCCCTTCCTCGCGAATCCGCGCGGATCCGAAGAAGACCACGGTGTCACGGATCTTTTCCCGCCGGAAATGAGCCAGCGGCTCCAGAAACTCGGACAAAATGCGCAGCGCCCGCGCATCCGGGCTATTCAGGAACTGATCGTTCATGTACGCGACCGGCCGCCGGTCGCCGTGAGGTGGATTCTGGTTCATCATCGCTCTTCTAGTTCATCGACTCTTTTCTTCAATTCCCTTATGGTCTTCAGTAATTCCGGCAATCTAGGGAACGCCGTTACGGAACGAAGCCATTCGTTGGCCGGGAAGGCCGGCGAGCCGGAAATGCGCGTCCCCGCCTCCACATCGCCGCCGATGCCGCTCTGCGCATACACGATCGCGCCCTCATGCACCGTTAGATGTCCCGAAGAGCCCACCTGCCCGGCCAACAGCACATTCCGCTCCAGAACGGTGCTCCCAGCCAGGCCGGTCTGCGCGCAGATGATGTTGTCTTCGCCCACCACGCAGGCATGGCCTACCTGCACCAGGCTGTCGATCTTGGCGCCGCGCCGGATCCGCGTTTCGCCCACCGTGGCGCGGTCTACCGACGTCAGGCTCTGGATCTCGACGTCGTCTTCGATCACCGTCACGCCCGACTGTACAATCTTGAAATGCGTGCCATCGGCCCGTTTGGCGAAACCGTACCCGTCGCCGCCCACCACCACGCCGTTCTGTAGGATCACGCGATTTCCCACGCGGCAGAATTCCCGCACTGTGGCATGCGAGTGCGCCAGAAAATTGTCGCCGATCTCGGCGCCTTCATAGAGGACCACGTGGGGATGCAGCACCGCATTGCGGCCCAACCGCACCCGCTCGCCCACCACCGCAAACGGCCCGATGGAGCAGTTCTCCCCCACTTCGGCGCTGGGCGCCACATAAGCCAGCGGGTGAATTCCCGGCGCCGGTCGCGGCGGCTGATAGTACAATGCCAGGGCTCGCGCGAAATCCAGGTAGGGATTCTCGGAGACCAGAAACGAAATCTCCACCCTGGGGATCTCCTTCTCCACCAGAATGGCGCTGGCTTGCGTATGTTTCACCTTCGGCCCGTACTTGGGATTGGCCAGAAAAGTGAGCTGTCCCGGCCCGGCATGTTCCATGCCCGCAACGCCGTTGATTTCGAGTTCTCCGTCGCCCGCCAGGCGGCAACCCAACCGGCCCGCAATATCGCGTAGTTTCATAGCCGACTTCCAGGTTAGCAGGGGCTCGGCCACGGCGGAGGATGGCAACGGTATGCAGACGTTAGAACTGGAGATCCTTGCTTGGAGAGCAGTGGGGCAGACTTCAGAGGAACTTGCAGAATTCGAATAAACCGCTTGCTTGCGCGCGCGGCTCGGAAGGGTCCCATTGAAAGGCAACCACTTACCGAGCCGCGACCGCGAG
>PLRZ01000209.1:0-2162 GCA_003164075.1 Bryobacterales bacterium | reverse complement strand
AAAACCCGCTCCGTTACCGTCGCACCCTATGGCAATCCGACACCCTGAGCCAGGATGCCGCATCATATAAGCATGGCAATCGAAACCCTGCACCTCACCGTCAACGGTATGACCTGCGGCAACTGCGCGCGCAGCGTGGAACGGAAACTGACAGGCACCGCCGGCGTGACCAAAGCGGTGGTGGACCTGAATGCGGCGTCGGCCACCGTGGAGTACGAAACCGGCCAGGTGAAACCCGAGACCCTCGCCGAGGCGGTCCGGAAACTGGGCTACGAAGTACCGGCATGAAGGCGCCCGTAGCGGAACGCGTCGACCTCCCCATAAGCGGCATGACCTGCGCCGCCTGTGCGCGCGCCATCGAACGCACCCTGTCGGCCACCGGGGGAGTGGAGCGCGCCAGCGTCAACCTGGCCACCAATACNNGGCGTGCCCGAGACCGAACCGCCGCCCGACGCGGGGGAAAAGCTCTACCGCGCGCGTTTAATCGTGGCCATCCTCTTCGCGGCGCCGGTGGTGGCGCTGGGGATGGCGCATACCGCCCCGTGGATCCAACTGGCGCTTACGCTGCCGGTGGTGTTCTATTCGGGCGCGCCATTTTACCGCGCGGCGTGGAGCGCGCTGCGGCACGCCAGCGCCAACATGAACACGCTCATCGCGCTGGGCACCGGCGCGGCCTTCCTCTACTCGGTCTACGAAACGGTCCGCGGCGGCCACATGGTCTACTACGAAGCGGCTGCCACCATCATCGCCTTGATCCTGCTGGGCCGCACGCTGGAAGCGCGCGCGCGCTCCAAAGCCTCGGAGGCCATCCGGCGGATGATGGATCTGCAGCCGCCGACGGCGCACGTGCTCCGCAATGGCGTGGAAGTGGAAACGGCGGTCGCAATGGTGCGGCCCGGCGACACCGTGGTGGTGCGGCCGGGCGAGCGCATTCCGGTGGACGGCACGGTGCTCGATGGCGATTCGGCGGTGGATGAATCCATGCTCACCGGCGAGAGCCTGCCGGTGGACAAGAGCGCGGGCGCGGGCGTCTTCGCCGGCACGGTCAATCGCTCGGGCAGTTTCCGCTATGAGGTGAAGAAGGTGGGGCGCGGCACGGTGCTGCAGCAGATGATCGCGCTGGTGAAGCAGGCGCAAGGCTCGCGCGCCCCGGTGGCCCGTCTGGCCGACGTGGTGAGCGGCTACTTCACCATGGGCGTACTGGCGGCGGCCGTGATCACGTTCGGCGCGTGGCTGTTCTTCAAGCCGTTCGGGACGGCCATGGAGAACGCCGTCGCCGTGCTGATCATCGCCTGCCCGTGCGCGCTGGGGCTGGCGACGCCCACGGCGATCATGGTGGGCACGGGGCGCGGCGCGGAGCACGGCATCCTCATCAAGGGTGGCGAAGCGCTGGAGATGGCGCACAAGATCGGCGCGATCGTGCTCGATAAGACCGGCACCATTACGCGCGGGAAGCCGCGTGTAGTCCGGGTGACGGCGGCGGCCGGTTGGACCGAGACGGAGGTGCTGCGACTGGCGGGCAGCGCGGAGCGGTATTCCGAGCATCCTTTGGGGCGCGCCATTGTCGATGCGGCCGGCGAGCGCGGCCTGGCGCTGGAGGAAGCCGGCGGCTTCACGGCCCTCGCCGGCCTGGGAGTGCGGGCGCGCGTGGGCGGGCGCCTTGTGATGGTGGCCAAACCCGGCGCGACGGTTACGGTGGATGGCGTGGCGGCCGGCGAAATCGAAATCGCCGACACCATCAAACCGGAGGCGGCGGAGGCGGTGAAGCGTCTGCGGCGGATGGGGCTGGAGGTGTGGATGATCACCGGCGATAATCGCGAGGCGGCCGAAGTGGTGGCGCGCCAGGCCGGCATCGAAAACGTGCTGGCAGGCGTGATGCCCGGCGAGAAGGTGGCGGCGGTGAAGAAACTGCAAGCCGGCGGCAAGCGGGTGGCGATGGTGGGCGACGGCATCAACGACGCGCCGGCCCTGGCGCAGGCCGATTTGGGAATCGCCATGGCGTCGGGCACGGGCGCGGCCATGGAAGCCGGCGCCATCACGCTTATGCGCGACGACCTGAACGGCGTCGCCGATGCGATCGAGCTTTCGCGCCGCACCATGCGGATCATCCGCCAGAATTTGTTCTGGGCCTTCGCTTACAATACTGTGGGCATTCCGGTGGC
>PLRZ01000215.1:11611-13357 GCA_003164075.1 Bryobacterales bacterium | reverse complement strand
TCCCATACCACGCGGCGAACAGACTGCTGACATCGATAGCGACGTCCGTGGTCTGCAGCGTGGCGCCCGCCGCGGGAGTGAAGTGGAACGCCGCCGTCTTCATGTCGAGCGTGGTCGACGTGCCCACTATGGCGATCTGCAGCCCCGTCGCAGTGGTGGCCACCGCGACGCTGCGGATTACCGGCGCCGCCCCGGCGATCTTCGTCGATGCCGTTGGCGGCGCCGCCGGCGTAATNNATTGCCGGGGTTCGGAGTGATGGAAAGCGTGGCCGTCACCACGATCGGCAACGGATAGCCGGTGGCCAGATTGATGGATACCACCGGCTGATCGCCAGGGTTCGAGATCGCCGGCAGACCGCTCAGCGTGACGGCCGGAACCGGCGGCGGTCCCGCGATGTTCACACTGAAGCGCTGTTGTGCCGTGCCCCCCGCGCTGTCGGTGGCCTGCACCGTGAAGGCGAAGCTGCCCGCCGCCGTGGGAGTACCGGAGACGGTTCCCGCAACGCTGTCGAGCGAAAGCCCGGCCGGCAGCGCTCCGGACGCCACGGACCACGCAATCGGGGGCTTACCGCCGGCCGATTGGATGGTCTGGCTGTACGCCGTTCCAACCGCGCCGGCCGGCAGCGCGGCGGTCACGATGGTCAACGGCTGCGGATTTACCACCAGGGTGAAAGCGGCCTGGGCCGTCGCCCCGGTCGTGTCCGCCACTTGAGCCGTGAAGGTATAGCTCCCCGCCGTGGTTGGTGTTCCCGTCAACAGGCCGGCGGCGGCAACCAGTTGGAGCCCCGGCGGCAGCGTTCCCGTGGTCACCGACCAGGTCAAGGGCGGCATGGCATTGGCGGCCTGCAGGCCCAAGGTGTACGCGGTACCTACCGTGCCCGGGGGCATGGAGGCGGTGACGATGCCGATGGCGTTGCTCTGCACCGTGAGTTGATAGGTTTGCGAAGCCACGCCGAAGTTCGAGTCGGCTACCGAAATCGTGAACTGGTAGGATCCGGGCGTGACGGGTGTGCCACCGATAGTGCCGCCGGTTGGGTCGATAGTGAACCCGGTGGGCAGGCCCCCCGCGCTCAGCGACCAGGTGTACGGCCCCGTGCCTCCGCTCACGTTCAATGCGAACGTATAGGGCACGTTCGCCGTGCCGTTGGGAATCGACGAGGGCGAGATCAGCAGCGTCGCGCTATTCACGCGAATGGCGAAGCCCTGGGTGGCGGACACTTTGACGCTGTCGGTTACCTGCACGGTGAACGGGAAGTCGCCGCGCTGGGACGGCGTACCGCTCACCGCGCCGCTGGCGGCATCCAGGGACAGGCCGGGCGGCAATGCTCCGCCGCCAATCGACCAGGTGTATGGCAAATGGCCGCCCACCGCGCTGAAGGCCGTCTGGTAGGCCGTTCCCACCAGGCCCGGCGGCGGTGGGACGGCGCTGATGGCCGGCGCATTGGGATTGGCGATTTGGAGCATCAAGGCCCCGGTCACGCTGGCGCCGGTGCTGTCCGTGACGCGGACCACCAGCGACGCCGTGCCGGCGGTGGTCGGAGTGCCGGTGATGTCGCCGCCGGTATCGAGCGTCAGGCCCGCGGGCAAGGTCCCGCTCACCAGTTGCCATTGGTAAGGAGCCGCGCCGCCCGAGGCAGCCAGCGTGGTGGAGTAACTCTGGCCCAGCGTGCCGTTCGGCAGGTTCTCAGGGGTGGTGATCTGGAAATCGCCCACGCCGGCAATCCGGATGGTGTAATTGCCGGTCAC
>PLRZ01000215.1:8553-11510 GCA_003164075.1 Bryobacterales bacterium | reverse complement strand
GTTACGGTGAACCCGGCGGTCGCCGAATTTCCCAGGGTATCGCGCACGGTTGCGCTGAAGGTGGCCGTCCCGGCGGTGGTTGGCGTCCCCGCGATAGCGCCGTTCGACGCCAGGGTGAGGCCCGCCGGCAGCGACCCGCCGACCAGCGTCCAAGTGTACTGCCCGCTGCCCCCGGTCGCCGACAGAGTCTGCGAATACGCAGTCCCGGCGGTCCCTGGAGATAGCTGCGAAGGGGTGGCCACGGTGAGCGGACTGAGCGCGGCCACGATGGTGATGGAGAACTGCTGCGGTGCGCTCGTCTGTAGAGAATCGCTCGCCTGGAGGGAGAACGCATACGTTCCGGCCGCGGTCGGCGTGCCGTAGACGTTGCCCGCCGGATCGAGGGTGAGGCCGGGCGGCAGTGAGCCGGAAGAGAGGCTAAAGGCATACGGTGGCTTCCCGCCGCTGGCGGTGGCCACGTGAGCGTAGCTGGACCCCACGGTTCCCGACGGAAGGCTGCTGGTGTTGACCACCAGGACGGAATATACCGTTAGCGTGAACGTTCGGGCGATGCTGGTCTGCTGGTCGGTGACGATCGCGGGGATGCTGACCGAGCCGCCCGGTGTGCCGCTGTAGGCGCCGTTGGGGGAGAGCGTGAGCCAGTCCAGATTCGCGGTGGAAGCGACCGAGAAGGTATAAGGAGGAATGCCGCCGGCGGCGAAGATCTGGCCCGAACAACTGGTATTGGCCACGCAGGCCGACAAGCTTTGCGTCGCAAAGGACAAAGGCATTCCGGTGGACACCAGCAAGGTAAAGCTACTCGACGCGGTGGCCGTCTGGCTGTCGGCGACGGTGATCTGGAACGGGTAACGGCCGGCCTGCGCGAGGCTTCCGCTCAGCACGCCCCCCGCGGAAATCGTCAGTCCGGCGGGCAGGCCTTTCGCCGACCACGTATAGACTCCGTTGCCTCCTGTCGCGGCCAGCGTGGTGGAGTACGGTACGTTGACCGTGGCCACCGGCAGCGCCGCCGTGCCGATAGACATGCTGCCATTCACCGGCAGGGTGAACGGCGCCGTCACGCTGTGGCTCCCCGAATCCGTAACAGTCACCTGGAAGTTGGCGGAAGGGGCGCCGGCGGGCGCGGTACCGCTCAGGTATCCGGCGGTTGTCAGGGTGAGCCAGGAGGGCAGGCCCGCGGCGATCCAGGTGTACCCGGGATTGCCGCCCGACGCGCTGAAGTTCGCCGTGTAGGCAATCAGCGGGTCCGCCGCCGGAAGCGGGGACGCGGTATTGATAGTGACCGTGGCATTCACCGGCAGCGTAAAGCTCTGCGTCAGGCTGTTATTCAACGTGTCGCTCAACGTCACGCTGAACGCGATCGGCGTGGCGGACTGCGGCGTGCCCAGCAGCACGCCGGCCGATGAGAGACTGATGCTGCCGGGCAGGCCGGTGGCCGACCAGGTGTAGCTGCCGCTTCCGCCCGATCCGGCTAGCGTCGCCATGTACGGGAAGTCGGCGGTTGCCGCCGGCAAGGGTGACGCGGTGTTGATTTTCAGCGCCGCGTCCACTTGCAAAGTGAACGTCTGGGTCACCGAATTGTTCAACGTGTCCTGCAGCGTGATCTGGAAAGACACCGGCCCCGATTGCGTGGGCGTGCCGCTGAAGGCGCCGCCCGCGCTAAGTGACAGCCACGCGGGCTGGCTGCTGGCGGACCAGGTGTAGCTGCCGCTTCCGCCCGACGCCGAAAGCGTGCTCGAATACACCGCGCCAACGGTAGCCGGCGGCAGCGGCGAAGTGGCGCCCATGGTCAGCGCCGCGTCCACCGGCAAGGTGAAATTCTGGCTCAACGATTGATTTACGTTGTCGCTCACGGTGAGCTGGAAGGTAACCGGACCGGCGCCGGGGTTGGTGGGCGGCGTACCCGTCAACCCGCCGGTAGTGCTATCCAGCGCGAGCCAGCCGGGCATTCCCGATGAGCTGAACGTGAAAACTCCGTTGCCGCCGANNGGGAGCGTGAAGCTGCCGGTTACGAAGGCTCCCAGCGAATCCGTCACCGTCAGGTTGAACGATACGCTGGAGGGCGTGTTCACCGGCGGCGTGCCGGTCAGGGCGCCGGCGCTCGACAGGCTGAGCCATGAAGGCAGGCCGGCCGGAGTCCAGGTATAGGGCGATGTTCCGCCGGTGGCCGCAAGATTCTGAGAATAGGCGATGCCGATGGTAGCCGAGGGCAGCGGCGATGCCGTAGTGATCGTCGGCGGGTCCACCACCAGGGTGAAGGTCTCGGAGCCGGTGTTCGCCGTGGGCGTCTGCGCGTCGGTCACGGTGATGGTGAAGACAAAGGCCCCGCCGGAGGGCGGTGTGCCAGTCAGGTTGCCGGTACCGGCGTTCAGCGTGAGCCAGCCAGGCACTCCACTGCCGGTCACGGTAAAGGGAGATACTCCGCCGGTCCATTGCGGTTGAAAACTGTAACTCTGCCCGCTGGCGCCGTAGGGCAGGTTTGGCGCCGACGTCATCAGGATGCCGGCCGCGGCCGAAATCGCGAAACTGATTTGTTTGGTGGCAACTTGCGCATCCTGGTCGGTCACTTTGAACGTAACCGTGAACGGTCCGGATTGCGTGGTGGCGCCGGAAATGACGCCGGTGGCGGAGTCGATCGAATATCCCGAGGGCAGTCCCGTGGCGCTGAAAATATACGTGCCGCTGCCCGTGCCGCCGGTGACCGCGAGCGTCACTCCGCTGGGATAGGCCACTCCGGCTGCGTTATTGGGCAGCGAGGTTGTGGCGATGCTCAGCACCGGGTAGAAGGCCAGGGTAAACGCCTTGTTGACGCTGGCGCCCCAGAAGTCGCTAACCGTGACGCTGAACTGCGCGGACACCGCCGTGGTAGCGGTTCCCGTCAGCACTCCGGTGCTCGACAAATTGAATCCCGAGGGCAGCGTGCCACCGGGCTGGAGCGTCCACCCCAGGGGCGTGGTGCC
>PLRZ01000215.1:1188-8533 GCA_003164075.1 Bryobacterales bacterium | reverse complement strand
ATCTGGTTGCTGGAGTTGAGTTGCAGGCCGGCAGGCAGGCCGGTGGCCGAGAAGAGGTAAGGTGCAATGCCTCCCACGGCGGTAAGCTGGGCGGAATAGTTGGTGGTCCCCGCAGTGGCGTCCGGCAGGGAGGTGGGGGAAAGCGTCAGGGTGGTGGCCGGGGTGACGGTCAGGCTGAACGTGGAAGTGGTGGAGAGAGTCTGGCTATCGGCCACGGAGATGCCCACGGAATACGTCCCCGCGGCTTCGGTGGCTCCGGTAATCTGCCCAGTGGTGCTATTCAGGGTCAGACCGGTGGGCAGATTCTGCGGATTGCCGGTTTGCGTAAAGGTGTACGGTGGGGTGCCCCCGATCGCCGGGACGGCGGCCGTGTAACTCACTCCGGCCGTGGCTCCCGGCAAAGCGGTGCTGGTCACGGTGGGCCCGCCCAGCGCCCAGGTGTCGCCGAGTTCGGGCTGCGGTGCGTCATAGCCCCCGAAGAGGATGGCTTGGTTGAAGCCCGAGTCGTAGGCCAGCGCGATGCTGTCCCGCGCCGGCGGAACGGTGGCCGGGCTGAACTGCGTCCAGTTCTGGCCGTCCCATTGCCAGGTGTCCTGCAAATGGGTGGTCCCGGCAACGCCGCCGAAAAGCTCCGTCACTCCGGCCTGACTGTTGAACGCCATTCCCCCGGCGTCTCGCGGCGAAGGAGAATTGAGGGGCGATTGCGGGAGCCAGTCCGACCCGTTCCACACCCAGGTCTGGCTCGATACCTGGCTGGACGAATCGAGGCCGCCGAAGAGCACCGGCCCGGTCGGACCATCGGCCATCATGGGAGCATAAACCGCTGTCGGCACGTGGGAGGGAAACGCTTGCGTCCAATTGCTGCCATCCCACACCCATGTATCGTTTTGCGCACTCCCGGAGCCAATTCCGGTGCTGCCTCCGAACATCACCACCCGATGGTGCGCCGAATCGGCTGCCATGCCCGCAAAATAGCGCCCCGGCGGGTTGGTAGACGGGGATTTCTGGGTCCAGTTGGCGCCATCCCAAACCCACGTCTGGTTCAGGTTGGTACCGTTGGTCTGGCCTCCGAAAAGCACAATATTGTTCTCCGAAGCAGACCACGCCATCGCGGCGCCCAGTTGGGAATGCGGCGCGGCGGTGGGCGACTGCTGAGTCCATTGCGAGGGGAAGCCAAAGGTCCACGTGTCGTTGAAACCGTGTCCGCCGTAAAGCACCGTCACGGCGCGCACCGGGTCATACGCCAGCGCATAGCTGTCTCTCGCGGCGGGAGCGCTGGCGGGGTTTAGATTGGTCCAGTTGGGACTGCCCGTGGCCGACAGAATCGTCAGGGAGATCTGCCTGGTGACGGTCTGTGGGGTCTGATCGCTCACCGTGAAACTCGGTTGGAACGTGCCGAATTGCGTAGGTGTGCCGGTGATCGCGCCGGTTCCGGAGTCGATGTGCAGACCCGTGGGAAGGCCGGTGGCGCCAAAGGTGTAGGTGCCGCTTCCGGTACCGCCGGCGACCGCCAGCAAGGTGCTGGAGTACGCCGACCCCTGTGCGCCGGTGGGCAGCGAGGTGGACGTAATGCTCAGCACGGCATAGAAATTCACGGTGAATAACTTATTGGCGCTGGCGCTCCACAAATCGCTAACGGTGGCGCTGAACTGCGACGAAACGGCCGACGCGGCAGTGCCGGTGAGCACTCCGCCGCTCGACAAACCGAATCCCGAGGGCAGCGTGCCACCGGGCTGGAGCGTCCACCCCAGGGGCGCGGTGCCGCCGCTGGCCGCCAGGGTCGCGGTATATGCCGTTCCCACGATGCCATTGGCGAGCGACGACGTGGACGTGATCGATGGCAACGCGTTGCAGTGTACCGTCAGCGGGCCCACGCTGGCCGAATTGGCGGTGGGGGTGGCGCTATCGGTCACCCCCAGCATCACGGTGGTGGAAGCGGCGGTACACTGCCCCGTAATCTGATTGCCCGCGTGGAGCAATCCGGCCGGCAGACCAGTGGCGGAGAAGGTGTACGGTGTGACGCCTCCCGAGGCGGAAAGTTGGACCGTATAGTTCGTGGACTGCGTGGCATCGGGCAGAGTGGTGGGCAGCAGGCTCAAGTTAGAAGCCGCGTTCACAATCAAGGTGAGCTGCTTCGACACCGTCTGCGGGGTCAGATCGCTGACCGTGAAATTCGGGTGGAACGTGCCGGATTGCGTAGGTGTGCCGGTAATCGAGCCGGTCCCGGAGTCGATATGCAGACCCGTGGGAAGGCCGGTGGCGCCAAAGGTGTAGGTGCCGCTTCCGGTGCCGCCGGCGACCGCCAGCAAGGTGCTGGGGTACGCCGATCCCTGTGCGCCGGTGGGCAGCGAGGTAGACGTAATGCTCAGCACGGCGTAGAAATTCACGGTGAAGGACTTATTGGCGCTGGCGCCCCACAAATCGCTAACGGTGGCGCTGAACTGCGACGAAACGGCCGACGCGGCAGTGCCGGTGAGCACTCCGCCGCTCGACAAACCGAATCCCGAGGGCAGCGTGCCACCGGGCTGGAGCGTCCACCCCAGGGGCGCGGTGCCGCCGCTCGCCGCCAGGGTCGCGGTATATGCCGTTCCCACGATGCCATTGGCGAGCGACGTGGACGTGATCGATGGCAGCGCGTTGCAATGTACCGTCAGAGGGCCCACGCTGGCCGAATTGGCGGTGGGGAAGGCGCTATCGGTCACCCCCAGCATGACGTTGGTGGAAGCGGCGGTGCACTGCCCTACGATCTGATTGCCCGTGAGATGCAGTCCGGCCGGCAGACCGGTGGCCGAGAAAGTATACGGCGAAACGCCTCCCGAGGCGGAAAGCTGGACCGTATAGTTGGTGGACTGCGTGGCATCGGGCAGAGTGGTGGGCAGCAGGCTCAGAAGCGATGCCGGAGAGTTAACCGCCAGGCTCAACTGCGGCACGATGCTGACACCCCAGGCGTCCTGAATGGTGACGGAGATGGTGTACGGGCCGGCGACCGTGGGTGTGCCGCCGAAAGTGCCGTTGGAGGCATTGAAAGTGATGCCGGAGGGGAGCGATGCCGGCCCCACGTACGTAAGCGGCGAGACCCCGCCCTGCACCGGAATGGTGGCGCTGTAGGGGACGTTCTGCGTGGCGGCAGGCAGCGTGAGCGGGGTGACCACCGGCCCTTCGAAGACCCAGGTGTCATTGAGGAAGTTGAAGCCATTATCCATGCCGCCGAACAGGACCACCTCGGAATGAGCCGCGTCGTACGCCATGGCGAAACCGCTCCGCCCGGAGGGCTGATGCGGCGGTGACAATTGAGTCCACGCCGTGCCGTTCCACGCCCAGGTGTCGTTGTAAGAGGTGTTTGACGGTGCAGCGCCGCCGAAGAGTACGGTCTGAGCGTGGGCTGCGTCGAAGACCATGCCGAAAGTGTCGCGGGCCGGCGGCTGGGTTGCAGTCGTAATCTGGATCCAAGTGAGAGTGGAGCCGTTCCAGATCCAGGTGTCGGAGTACTCGGTGCTGGAAAAGGCGTTGGTCCCGCCGAACAGCACCACGTTACCGCGCACCGCATCGTACGCCATCGCCGAATATTCCCGTGCCGCCGGAACGCTCGCCGCGGTTTGCTGCGTCCACGCGGTACCGTTCCAGGTCCAGGTGTCTCCCAGGTCGCTTCCGCCGGCCGACCCGCCAAACAGCACGATCTGGTGGCCATCCCAAGCCATCGCGGCCCCGTACCGGACGGGTGGACCGGACGTGGATGCCAGGGTCCAGGTGCTGCCGTTCCAAGTCCAGGTGTCGTTCAGGTTGGTGTCGCTGTTATCGACGCCGCCGAACAGCACACCCACTCCGTGCGCGGCGTCGAAGGCGGCCGCGGCGCCATTCCGGGCGGTCGGGCTGTTGCCGGGTGACAACAGGTTCCAGGCGGTTCCATTCCGGACGTAGGTATCGTTGGCGTTGCCGTCTTCGCCGTCGCCTGTCCCGCCGAAAAGGATGGTCTGGTTGCGTACCGAATCGTAGAACATGGACGCGCCTACACGTTGCGAAGGCGGCTGGGCGGACGACAGTTGGATCCAATCCTCGGAATTCGTCCCGGCCGCCGCCACTGTGATGGGAATAGTGGCCTGAACGCTGTCCGAGGCTGGGGGATCGGTGACGGTGAATTGGGCTAAGAACTGGCCGGCCGTGGTGGGAGTGCCGGTGATGGCGCCGCTGGCCGCATTGATCTGCAGGCCCGGGGGCATATTGGTCGCGCCGAAATGATACGTCCCTGCGCCGCCGGTGGGGACGATCGATTGGCCGGCCGGATAGGGGATGTGCAGGTTCCCGTCCGCCAGTGCCGTGGTGGTAATGGTGAGCGGATTGACGATGGTGAGCTGAAGCGGCTTGTTGGTAGTTGCGCCCCAGCGGTCGGTGAACGTCACCGTGAAAGTTGCCGTGCCAGCGGCGGTGGGCGTTCCCGTGATGGCGCCGGAGGAATTCAGGGACAACCCCGCGGGCGGCGAATTGGCGGTCACGCTCCAGCTGTACGGCGCGGCGCCCGGAGCGTCGTAAACCGCGTTGGTAGTGAGCTGAACGTTATAGGATGTGCCCACGGTTCCGTTAGGCAGCGGCGACGTGTTGGTAATCTGCGGCGCCGGATTGCAGTTCAACGAGTACGGCCCCGCGCTCGCCGTTCCTCCGAGGCTATCCACCACGCCGAGCATCACGTTGGTGGAAGACGCGGTGCACTCGCCCACGATGGCGCCGCCGGCCAGGCTCAGTCCCGCCGGCAGCCCGGTGGCATTGTAGGTAAAAGGAGATGTTCCGCCGCTGGCCGAGAGCGTCACGTTATAGTTCGCGCCCATGGTGGCATCCGGCAAAGGGCCCGGAGAGAACGTGATGGGGCTATCGGTGTTGAGCGTGAAAACCACGAGACTGGATTGCCCTTGCGAATCCTGAATGGTAATGCCGAATCCGACGGGCGCCTGCCCTGGACTGAGCTGATCCGTGCCGGTAAGCGCTCCCGTGCTGTTATTGAAACTGAAACCGAATGAGTTCGGGCTTTCGGGAAAGCCGGTGGGGGCGAAGGTGTAAGGGCCGACGCCGCCGGTCGGCGTAATGGTATAGGAATAAGACTGTTCGTAGTACCCCAGCGGCAGCGTAGTGGTGGAAACGAAGGGGCTCGTGAAGGCCCAGCCTTCCTGGAAATCCGAAGTGCCGTTGGTCCCTCCGTAAATAAAAAACCCCGTTGTGGAGAGATAGGACGACGTCATGCCATAGCGGCCGCCGGGCGACACGGAGGCCGACAATTGAGTCCAATTGACGCCATCCCACATCCACGTGTCGTTCAAAGCGCCACCCGAGTTTTTCCCGCCATACAGGAAAACTTCGCCATGGACGGAGTCGTAAACCATCGCCGCGTTACTGCGCACGGGCGGCTTCACTGTCGGGTTCGGGTTGGCCCAGGTGGTTCCGTTCCAGATCCACGTGTCGTTGAGGTAAGAACCGTTGTAGCCGCCGAACAGCACCACCTGATTGCGCGTGCCGTCGAAGACCATGGAGTGATAGGCGCGCCCCGTGGGGGAAGCCGCGGGAGACACTTGCGACCATGCGGCATTGCTCCAGATCCAGGTGTCGGCGGGGTAAGTGCCGGTACTGCCACCGAAGAGAACTGTGTTCTGATTCTGCGCGTCCATTACCATGGCGGGGCCTTGCCGGGCCGAAGGATGGGTGGCCACGGAGGATTGCGACCAGTCGCTTCCGTTCCAAAGCCAGGTATCGCCCAATAAGGTAGTGCCGCTCACGCTGGAATTACCACCGAACAACACGATATTTCCGCCGATATAGTCAAAGGCCATCGAGGAATTCTGGCGCGCCGGCGGTAAATGGGCCGGCTGCCAATAGAGCCACTGAGTGCCGTTCCATTCCGTGAGATCGTTGTGCACGCTGGTCCCGTCGGAGCCGCCGAAGACATACCCGTTGTTGTAGTCGGTGACGCCCGACGCATTGGTGCGCGCCGTCGGTCCCACGGCTGTGGAGGCGGACTTGCCGCTTGTCGCCAGCATCCAGCTTTGGCTATATGTGTATTCGAGGGCCCAGGTATCGTTCAAGACCCCGGTAGCTGTCGTGCCTCCGAACACCACCATGTTGGCGTGCTGCAGGTCGTAGGCCATGTTGACGTAGGTGCGGCGAGGGGGGAAACTCAGGGGCGAGTCCTGAGTCCAGTTCGATCCGTTCCAGAGCCATGTGTCGACTTCGCCGCCACCTGCCCACAACACCGTCACGTGCCGGACCGGGTCCCAGGCTTGGCCCTGCGTGTTGCGGGGCGTGGGAGAAGCCGTTGGATTCGCATGGCTCCAACCGGTTCCATTCCACAGCCAGGTGTCGCTGAGGGGGGTCGTTCCGTTATCGCCGCCGAACATCACGGTCGCCTGGTTGACCGGGTCGTACGACATCGACGCAAAGCGGCGCGCCGGAACGGACACGGTGGTCTGTTGGCTCCAGGTTGTCCCGCTCCAGATCCAGGTATCGGCCAGGGCGGTGCCGACGGAAGACGAGCCGCCGAACAGGACAACCTGGCCGTGGGTGGAATCGAACGCCATGGAAGGCGCCTGCCGTCCGCTCGGATCGCCCGAACTGGAGACGTTCGTCCAGTTGGAGCCGTCCCAACTCCAAGTGTCGTCCAGATACGTGAAGGGTAGGGCGTTACCGGTGCAGCCCCCAAACAGGAGCACGTTCCCATGCACCGAATCGAACGCCATGGCGTGCCAGACGCGGGCCGGCGGACTGTTGAGCGGACTCTTCTGGGTCCAGGTGGCCCCGTCGTATACCCACGTGTCGTTGAGCGCGGCATTGCTCCCGTTCACGCCGCCAAACAGGACAAACTGATGGTGCAGCGAGTCGTAAACCATGGCCGACCCGCCGCGCGCCGGCGGGCTGGCGGCAGGATTCTGCTGCGTCCAGTTCTGGGCCAGGAGCGCCGAAGGAATCCCCAGGCACGCCAGCAGCAACCCCTTACAAATCCGCAAGACTACCGACTGGCGGCGCACCCACATCCCTGGACTTCGCATTTGTGTCCTACCAGTCTATACTGCGCCGGGCTATTTTCGGGGAGAGGCAGAATCGTACCCGGAAATACGGTACTGGAGCGGACGTCATGGTCACTGAATCGACCAGTACCCCTCGCGCGTCTTGACCTTCAGGTCCGGCCGGTTCTTCACCTCCACGCGGATGGTGTGGAACAGCCCGGGCTCGCCCGCGGCCGGCGGAAACGTCAGGATGTACTGCCGATGGATCTCTTCGCCGATCGCGTGGATGGCCGATTCCAGAGCGCCTTTGGTGAGGAAGGCGCTCTCCCCGGCGCCGGTCAGCCGGGTGAACAGCTCGGCGA
>PLRZ01000215.1:0-1154 GCA_003164075.1 Bryobacterales bacterium | reverse complement strand
GTCAGCCAATACACCGCGGCGTTCAAGTGCTGCACCTGCTGGACCACGTCGGGCAGCTTGACCTGGCTCGACCGGTCGCGGCTCTCGGAAATCATGAGGACGATCAGCCGCCGCCCCGGTTTGCGATGGGCCAGCATGTCCAGCGCTTTCCGGAGGCCGTCCAGCACGGCCGCGCCGCCGCCATCGGGCCGCATCCGCTTCAGTTCATGCGTGAGGTCGTCCGGATCGGAGGTGAAGTCGACCAGTTGCGTCACGTCATCGCTGAAGGAAATGAGCGCGGTCTCGCCCTGGTCGGCTGCCAGCAATTGGGAGAAGAGAATACCGCTGCCGCCGAGCTTATCCAGGATGGCTTTGGAACTTTGACTGGACTCCACCGCGACGACCAGGGAAATAGGATAGACGGCAACGTCCGCCTGTATCGGCCGCGGCACATTGTTGTCGTAGAGAATCAGGTCGGAGGGTTCCATCCCGTCTACAATGCGGCCCCTGGCGTCCGTGATGGTGACAGGCGCGACGACCAGCGGTACGGTGCTGCGGAACTGTGGCCAGGCTGCGCAGGTGGACAGCAGGCAGAGGACGACGGCGCGCATTCCGGGGTTCCATTGCAAGCGAAAGGCCACCACGCCAGCTACTCTATCACTTGCGGCTCGGAAAGCGCTGCGATGATTCCACGGGACTTTTGTTACCGAGCCGCGACCGCGACGGAGCGGTCTTGCAGTTACCAGCCGGAGTTTCGCGACAGAAACTAAGTAATAAGTAGGCTGCGAAACCCCCGCACTCCGCTGCTCTCACCGATTTGTATTTCGAGATTTTACAGGCTGTCCCCAAGCGAAACAAAGGGTATTTCACGGCCGAGAGACACTGGCAAAGCCAGTGGTTCTAAATGGGCGACTCAAATTGACCCAGTGACGCCATCGCGCCGGCGGAAACCGCGGAGACAGAGAGGGTTCCAGCCTCGACCGCGACCTTCGCGTCCCAGCCGGTTAGCAGGGCGTGGAGAACGCGGAAGGTTCCGGTTAACACGCGGATACGCACTTGAACCGCGCGAGATGCCCAAGCCATGGCTCACTCCCTATCGCCCTCGGAATCGGCCATAATAAACGTATGCGACAAGTTCTCATCTATCGCGGGGAAGATGGCTTTTGGATCGCCGA
>PLRZ01000729.1 GCA_003164075.1 Bryobacterales bacterium | reverse complement strand
AGCACCGCCTGCCCCACCTGCGGACTCACTGCAAATTCCACGACATCAGGAGTTCTGAAGGAGATGTTAAGAAATAAACTTGCCTAACGCCTTTGGCACTTCGGACAGAAATGCGACGATCTTTGCGTCACCAGCAGCCGCCGAATCACTGTACCGCAATTCACACAAGGCTCGCCCGTCCGCTGGTACACGCGATGGCTGAATTGGAAAAATCCCTTGCGGCCCTGCGCGTCCACATAATCGGAAATGGATGAACCACCCGCGTCGATGGCCTCGCACAGCACCGCCCGCAGAGCTTCGTACAGCTTCCGCGGGCGCTCGCCGCGCAATCGGCTGGCCACCGCCAACGGATGAATGCCGGCGCGAAACAGCGACTCATCCGCATAAATATTCCCCACGCCGCGCAAGAAAAGTTGGTTCAGCAGGAGAGCCTTGATGCGCGTCTTGTGGCGCTTCAGGGCGCTGGTAAAATCGGTCAGCGAAATCTCCAGCGGTTCCGGTCCCAACCGCGCCACCCGCGCCGGGAATTCCTCGCTGAACTGGAAACAGCCGAACTGGCGGCTGTCGTCGAACAGCAGCGTGCCTTCATCCAGCGTCAATATGGCATGCGTATGCTTACCGGTGGGGCCGCCCAGAAGCAAGCGGCCGGTCATGCCGAGATGAATCAGGATATAGCCGCCGCCCTCCAGCGGCATCACGATGAACTTGCCGTAGCGCTTGATTGCGGCGATCCGCCGGCCCGCCATACGCACCGCCATACCGTCGGGATCGCCGCCCCGCAGGATGCGCAATGAGCGAAACTCGACCGCCACGATCCGGCGCCCCACCAGCGGAGCAATGGAGCGCGTGACGGTTTCCACTTCCGGCAGTTCGGGCATTTACGCCGGGGGCTCGACCGCATTCGCCACGGGGCGTGCGCGCGTACGGCCAATGCCGGTATAGTCGAAACCGGCGGCCCGGGCCGCGTCGGGGGAGAAAAGGTTGCGCCCGTCCACCAGTATGGGCCGGGCCATCGCGCGCGCCAGGGCCGGAAGGTCGAGCTCGCGAAACTCCCGCCACTCCGTCACCAGCACCAGGGCGTCGGAGGCTGCCGCCACTTCCTGCGCCGACTCGCAGAAGCGAATCCGCAGGTCGGGCCGTTGCTCGCGGCAAGCCGTCATGGCGATCGGATCGTAGGCTTTCACGCGCGCGCCCATCTGCAGCANNNNATGGAGGCGCGCAACAGGCGGCTGTCGTAGCCATATTCGCCCGCCGTATGCAGCAGCGCGAGGACATCTTTTCCGAAACAACTGCCGCCCCAGCCGACGCCCGGCGAGAGGAATTTGGCGCCGATGCGGGAATCCAGACCGATGCCGGTCATCACTTCCGGGGCCTCCGCGCCGACGTGTTCGCAGATATTGGCGATCTCGTTGGCGAACCCGATTTTCATGGCCAGGAAGGCGTTGGCGGCGTACTTAATCATCTCCGCGCTGGTGAGCGTGGTGGTGACCATGTTGACGCGCGTCAGGCCCGCCGGACGGGGCACTCCCGGGGGCGGGTCGAAACTCTGTTCCACCAGCGGCCGGTACAACTCCTGCATCATCGCCAGAGTATCGTGGCCGGCCGCGCCGGTGACGATGCGGTCGGGATAGAGCGAGTCGGCNNGGCACGGTGGACTTGTTCACCACCACGCGGAACCGTGAAGCGTCCATGGCCGCGCCAATACTGCGCGCGGCGGCTTCCAGGTACTCCAGATTGGCCTCCCCGCTGGGCAGTGACGGCGTACCCACGGCGATGAAGATCACGTCGCTGGCGGCGGCCGCCGCGGTCAGGTCGGTGTCGAAATCGATGCCCCCGCGGCACGCCGCCAGCCGGAGTAGCTCTTCGAGGTGCGGTTCGTAGATAGTCGGCTCGCCGCGCCGCAGTGAGGCAATCTTTCGTTCGTCGGTGTCGACGCAGGTAACGCGGTGGCCCAGGTAGGCCAAGCAGGCCCCCGTGACGGCGCCGACGTATCCAGTTCCAATGACAGTGACTCGCATGGTTGAATGAGACGAAATCTTCTGTTGAGTATAACAAGCGGCAGGAATTGACGCTGGCAGGATTCGTTACAATCAAACGGACTAAATGCAGACCATTCTCGTGATTGACGACGACGAAAGCCTGCGTGACACCATTGGCGCGATGCTGGAGCAGGAGGGTTTCCGCGCGGTCCTGATGGGCGATGGGCGCAGCGGCTTCGACAAGGCGGTCACCATCAAGCCGGATATGGTACTGATAGACCTTCGGCTCCCCGGTATGAGTGGCGCCGAGATCTGCAAGCAATTGCGCGCCGCCAACGTGAAGATGCCGATCATCGTCCTCAGCGCCATGGGCGATGAGCTCGACAAGGTGCTGCTGCTCGAAGCCGGCGCCGACGACTACGTGGTCAAGCCCTTCGGAACGCGCGAACTGATGGCGCGCATTCGCGCCGTACTGCGCCGTTCCTCCCCGGACGCGCGCAAAGTGGTGCGTTTCTCGGAGACCGAAGTCGATTTCGAGCGGCGCGTGGTCACTCGCAAAGGGGAAGAACTCAAGCTGACCCCGGCGGAGTATAACCTGCTGTGCTATTTCCTGCAGAATCCCGACCGCCCCCTCACGCGCGATATGATTTTGAACTCGGTCTGGGGCTATGAATTCTTCCCCAATACGCGCACGGTAGACGCGCACGTGGTGAAACTGCGGCAGAAGCTCGAGCCCGATGCCAATTCCCCCCGCCATTTTCTGACCGTCCATGGCGTGGGATACCGGTTTCTGCCGTAATGGATGTAAAAGTTTTTACGTGAGCTTTACGTGGACCGCACCTCCGGGATTCGCCCCATAGAAGCTGTTAAGAAATAAGCTTGCCTAACGCGCCGATTGAATAGGTTATTTCCACACAGGCCCGGAGGTGGGGCAGGCGGTGCTCGCCTTCGCTCAACAGGGGCCCACCACTGACTATTTCCCCGGCCGATACCGCCGCAGCCGCACTAAGGGAGCCAAGAGCCAATCGCCCATGGCCTTTCACCGTCACCCGCCCCAATCCAGAACTCCTGATGTCGTGGAATTTGCAGTGAGCCCGCAGGTGGGGCAGGCGGTGCTCTCGCCATCGGAGGGAATGGCTCAGCCCATTTTCCCCGCCACGCAGAAATTGCGGGGCGACATCAGGAGTTCTGAAATCGCCCGGAGCTGTCAATGGCTCCATGGATGGCGCCGCGACGCGGAGGCATGCCGACCGCTTGCGGCGAAGCCGCGCTGCGCCACGTCCCCGGCCAGCGGCTTCAGCAAGACATCGCGAGGTTTCCGGAAAGTGCGGATACGGCCCGGGGATCGCCTGACGTGCTGCCCATCCAGCTTTGAATTTCGTCGGCCGCCTTGGTGTGTCCCCCCGCCGCATGCAGGGATCGGGCGATGCGCGCCGCGGCGGAAGCGTAGCCTGTACCCGTAAGCACCTCCGCGACGCTCGCGCGAATGGCCCCCGTGGCGCCAAGCGGGTCCAGCACCAGGGCCGCGCCAAGTTCCGCCGCGCGGGCGGATATCCAGAACTGATCGGCCGCCTGGGGCGAAATCACCATCGGGACTCCGTAGTACATAGCTTCCTGGACGCTGTTCATCCCGCCATGCGTGATGAACGCCGATGAGCGCCGCAGAACTTCAACTTGCGGCACAAACGGCCGGACGATGAAGTTCTCCGGCGCCCCATCCCCCATGCCGGCATCGCCACCGGTCGCGAGGACCACTTGCCAGGGAGCATCCGCCAACTCCTCCATGCACTTCCTCCAGAAATCCGGACGGTCCCCGTACACCGTGCCCAAAGACACCAACACCAGCGGCCGGTCGTCGAGCCGTTCAAAGGGAAAAGGCGGAGCGTCCGGGCGGAACCGGCAGCACGGCCCGACGAATTTGAAGCGGTGCCGGTCGAAGCATTCGGCCAGAGGCTGGAAAAATCGCGACGTGTAGACCACGTTGAGGCCGCCATAGGTCTGCAAGAGCTGAGCCGGGGAGAGCGGCTCCGGAAGATGGTAAGGCAGCAGGCGGTCGTAGCACCGCATTCGGAAGCGGGCACACCACTGTGGAGTCAGCCGCGGATCTTCGGACGGTTGCCCCGCAACGGCCTGATACCGCGCGTCGATAACGGCATTGATCAGGATGCTGGGGACCGAGGCGACGGAGGGCAGCCCCAGGATCTGCGCCACCAGCCGCCCCCAGGGAGCGAAACTGTCGAACATGATGTGCGTGGGGCGCAATTGTTGCACCTGCTCCAGATGATCGTCGAGAACGGCGGCGGTGAAATCGAGCAGAGTCTCCAGCGTGGTGGATACCTGGGCGAACGGGCCCGGCCCCTGCTCCGGCATCCGCATCCGCGCGGTGTAAGGGCAGAACAGCGCGCCCGTCTCCCGGATGGCATGTTCAAACCGCGGCGTGCCGTAGTAGAAAACCGGCTCTCCGCGGCTCACCAATTCCCGGACCACCGGGACGCTCGGGTTGATGTGTCCGTGGGCGGGAAAACTGAAATAGACAATGCGCGCCATCCGTGGCCGGGTTACGCGAGGGTGCTAAATAAGGTCCCGGACAGGCTGTTGTTGATTCCGGTACCGAACAATCCCTGGGTAAATTCCGACTGCAAGGCCGCTTGGGCGTTGGCCGCCTGGTCCGCGGGCGATGCAGTCGAGAGCACCGATGCCGCGGCCGTGCCGGTGGATGAGGTCGTGGAACCCTCTAGAGCCGACAGAATGCCGCTGGCCCCGGTATTGGAGCTGCTGGAGATGCCAAACATGGCATCCACGCCCTCCAATTGGCTGGCCGCGACGCTCAGTTGAACGATATCGGCAGCCGGCGCCTTCTCCAATGCGCTCACCGCCGCTTTCGAGTTCATCACCGGTGAATTCAGGTTGGTGAGAGTTTGCAGCAGATCCGCGATACCGGGACTGACTGAAGAAACGGAACCCATTCGAAACCTCCATCTTCTATATCGGCAGCCGCGCCGATCTTCTATAGTCTTTTTCGCGGGCTTTTTCGCGGGGGGGCGTAACCGATCTGGGGAAGGTCCGTCACCGGAGTACGCTCCCTAACGGTCGCGGCTCTGTAACTAATTGCACACACGCGGGCACTCGTTACAGAGCCGGGCCCAGAGGGCACCCCGTTAGGGAGCGTACTCCGCGCCTGTGTCACGAAATCCCCAATCCGGTTAAGCACTCTTTTCGCGGGCTCTTTCGCGAACCCAGTCGTGCATAATTGAGATGGCATACCCTATGGCCGACGACGACGACCGCGGCGCCACGCTCGACCCCGCCGATTGGACCGCTTTTCGGGCCCAGGCGCACCGCATGCTCGACGACATGCTGGATTACGCCCGCGACATCCGCGATCGTCCGGTCTGGCAACCGGCTCCCGCCGAAGTGCGCGCCCGCTTCCATAGCGACCTTCCCGAGGCGCCGTCCGAACTGGCCGCGGTCCACGCCGATTTCATGCGCGACATCCTCCCCTACGCCGCCGGCAACGTGCACCCCGGCTTCATGGGATGGGTGCATGGAGGCGGCACGCCCGTCGGCATGCTGGCGGAGATGCTGTCCGCCGGACTGAACGCCAATCTGGGCGGACGGGACCACGCGCCCATCGAAGTGGAGCGCCAGATTGTCCGCTGGATGCGGCGGATTTTCGGATTCCCGGAAAGCGCCACCGGACTCTTCGTCACCGGGACTTCGATGGCCAACCTCATCGGCGTGCTCATCGCCCGCGACGCCGAACTGGGCTTCGAGGTGCGCTGTGGGGGCGTCGCCGGGAGTCCCAAGAGGCTCGCCGCGTACGCTTCGGTAGCGGCCCACAGTTGCATCGCGAAGGCCCTGGACATCGCCGGCATCGGCAGCGATGCCCTCCGCTCCATCCCCGTGGACCGGCGCCATCGCATCTCGCTCGACGCGCTCCGGGAAGCCATCGAAGAGGACCGCCGCACCGGCCGCACACCGTTCCTGGTAGTGGGAACGGCCGGCACGGTGGACACCGGGGCCATCGACGATCTCGACGCCCTGGCCGGCCTCTGCCGCGGCGAACGGCTGTGGTTCCACGTGGACGGCGCGTACGGGGCGCTGGCCATGCTGGCGCCCGATCTGGCGCCCCGCCTGGCGGGGATCGAACGCGCCGATTCCCTGGCGTTCGATTTTCACAAGTGGGGGCAAGTGCCCTATGACGCCGGGTTCATTCTGGTGCGCGATGGCGTGCTGCACCGCAATACGTTTGCCACTTCGGCCCCGTATTTGCGAAAGGAACTGCGCGGACTGGCGGCGGGCGCTCCCTGGCCCTGCGATTACGGCCCCGACCTCTCACGCGG
>PLRZ01000243.1 GCA_003164075.1 Bryobacterales bacterium | reverse complement strand
GTCCGGAATTCGTACTTGTCCACCGTGGAGGCCGACAGGCGCCCGGCGCAGCGCACTACGCGCCCGAATACGATCAGCCGCATGGGGCAGGAATCTTCCAGCAGGACCGGCCAACTGATCGAAAGCTCGATAAAGGCGCCCATCGGGGGCTGGTGCTCGCTCAGGAACGCCACGCCTCCGCTGCCTATGTCGAGGGTAGTGGCCACACCGGACTCCATGATGGTGTCGTCTTCCAGCACCTTGTATCGCACGTCGCGGTTTATGGGGAAGCGGACCTTTTTCCTTCGTTCAACTGCCAGATCCTTGATTCTCATAGCGATTCCTCCGAAAGCTCACGGACCGTCAGTGCATTCCGGTGCCCGATACGGATCTGATAATGAAATGAGTAATTTACAGTTGCTTGTGTAAACCTTGTGGACTGCCGGTCGGGATTGCGTCTGTCAACGAAGTGTACAGAGACGGGTTTCGCTCGCTAAAGCCCATGGCAGAGGACCGACGCTGTATAATCGAGTCATGGATTTACGTCCCTTACACGACCGCGTCCTGGTCACACGTCTGGAAGAAGGCGAGCAGAAGCTGGGCGGAATTATCATTCCGGACACCGCCAAAGAGAAGCCGCAGCAGGCCGAAGTGCATGCCGTGGGCAACGGCAAGTTGTTGGAAACGGGGGAACGCGTCCCGCTGGAAGTCAAAGCCGGGGACCGCATCCTGTTTGGCAAGTATTCCGGCTCGGAGATCAAAATTGAAGGCCGTGAGTACCTGATTTTGCGGGAAGACGAGATCCTCGGGGTCTTGGAATAAGGTGTGGTAATCTAGATTTTTACACCACAACCAGGAGTCTTTTCGATGTCTTTCCGGATGTTCAGGCCGCTAGTGGCGTGCTCCGCCCTTTTTCTGGCCAGTCATGTGGCCATGGCGCAGACCAAAATAGCGGTCATCAGCTTACAGAAGGCCCTGTTCGATACGGCCGAAATCAAGAAAGCCGACGCCGAAATGCAGTCGACCCTGAAGCCCCGTCAGGCACAGGCCGAGAAACTGAATCAGGATCTCGCTGCCATTTCGCAGAAACTGCAGACCGACAACGCGCTGAGCCAGCAGGCGCAGTTCGACTTGAACGCCGAAGGCAAACGCAAGCAAACGGAATTGACCAGGATCAACGAGGATCTGGAAGCCGACGCTACGGCGATGCGCAATTCGGTCCTCAGCAAGAGCAGCGACCGGATGCAGGCGGTAGTCAAGAAACTGGCCGAAGAGAAAGGCATGGACTTGGTGGTGGATACCCAGGTGGCCCTGTATTTCAAGCCGACCATGGACCTGACCGCCGACGCTACCGCCGCGTACGATAAGGCCTACCCGGTTGCGGCCGGGGCGCCCACTGCACCGCCCGCCAAGAAGTAAGATAAGAGAGCGAGGTCAAAAATGGCCGGCTTTCTCGATCAGTATGGCGCCGGGGACGAGCGCCGGGCACGGAACATCAAGATCGTGTTGGTTTCCGTGGTCGTGCTGGCAGTCCTGTCCGGGCTTCTGTATTTCTTCTTCCGAAACTACCGCCAGGAACAGCAGGCGAAACGGTTTTTCCAGTTGCTGGCGGCTCACGACTATCAAACCGCATACGGCCTGTGGGTCTCTTCAGACTCCGAGCGCCGCGGATATCCTTACGCCTCCTTCATGCAGGACTGGGGTCCGCCGTCCGTCGACGTGCGCAATTTTGCGATTCTGGACGCGGAGTCTTGTGGGAACAGCGTGATTGTGGATGCCGATCTGGGGCCCGCCGGCGACAAGAAAATATGGGTCAACCGGCAGAGTCTCGAACTGGGTTTCCCGCCGTGGGAGCAGTGCCCGCAGCAGAATCGCATCTACTCGTTTTACCGCAACGTGAAGTATCGACTGCGCGGGCGAACCTACAAATAATTCTTGCGGAGTCACAGTCCGGCGCCCCGTCGCGCTCTACAATTAGAATGCAAGCGGAGGGAAGCGAACTATGGGAACGACAATAGCTGGCCTCGAAGGCGTGATCGCCGGAGAGTCTGAGATCTGTTACATCGACGGATATCTGGGCGTCCTCAGCTACCGCGGCTACAACATCCACACGCTTGCGGACAACGCCATTTTCGAGGAGGTCATTTTCCTCCTTTGGAACGGTTGGCTGCCGAAACAGGGCGAGTTGGATCTGCTCAAGAACGATCTGGTAGCCGCCCGGCCCCTGCCCGCGGGAGTGGTGGATTTTCTGCGGACCGTCCCCAACTCGAACAGCATGGACGTGCTGCGTACGGCCGTCTCCATGCTGAGCCTGTACGACACCGAAGCGCAGGACATGTCCGCGGAGGCCAACCATCGTAAGGCCGTGCGCCTGATGGCCCGGACCGCGACCATCGTGACCACGTTCGACCATCTGCGTAAGGGTACGGCGGTGATCGAAGGCGATCCCGAGCTGGGATTTGCCGCCAATTTCCTGTACACGCTGACCGGCAAGAAGCCCGACGAAGTGATGGAGCGCGCCTTCGACGTGGCCATGACCCTGCATGCCGACCACGAATTGAACGCCTCCACCTTTGCCGCGCGCGTGACGGCAGCCACGCTCTCGGACATCTACTCGTCGGTCACTTCGGGCATCGGCGCATTGAAAGGACCGCTGCACGGCGGCGCCAATCAGGACGTGATCAAGTGGCTGCTAAACCTGGGTGACGAGGATGCCGCGGTGGATGCGGTGAAGAACACGCTGGCCCGCAAGGTGAAGATTCCCGGGTTCGGCCATCGCGTGTACCGCACCGAAGATCCCCGCGCCACGCACCTGCGGGTGCTCTCCGAAGAACTGGGCAAACGCACCGGGCACGAAAAGCTTTACCGCTTGTCGAAGCGCATGGAAGAGACCATCAAGTCCATTAAAGGGTTGCAGCCCAATGTGGACTTTTATTCGGCTTCGGCGTACTATTCGCTGGGTATCCCGGTGGACTTGTACACGCCGATTTTCGCGGTAAGCCGCATGGCGGGCTGGACCGCCCACGTGCTGGAGCAATACCGTAACAACCGCCTGATTCGCCCGCGTGCCGAATACAAAGGTAATCCCGACGGCCAGACATGGATTCCGATCGCGGAACGCTAAATGGATGAACGCGCGTTTTATACCGACTCGCAGACCACCAAACCGGCAACGTTGAATTGCCCGTATTGTCGCACCGTGGATACGTACGAGCTGCAGTGGTCCGTGCGCAAGAAGAAAGACCGTCTGCCAGGTGGCGCCGACGAGCGGGACCGGGCGAAGTTCGCCAAAGCCCAAAGCTACATGGTGCTGCTCGACGACAAGGTCGCCTGCAAGAATCTTCGCTGCCGCCGCCGTTTCGACATCTCCGGCGTGAAGAGCATGGCGTTTCTGTAGGGCTAATTCGGGGACAGGCTACATAACCTCGAAATACAGGTCGGTCGGCGGAACGGAGTTTCGAGGTTATGTAGCCTGTCCCCGAATTAGNNGTTTCGCGACAGAAACCAGCTAACGTTTCATACTTCCCATAGTCTAACTATGGTAGGGAAGGAAACCCATGACCTGGATGACCGAGTTCTTGCGACGCCTGCGCTTCCTCTTTCAAGGAGCGCGCTTCGACCGCGATTTGGCGGAAGAAATGCGCATCCATATCGACATGAAGACCGAGGGACAACGGGCGCGCGGTATGGACGCCGCGGACGCCGCCGCCGCGGCCCGGCGCCAGTTCGGCAACGCCACGCAATTGCAGGAAATCAGCCGCGAAGCCTGGG
>PLRZ01000149.1 GCA_003164075.1 Bryobacterales bacterium | reverse complement strand
GGCAAAGCGTCCACGGTCACATCGGCAGGCTGGCCGATCTGAATGTTGACAATGTCTGTCTCGTCCACCTTCACCTCGGCGGTGATCAGGGACATATCGGCGATGGTCATGATGTTGGTGCCGGTCTGATTCTGCAGGCCGGGGACCACCGATTCACCGGCGCGCACCGGCAGGTTGGTGACCACGCCGTCCAGCGGAGCGTACGAATCGAACTTGTGGAGGATGTCGTTGCTGCGCACCAGGCTGGCTCGCGCCACGGCGATGCGCCTCTGGGTAGAGGTCAACTGGGCAGCCGTCTGTTCGCGCTGGGTGCGCGCCTGAACGAGGCGCGCCTGGGACTGCGCCACGGCGGCTTTCTGCGCGTCCCACATGGACCGCTTGCTGTCGAAATCCTGTTTGGCGCCCAATTTCTCGTTGAACAACTGCTCGGCGCGGTCGGAATCCTGCTTCATGCGCTCCTGATCGGCCTGGGCTTCCGTGACTGCGGCTTGCAGGGTGGTGATATTGTCGTCGGCGGACTTCAATCCGGCTTCGGCGGCCGCGGAATCGGCTTCGGCGGAAGCCAGGTTGGCCCTTTGCGAGTCGACATCGGCGGCGGGCTGGGTATTCTCGATTTTGGCCAGCAACTGGCCCTTGCGGACGCGTTCGCCTTCCTTGACCAGGAGATCCGTAATGTCGCCCATGGCGTTGGCGCCGATGTTGATGTAATTCTTGGGCTTAATCTCTCCCGAGGCGGTCACCTGACTAGTCAGATCCTGGCGCACGACAGCGCCCGTCTGGACGGTGATTACGCCCCGTTTGCTGTACACCGTACTGGCATAAACGCCGGCGACGGCCACCAGGATGGCCACGAGAGTGATGATCACTTTCCACTTAGTTTTCACAGCAAGCTCCGATTTTCCGTATCACCGCATTAGACGCAAAACGCTGGCATGAAGTTCAATACTCGATTTTACACCCCGGGCTACCGCAACTCCCCGGGGCGCGAACCTATCTAAAGAGACGGACGAAGGGGCGAGGAATTAGGCGCGCCCGAACCTTATTTTCCGGCCAGCCACTGGACCGTATCGGGCGGGGTGTTCTCGCATTGATTGGCTTCGATTATGCCACCCGATATTTGGGCGCAAGCGGTCGTGATGGCGGTGCGTTGGGCTTCCATCTCGGTCTGCGCCGCCCCGGTGCCACAATCCCGCCGGCCTTTGTAGGTGATGCACACCTGGCAGCGGAACGCCTGCTTTTTGAGGCTGGACGTCACCAGGTATCCCAGCACCAGGACCGCGAACAGGATGCCCAGCCACGTGGTTTTCTTCATGCGGTTCTCGTTAAGCCGGCTTTCTCAAGCGAAGAAGTTCCCCATTTTCCTAAACTTGTCGTACCGGTGCTCCACCAGTTGCGCCGGGCTCAGACACGCCAACTTGTCCAAACTCACCAGCAGTTGAGCGCGAAGATTGGCCGCGGCCGCGTCGTGATCTTCCTGGGCGCCGCCCGGGGGTTCCGGTACGATACCATCGATCAGCCCCAGTTCCAGCAGATCGGGAGCGGTCAGCTTGAGCGCTGCCGCGGCCTGTTCGGCACGCGTGCGGTCGCGATAAATAATGGTGGAGCAACTCTCCGGCGAAATCACGCTGTAGATGGAATTCTCCATCATCAGGACCACGTTGGCAACGCCCATGGCGAGCGCGCCGCCGCTGCCACCCTCGCCGATCACCACGGCCACCACCGGCGTGTCCAACCGCGCCATCTCCCGCAAGTTTCGCGCGATGGCTTCGCCCTGGCCGCGCTCCTCGGCGTCAATGCCCGGATAGGCGCCCTGGGTATCCAGCAGGGTGATTACGGGCCGCCGGAACTTGGCGGCCAACTGCATCACCCGCAGGGCCTTGCGGTAACCTTCGGGTTTCGGCATGCCGAAGTTCCGAAGCAGGCGCTGTTTGGTATCGCGCCCCTTTTCCTGAGCGACGATTACCACCGGGCGGTTTTCGAATTGGGCCATGCCGGCGATGATGGCGGCATCGTCGCCGAAATTGCGGTCGCCGTGGATTTCCTGAAAATCCGAAAACAGGCGCTGTAAATAATCGACGGCATGAGGGCGTTTGGGGTGGCGCGCAAGTTGCACGCGCTGCCAGGCCGGGTGCGGCTCGTGGATCTCCGCCGGGTTTTCCTCGGAACTCACATTCACATCTTAACAGGCCGGTGACAATGTACTGGCCCCTGGAATCGGTGCGAATCGCTACAACGCGCCGCCGGACGGAATTGTCAATTTTCCCCAATCGGGCGGAAACTCAAAGTAAGGAGGAGGCCCATGGCTGTCCCGAACCGTCTGGCTCACGAGGGTGAAGAGCTGGTAACCCACCGCTTTCCGACTGGATCCCTGGGAATGGCATCGCCAGCGGATGTGGGGGCTGCAACCGCGCCAGCCGTATGCGCGATCTGTCTTCCGCCCGGCGCCCGCCTGGCGATTCGCGGCATTCCCGCGCGCCTGCCACAACAGTGGGGCGTATGCGAACGGGAAGAGGCCGTGTTTACGCAAATTTCGGCGGCAGTGAACACCTATCGGGACGCGATACGCTTTTCCGGCGGCCGCGAGGTCCGCTTGCAGGAGTTCCGCGCGGGGATCGGGGTCCGGGTGGTCGACCTCACCGGCGCGGAGCAACTCGAGTTGGAGAGCCTGCGGGCACTCATCGCTCCTTGGAGAGGGCTTCGGAAATGGGGCAGGCGAGCACCGCCTGCCCCACCGCCGGGTTCATCAAACAGGATGAACTCCCTTCGTGTCGAGGCAAATTGACTTGAGCCGAACGGACGCCGGACCAATCGCTCCGTTCACTAATACGAATTGCATCCAGGTGTCCGATAGCGGCAATTCTGCCGGCGTCGGCGAAGAGGCATGGCAGTAAGTATAGTCCGGCCGCCGCCGCTTTAAGTTACCCTGATACGTCAATGCCTCGCGACACGTTTACCGCCGCCGAGCAGGCGGTCTTCCGGCGACTCAGTTCCCCCGATAAGATCCAGCGCTTCCTGGACGACCTGGCCTATAACAAAGAACCGGGCGGACCCACCTGCCGCTCTCCGCGGCGCGTACTGCGAGACCGTACGGGCCACTGCATGGAAGGCGCGCTGTTCGGCGCCGCGGCACTACGCATGCTGGGCTACCCGCCGCTGCTGCTCGATCTGGAAGCCGTGCGCGACGACGACCACGTGCTTGCCATCTTCCGTCAGCGCGGCTTGTGGGGGGCGCTGGCGAAGTCCAATTACTCGGGGCTGCGCTATCGCGAGCCGGTCTATCGCACACTGCACGAACTGGCGATCTCGTATTTCGAACATTACTTCAATCTGCGGCGGGAGAAGACACTGCGCAACTACTCGCGTCCGGTGAATCTGCGCCGCTTCGACCCTATCGGTTGGATGACCGCCGAGGAAGACGTCTGGCCGGTGCCGGAATATCTTTGCGCCATCCGCCACACCCCGGTCTTGCCGGCGAGCGTGGTCCGTCATCTGGGCCGTGTGGATGCGCGGCTGTTTGCCGCCGGACTGACGGGCAGGACAGAGCGCTGACGAAAACGGGGGGTGCCGACTCGGAGCGGTCGCGTAGAAGCCCGCTTGCTCCCGCGCGCAATCGCTCCCTAACGGTCGCGGCTCTGTCAAATGCGCATGCCGAGCGTTTGGAACCTATGGACCCGGACCACGAGGAAACGTGGATCGCTCCCGCGCGTCTACTTCTTCAGGTACGTTATACTTTGCAGAAGGATACATTCCCCATGGCCCGTCAGCGGCGATCCCTGTTTACACTGCCGGTAATTGTAGTGCTGTGCTCCCTTATAGGGGGTTTTTACGGGTCAAGGGGAAACGCCTTCGCGGCTTCCTCCGATGAATCGGCTGTCCCCAAAGGGTTCGGCGCGTTCACCAGAGCGCTGGTCGCCGTGGAGCAGAACTCCGCGGAAAAGGTGGATATGGACAAGGCCATCTACGACGGTGCTCTGCCGGGTATGATGCGAACCCTCGATCCGCACTCCAACTTCTTCGACCCGAAGGAATATGCTCTCATCCGCGAGGATCAGGAAGGCCACTACTTCGGGGTGGGGATGGAAGTAACGTCGCAAAACGGCAAAACCGTGGTGACGGCGCCGTTCTCCGGTGCGCCAGCCTGGAAGGCGGGGTTGCGGCCGGGCGATATCATCGTCTCGGTGAACGACAAGTCCACCGACGGAATGAATACCACCGAAGTGGCCGATATATTGAAGGGGCCGCGCGGCTCGCACGTCAAGGTGGTGGTTTCGCGGGAAGGGGCGCCGGACTACATCTCGTTTGCGCTGGTGCGGGACGAGATCAGCCGCAAGAGCGTGCCGGACGCTTTCTGGCTGCATCCCGGCGTGGCGTATGTAAAGATTCTCAGCTTCGGCGAATCCACCGGGCAGGAACTGGCGCAGACCCTGGCGCGTCTGGGCGAGAACAACATCAACGGATTGGTATTGGATCTCCGTGGGAATCCGGGCGGACTGCTGAATACCGCGGTCGAAGTGGCGGACCACTTTCTGCCCAAGGGCGCGGTGGTGGTTTCGCAGCACGGCCGCTCGTCGCCTGAAAAAGTCTACACGGCGTACAACGGGAACCGTGGGCGCGACTACTCCGTGGTAGTGCTGGTGGACCGCATGTCGGCTTCCGCGGCGGAGATCGTCTCGGGCGCTTTACAGGATCACGACCGCGCTCTCATCCTGGGCGAAACGACTTTCGGCAAGGGCCTGGTGCAAACGGTTTTCCCGCTACCCGAGCGAACCGCATTGGCGCTGACTACGGCGCATTTCTATACCCCCAGCGGCCGCCTTATCCAGCGGGATTACAGCAGCGAGTCGTACTTCGATTATTACAACGTCCGCAACGAAAACCTGAAAAATCCGGACGATGTGAAGATGACCGACAGCGGGCGCACGGTGTACGGCGGCGGCGGGATCACGCCGGACGAAGTCTATAAGGCGCAGCCCATGGACCGCTTGCAGTCGCAGCTTTACCGCAACGGTTTGTTCAGCTTCACGCGCAGCTACTTCGCCACCCATAGCAGCAAAGTCTCCGCCGGCTGGAAGCCCGACGAGCAGGTGCTCAACGACCTGCACGATTATCTCTTGAAGAACAGCTATAAGTTCACCGAAGTGGAGTGGGCCACGAACCAGGATTGGATCAAGCGGTACCTCACCAGGGAGATGTACGTCTGGGCCTTTAATAAGGATGAAAGCGACCGCGTCTTCGCACAGATGGATCCCGAAGTGGAACAGGCGGTGGAAGCGTTGCCCAAGGCCGCCACACTGGCCGACAGGGCGCGCAAGATCGTCGGCCAGCGGATGGCGCCCCGCGCTCCGGGACATTGACGTAGCCGATCTGGGGAAGGTCCGTCACCGGAGCGTATTCCGCGCCTGTGCCACCAAAGCGAACCATCCCACACAACTGGATCGCCATTACGAACATCCGCGGGTTGGCACGCGGTTTTTTTCCATAAGAACCTAAACCGTTTGCCCGGCCAGCCGCAGAGAGTCCTCGAGTTCGTAGATCCGATCCTCCAGCTTCCGCGTGGGCGCACTGGCAGCCTTGGCCTCTTCGAGCTTCTTTTTCGCCGTCGCCAGTTGCTTCTGCAGACCGGCCAGTTTCGGATCGGGCTTCTGCTCTTTGGCCTCCGGCGCCTTGCCGGCGGGCGGCTTGACCGGCTTCCTGGCCTTCGCTTTGGCGGAGGCCTTAAACCGGAAAGCCGATACCGCGGCGGGCGGCTTCAACGGTCCACCGAAATCGGCGCGATACTCCTCCGCAATCGATACCGCTTCCGTGAGTAAATCGCGGAAGCGCGCCTCCATCGCCTGTTTCGCCTGGGTCCTGAGGTTCTCGCCCTGCAGTTTCCATTTCTGATAGTCGGAGATCACGTCGGCCATGAGATTCGTTGTAGCACGTTGCGGCTACTTCTTCGCAGGCGCCGGATCCGGACCCAGCACCGGAAACGAGGTGATCCGCAGGCGCGCGGCGCCGTAAGGAATCAGGGTCACCCTCTCGTCCTTGCCCGGCGCCACGACGGGGCTCTGCGGAGGCGGCCCGGCGCTGTCGTTCGTGATGACCCATTGCGGCAGACGCCGGGCCTTCACCTGGAGCGACACCGGCGGCGCGCCACGGTCGAAGGGTTGGCGCGCGACCGNNAGTCGGTCACCGGACCGGTCTGCTTGAGGCGGCTCCAGCTCTCGCCGATCCGCAGGGAGTACACCAGCGGCCCGCGTTCCACTGAGACCGATCCGTTAAACCCCGTCACCGTCCGCACCTTCATCGGCAGGCCGATCTCCACGCGATCGCCCTTTTGCCATTCCCTCTCGATACGCGCGAAAGAGGCCGCGCGCACGCCATCCACCCGCTGTCCGTTTACCGTGACGGTTGCGTCATCGGCCCATGCGGGGATGCGCAGGTACAGCGGGAATCGCACCTTGGAGGCCGGCGCCACGGTCAGCGAGACGCTGTCGCGAAACGGGTACTCGGTAGTCTCGTCCAGCGTGACATCCACGCCCTTCACGCTGGTGTGCAACTGGCTGGGCCCGTAGGCGGCCAGCGCCAGGCCGTCGTCGCCGGAGGCCATCCATAGCGACGCTGCGAACTTGGGCCAGCCCTGGTGGAGGTTGGCGGTGCAACAGCCGTAATTCGGCTCCAGCCCGAAGAGGTTGGACTCGGGACCGTTGGTGCCCCAATCGCGCCGGCTAAGCGAACAGAGCACCTGGTTGGGCTGCTGATCGTATTGGTGTCCCCACAGATCGGCCGTCTGCCCGCCGGGCAGCGGATTGTAGGCGATCTTCTCCAGCCGGTCGCCCAGCGTAGGGTCGCCCAGCACCGCCANNTCGGCGCTGAACATTCCGTTCGGCAGACCCTGGAATTCGTCCAGTGTGCGCAGCATGCGGGAGGTGGCGTCGCGGTCGGCGGGGTCGCCCGAAATCAAGTGCCAGAGCGCCGCGGTCTTCAGTCCCATGGCGTTATTCACGCCGTGGGAATCGTGCTTAGCCTGGTCGCGCGCCACTTTGCCGGGAAACGGAAAGTTGTCGTACAGTTTGCGCCAGTCGAATCCCTGCCCCTTGAGTAGGCGCGCCAGTTCCAGCAGGTGCGGATCGCCATCGCGGTTGTAGAGCCAGAGCACGCTGGCCAGTTCGTCCTGCCAGCGATAGACGGCCCAACTCTGCAACGGCTCGCCGGCCAGAATGCGGCTCTGGTAGGCGAAATATTTCTCCATTACGGGGATCACGCGCGCGTCGCCGGTGGCCTCCTGGTACTGAGACAGCACCTTGAGCATGATCATGATGGGCCACCAGTCGCGATTTTTCGCGGGTCCGATGGCGCCGTCGGCGGACTGGTGGGTAAGGGTCCATTCGATCCACGGCCGGGTTTTCGCGATCAGCCTGGGATCGTCCAGCAGATACGCCAGCGGCAGCAGTCCGTCCAGATAATAAGGACCGCGCTCCCATCCTTCACCCGCACCGCCCAGCCACGCGGAGTTCGGCCCCACGTCCGCCCAGAATTCGTCCAGGTGTCCGGTGAGTGCCTGCGACTGGAGACGTAGCTGTTCGCGGAGCCAGCCCGCCGGCTTGACGGCGGTCAGCGGAAGGCGGTAGAAGACGCTTTCGGCGAGTGGCGCCCGATTCTTCACGAACGGCGGCGCGGCGGCCGGCATCGACAAGGCGGTCAGGATCAAGGCGAGGCCTGCGAAAACTGGCGCTCTCATGATTCTCAGTGTACTGTGCCGCGTCGCGGTCCATGGAGGCACTGACTGCATCGAGCCGCTGACTAAGACGAAGCTGTGAGCGAATTAGTTTCTATCGCGAAACTGCTGCGCGGCGGAGCAGCACCGCTCCCTTGCGGGGTGCCCTCTGGGGCCGGCTCAGTAACAAGTCCCGTGGATCATCGCTTCGTTACCGAGCCGTGACCGCAAGGGAGCGGTTTCTTGAAACTCACTTCAGATGGCAAGGAACGCTTGCTGACGCGCGCGGCTCGGAAAAACGCTGCGACGATTCCGCGGGACTTGTCGCGTGCGTAAGGGCCCGCGAAAAATGCCCGCCGTGCTCCTATACTGGAAAGACCCGTATGCACTCAACTGTTCCTCAGCACCCCCGACGATGGGTTTTCGCCCTGGCCGCGGCCGCAGCCATCGCGTGGTTCGGCGGAAGGTTGGTTCGTTCGGGCGCCGTCTCCGCCGCGGACTCGTCTACGGGGCCGGCGTTCGTCGAATTTGAAAGTGGACACGTACGCCCGCTGGCGGCATCGCCGGATGGAAAGACGCTGTTCGCCGTCAATACACCCAATGGCACGCTGGAAGTCTTCGACCTTACTTCGGGATTTCCCACGTTCGAGTTTCGCGTTCCCGTGGGCCTGGAACCGGTCGCCGTGGCGGCCCGCACCAATACTGAAGTCTGGGTGACCAACCTGCTTTCGGATAGCGTCAGCATCGTCAGCCTGACGGGAACCCCGCACGTGGTGCGCACCCTGCTGGTGGGCGATGAGCCGCGCGACATCGTATTCGCCGGATCTCCACCGGGCGCTTTCATCTCGACGGCCCACCGCGGGCAGCAGCGCAGCGATCCCTCCATCGCCACCGTGCCCGGCGCCGGCGACCCGCAATTGACCACCGCCGGAATTCCGCGCGCCGACGTATGGGTATTCGACCCCGCCAACCTGGGAAACACGCTGGGCGGCACGCCCCTGCGCATTCTGAGCTTTTTCACCGATACCCCGCGCGCCCTGGCCGTGAGCCCGGATAACAATACGGTGTACGTAGCCGGCTTCAAAACCGGTAACCAGACCACGGTGGTAGCGCAGGGCAGGGTCTGTACCGGCTTTCAGCCGAATACGCCGTGCACCCTCGCCGATAACAGCGTGAGCCCGGGCGGCAATCCCGGTCCGGCAACCGATTCACAGAAGGAGCCCGCGCCGGAAGTCGGTCTCATCGTCAAGTACAACAACACCACCGGCCATTGGGAAGACGAACTGAATCGCGTTTGGGACGGCTCGGTGCGCTTCAGCCTCCCGGATACGGATGTGTTCGCGGTGGACGCCAACAGCCTCGCCCAAACCGCGGCCTTCGCGCAGGTGGGCACCACTCTATTTAATATGGTGGCCAATCCGGCGAGCGGCACGCTGTATGTTTCGAACACCGACGCCGTCAATAATGTCCGCTTCGAAGGCCCGGGCATTTATGGCGGCCACACCGTGCAGGGCCACCTGGCGGAAGCGCGCATCACCGTGATCGCCGGTTCCACAGTGTCTCCGCGACACCTGAATAAGCACATCGACTATAGCAAGCTGGCCGGATCTCCCGGTTTCGATCCGACGGCCAGGAGCCACAGCCTTTCCATGCCCCTCGGTATGGCCGTCACCAGCGACGGCAAGACGCTGTACGTGGCGGCGTTCGGGTCGAGCAAGATCGGGGTGTTCGACACCGCCAGCCTGGAACAGGACACCTTCAACCCGGTGACCGCCAGCGCCAACTACATCGCGGTCAGCGGCGGAGGGGTGAGCGGACTGGTATTAGACGAGCCGCGCGGTCTGCTATACGCCATCACCCGTTTCGACGATGCCGTAAAAGTAGTCGACCT
The DNA here is from genome assembly GCA_003164075.1 of Bryobacterales bacterium. The sequence continues at coordinate 239 of PLRZ01000149.1, read as the reverse complement.
GAAAGCCGGGCGTGAGGTAATCAAACTGGCCATGCCCAACCCCGAACCGCTGTCGGTGGTTGGAGGGCGGCGGATGTTGTACGATGCCACGCGTTTCTCGGGTAATGGCGAAGCCTCCTGCGCCAGTTGCCACATTTTCGGCGACAAGGACGACCTGGCGTGGGACCTGGGGAATCCCGACAACGCCGTGACCGGGAGCCCCATCCCCATCAACCTGAGCGGCCTTTTCAATCTTCTCG
>PLRZ01000138.1:2780-13759 GCA_003164075.1 Bryobacterales bacterium | reverse complement strand
ACTCGCAGCAATCGCTGCATCGCAGGCACTTCTCGCAAACGTGATTGTCGCAAGTGTCCTTGGTACATCGCGCGCAGATCTTTGTGGATTCTTCTCCGCAGATGCTGCATGAGAATGGCATCGATTTATTTCTTCCTTGCCGGAACTGCCGGCGTCGTCAGGATTCCGCGGCAGCGCTGCGCTTCCCGGTCCATCACGGTGTACTCTTTTTCGCGCTCCGCCGCCAGTTCCACCACGTACCGCTGGAGCCGGTCGCGGGCGGCGCCGCCTTCGGCCGTCAGGGCGATCAGTTCCTGGGCGGCGTCCGCGCTCTGGTATTTGCGCATAGCCTCGGCCACCGAACCCAACATGGTCTCCAGACCTTGCTCCCGGAAGACCACTGTGAGCGCCGCCGGGAGCGTCTCGGGGTCGAGCGCCAGCGCCTTGACATCATCGGCCAGCGTGCGCACCTGGTCCTTGCAGAACTGTAACTGCCTGGCGTAGGTTTCCGGCGCGCCTTTTTCCATCCAGGATTTGGCGTCGGCCCGGTCCAGCACCGGCAGCAGGCTGTTGGCGTGGGTGCTCATTTCCTGCAGGACCGCGGCCATTTCCCAATCGCTCTCCAGGCCGGCGGCCGGTGGGGGCGTGGCGGGTTGCTGCGGCGTGGCGGAAGGCTGCGTGTGGGCGGAAAACACCGCGGCGCAGGCGATCAAACTCAATCCTCGCAGAGCGCGACTCATAGCACTGCTTTCAATCTATCACGCGCGAGGTTGGCGAACCGTCAGTTTCCGCCGCCAGGCACCGCGGGTGGAGCGCCGGGCGGCGCGCCAGTGGGCGGGTTCTTCTTGTTCTTTCCCGCGTCGCCCTGGCCGGTGGCGCCGCCGGACGTACCGCCGCCTCCCGGCAAGCCCACTCCGCCCGGTGAGCCTATGCCACCTGGCCTGCTCAGAGCCACGTCGACCACCGCTCCCTTGATCCGGTCAAAGATATACTTGATCCCCGGGGAAGGGCCGCCCGCATTGGCCAGCGGCTGGTTGGGGTAGACATGCACCGATTCGTTGGGGTTCAGGAACTTCGAGGGCCCTGGCTGCAGCCGGTGCTGCACCTCGACCTGGCCCTCCTCTACGCTCACGAAGGTGGTGCCGTCCTCATCTTCCACGGACACGTCGAACACCGTTCCCCGTACCGAAATCACCGCCGTGGGAGTAGAAACTCTCTTGTGGTTGGGGCCGTTGCGGTGTTCAATCTGCGCCCGGATCTTGCCCAGAACAAGCTGGAGCATGTCCTGAAAATTAAAGGTGTCGCGGAAAGTGACGCGCGAATTAGGGAAAACTTCAAAAGTGCTGCCGTCGCCGATCTGGAACACGGCGTGGCCGTCCGGTCCGGTGACGATAACTTGTCCGACCCCGACTGTACCATTTTGGAACAGGGCGACCTGTCCGCCTCGCAGCACCGAGACCTGTCCTTCCACCTCTATGGCGGTGGCGACTTCCTTGGACTGTGCCTGGAGAGGAGTCCACAGCACACCCGCGCCAGCCGCCAGTAGCAGCATGGAGACAGTCCGCGCGAGCGTAGAGGGCTTCAGCATAACTCCAATTTCAGGCATGGAAGACCGATTTTCCTGCCCGATAGCTATGACTCCACAAGTCTAGCACTAAACTTGCAAGGCAAATAGCGTGCCGTTGGCGACAAGACGACAACCTACGTTAATTCAGCAGTTTGTTGATATCCGCCCGATGGGATATGGGTTAGAATAGTACACAACTGTGTGTCATAAGGGAACAGCACACGTTCTGGCGCGCTGGGTGGTCCTGGCGCTAGCTGGCGTCCTCGGCGCTTCCGCCCAGACGGATTGGCGTCACATCGGAACGTCTGCCATGGAGTCGCGTCTGGCCGGTCCGGTTACCGGGCCGATGCTAAGTGTCTGGTATGGCGCGGATGGTTCGCTCTATGCCCGGACGGCCTCGGGCAAGACGTTTCAGACGCAGGATTTTGAGAACTGGGAACCGGCAACCGCCGCTCCCGACCCTCCGGCCCTCATCCCTCGCAATCCGGCTCGTAAACCGGAGCCCGCGGCGGAGTATGTTGCCATCGGCGCAAACTCGCAGGAACTGTGGGGGTTAGGCCGCCAACTGTATCGTTCCGACGATGGCAGGAGTTGGCAGACCTTGACCAGTTATAAGTCGGATTCGGTGATTGGAGCCGGTATAAAAAGTGTCGCTGTTTCGCCCGGCGATCCCGGCCAGTTGGTGGTGGCGAACGAAAATGGCGTATGGCGGTCGATGGACGGCGGGCTCACCTGGGCCAGCCTGAATTTGCTGTTGCCGAACCTCTCGGTGGTACGGATTGTGGCCACGCCCAGCGGCGGACATCCGGCGCGAATTCTGACCCAGAACCTCGGCGCCCTGGAACTGGCGCCGGGCAGCAGGTTGTGGCGCTCCTATCCGGCCATAATGCCCCAGTCCGATGACAGCAGGAAGCACGACTACTCGACCAAAGTGGCCGCCGGCATCTCGGCCTTTGCCGAGTCGAGCGACGGCCGCACGGTATACGCCGGTTCGGACGACGGCCGCATCTGGCGATCGGTTGACGGCGGGTTGACGTTTCAGGGAACCGATGCATACGCGGCGGTACCCGGCCATCGGGTAGAGCGGTTGTATGTCGACCCGGCCTACCCGCAGGTGGCCCTGGCGGCGCTGAGCGGAGAAGGGCCCCACGTCCTACGCACCTTCAACGGCGGCAGCACCTGGGATCCGCTGGATTCCAAGCTGCCGGTTGGGGCAGCCTATTCGGTCACCGCCGATCGGACCTCCGGCGCGGTCTATGCGGCCACCGACAAGGGCGTGTATTGGACTCGTATCGACCTGGAAACCGGCGGTTCGACCGACAATCTCCAGTGGACCGGCCTCTCCGAAACCCTGCCGGCGGCGAAGGCCGTAGACGTGGCGCTGGATCCGGCGGGGGTCCAGCTTTATGCCGCGCTGGAGGGCTACGGAGTATACGGCGCCGCAGCTCCGCACCGCGCCACCGGTTTACGCCTGGTGAATGCGGCCGACTACAGCACGCGTGCCGCATCTCCCGGTTCGCTGGTCAGCATCCTGGGCGAGAAAGTGAATTCCGTATCGGGCGGCACGCTGCAATATCCGCTTTGGAGCAACTCGCAGATCCAGGTGCCCTTCGAAGCGGTGGGACCGACGGTCTCGCTGGCGCTCGAAACCGCCTCCGGGAGAATGACCCGCGACTTGCAGGTACTGCCTGTCTCACCCGCCATTTTCGTGGGAAGCGACGGTGTACCGATGATCCTGGATGCCGACAGCGGCATGCCGCTGGAGGGTAATGTGGCGCACCCCGGGCAGCGCCTCCAGGTGCTGGTAAACGGACTGGGTAAGGTGCGGCCCGATTGGCCAACCGGTGTGGAGCCTCCCAGGGACAACCCGCCGGAGGTAGTCGCCAAAATACAGAGCTATCTGGACCGCAGCGAAGTGCCGGTGGATCGCGCCACGCTGGCCCCGGGCTACGTGGGCTACTATGTGGTGGAAGTGCAGCTTCCGGTGGTCGCCAACTATGGCGCCATGGAGTTCTACCTTGCCGCCGATGGCCACGAGAGCAATCACGTCCAGATCGTAATCTCCGAGTAGGGCAGGTGCAGGGCGGCGGGTTTTCTCTGTGGTCTCGGCCCCCTCTGTGGCCTCAAAATCACGAGGGCGGCGCCGCACCACAATGTCACTTGACGACATTCCCGGTTTTCCTCTGTGTCTCTGTGCCCTGTGGTGAACAATGATGTACGCCGAACACCACGCCCGCACTCGGAAAGGTTTTCTCTGCGCTCTCTGTCCCCTCTGTGGCCTCAAAATCACGAGGACGGCGCCGCGCCACAATGTCACTCAATGACCTTTTTACGTGTTTTCTCTGTGCTCTCTGTCCCCTCTGTGGCCTCAAAATCACGAGGACGGCGCCGCGCCGCGATGTCACTCAATGACCTTTTTTACGTGTTTTCTCTGTGCTCTCTGTCCCCTCTGTGGCCTCAAAATCACGAGGACGGCGCGGCGCCGCAATGTCACTCAATGACCTTTTTACGTGTTTTCTCTGTGCCTCTGTGCCTCTGTGGTGATCTTGCCTTTCCCGTTTCCCCAGGTCAATCTCCCAGCGCGCCCGGTCGAGCAACTGCTGCGCGACGCGTGTTACGCTGAAAATTCCCTATGAGCAACATCGAGATTACTCTGCCCGATGGCAGTAAACAATCCGTCGCCGCGGGGACCCGTCCCATCGATATCGCCAAATCGATCAGTCCGCGCCTCGCGGACGCTGCCATCGTGGCCAAAGTGAATGGCGATCTCTACGATCTGACCCGGCCCCTCGACCAGGACGCCACGCTGCAGATTCTCACCGCCAAGGATCCTGAATCGCTCACCGTCTATCGCCACTCCACCGCCCACCTGCTGGCCGCGGCGGTACTGGAGTTGTACCCCGAAACCAAGCTGGGCATCGGCCCGCCCATCGAGAGCGGCTTCTATTACGATTTCGACCGCCCCACCCCGTTCACGCCCGACGATCTCGAAAAGATCGAAGCCAAGATGTGGGAGCTTCAGAAGCGCCATCTCCCTTACGAGCGCGTCTACACAAAGAAAGAAGATGGCCTCAAGAAATACGGCGGTGCGTGGATGAAGTGCGAGCTGATCGCCGAGCGCGCCGGCGAAATCTTCAGCGAATACACGCTGGGGCCCTATTTCATCGATTTCTGCCGCGGTCCGCACGTGCCGGACACGTCCCGGATCAAGGCATTCAAGTTACTCTCCATCGCCGGCGCATATTGGAAAGGCGACGAACACAACAAGCAGTTACAGCGCATCTATGGGACGGCGTTCTTCTCGGCGAAGGACCTCCAGGACTACCTGAACCGGCTGGAGGAGGCCAAGCGCCGCGACCATCGGAGGCTGGGCAAGGAACTCGAACTGTACACCGTCAACGAGTCGGTGGGAGCCGGGTTGCCGTTGTGGCTGCCCAAGGGCGCTACCATCCGGCGGCTATTGGAGGAATACATCCTGGAACGCGAGCGCGCCCTGGGATACCAGCACGTGTACACGCCCGACCTGGCGAAGGTCGACCTGTACGAGCGCTCTGGTCACTGGGCGCACTACAAGGACAGCATGTTCCCGCCCATGGAACTGGAGAACGAACGGATGGTGCTGCGGCCCATGAACTGCCCGCATCACATTCTGGTGTACGAATCCAAGCAGCGCAGCTACCGCGACCTGCCCGTCAAAATCGCCGAATTGGGCACCATGTACCGCTACGAGCGGTCGGGTGCGCTCAGCGGCTTGAGCCGCGTCCGCTGTATGACTCTCAACGACGCGCACATTTTCTGTACGCCGGATCAGATCAAGGAAGAATTCTCCAACGTGATGCGTCTGGTGGAGGAGGCCTACAAGGCTCTGGGCATCACCCAGTACCGTTACCGGCTTTCGCTGGGCGACAAGGCGGACAAGGAGAAGTACGTCGATAACGACGCCATGTGGGAACTGGGCGAGCGGATGTTGCGCGAGGCCATGGACGCGCTCGGCTTGCCCTATGTGGAAGCCAAGGGTGAAGCGGCGTTCTACGGCCCCAAGCTCGACATCCAGCTTGCCGACGTGATGGGCCACGAGGAAACCTACTCCACTGTTCAGTTGGATTTCCACCTGCCGAGCCAGTTCGACCTGCACTACGTGGGTGCGGATGGCAAGGAACATCAACCGGTAATGATCCATCGCGCCATTGTCAGCACCATGGAGCGCATGATTTCCTACCTGATCGAGCTGTATGCCGGGGCGTTTCCGGTGTGGTTGGCGCCGGTGCAGGCGATCGTGCTGCCGATCACCGACCGGCAGGCGGAATACGCGCGGGCGCTGCAGAAGCAGCTCGACGCCGCGGGACTCCGCGTTACTCTCGACGATCGCAACGAGAAGGTCAACTTCAAAATTCGCGAGGCGCAATTGCAGAAGATCCCGTTCATGCTGGTAGTAGGCGATCGCGAGCAGGAGAGCGGCAAGGTCTCGGTGCGCAATCGCAAGCACGGCGACCAGGGCGCGAAGACCGCGGAGGAATTCATCGCCACGATCCGCGGGCTGATTAAGTCGAAGGCAGTCTCGGAGTAGAACGAGGTCGAATGCCCTCGAATGCGCTCGACTACATTACGATCAAAGGCTTCAAGAGCATCGCGTCGATAGAGAAGTTGAAGCTTGGGCCGATCAATGTGTTGATCGGCGCGAATGGTTCCGGCAAGTCGAATTTCCTCGACGCTTTCCGATTGTTGCAGCATATCGGCGAAGGAAGGTTATCAAACTATGTCGGAACCGCGGGGGGAGCTGAAAAGATACTGCACTTCGGATCAAAGACGACGCCGGTACTCACTATCCATCTCTCGTTCTTGGGGAACGGCAGTAGCTACGACGCTGAACTAATGCCGACCGGGGATGATGGCTTGTACAAATCGAGTCAAGGGGTCGGAGGGTCACGTGGTCCGTTGGATACATCGCGAAAAGACGCAGCTCTCACTGCGGTCGACCACTGGACGCGAAATGCCTTTGCCGGTTGGCGAGTGTATCACCTTCACGACACCTCACGTATGCGAATAACCGCCAGCGTGCCGGACAATCGCTTCCTGAGGGATAACGGATCGAACCTGGCCGCGCTCCTGTATTATCTTCGGGAGAAACACAGCGACTCCTACAATCTGATCCGAGGAACCGTCCAAAGCGCCGCTCCATTTTTCGACGATTTCCGTCTGGAGCCCGAGAAGCTCAATCCGGACACTATCAGGCTCGAGTGGAAGCACAGGATCTCTGACCAGTATTTCGGCGCATCGTCCCTTTCGGACGGGACGCTACGATTCGTTGCTTTGGCAGTTCTCTTCCTGCAGCCTGTGGATCACCGGCCGCCGGTCATCCTGGTCGATGAGCCCGAGTTAGGACTTCACCCCTACGCCATCGGACTGCTAGCCTCGCTAATTCGGCATGCCTCGGTTGACAACCAAGTAATCGTCTCGACTCAGTCGTCTTCACTGGTGGATTATTTCCAGCCGGACGAGGTGCTTGTCGCAGACCGAGTGGACCGCGGCACTCAGATCACGCATCTCGATTCCGCAAGGTTGGACAAATGGCTGGAGGACTACAGCCTTGGTCAACTCTGGGAGAAAAGCGAACTTGGCGGGTGCCCGGTTCGGAGCTAATCCATGGCTCGCCTCTTAGTGCAAGTCGAAGGATTGACGGAAGAGGCCTTCGTTAGCGGAATGCTTCGTGACCACCTGCTCGCGAGTGGCTTCAGCGACGTAGGCGCTCGCATCATCGGCAATGCCAGACTGCGTCTACAGCGTGGAGGAATCAGACCCTGGCCGTCCGCCAGGAAGGACATAATCAATCACCTGAAAGAAGATACGGGCTGCATCGCGACCACCATGGTCGATTACTATGGGTTGCCATCCTCCGGAAACGGTGCATGGCCGGGACGTGAGAAGGCTACTCTTTTGAGCAGCGAACAGAGAGCCCAATGCGTTGAAGAAGCTATGCTGAGCGACGTCGCAGCCGGGATGGGGGATGCTCGACGATTCGTTCCCTTCGTCCTGATGCAACTTGACCTGCGCACTTGCCCGTAAGTCGCCATCTCGTCGACTTATGCATTCGTCCGCCGCCGGAAGTAAGCATCCACCGCCGCCTACTTCTCCCGTAGCAACTGGTCGTACACTTCCCGCTTGGAGAGCCCCCGCTTCCGCGCCACTTGTTTGATGGCGTCCATGCGCGCCGTGCCGCCACTGATGAGCCGTTCCACCGCCTCTTCGATCGGTGTATCGTCCGGCAGGGGCGCCGTAGCCTTCCCGATCAGCAGCGTGATCTCTCCCCGCACCATATCCCGGGCCGCCAGTTGCGCCCGCACCTCCGCCGCCGTCCCGCGCACAAACTCCTCGTGGATTTTCGTCAATTCGCGCGCCACCACCACCGGCCGCGGACCCAGCGCCAGTTCCACCGCTTCCAGCGCGTCCAGAATGCGATGCGGCGCTTCGTAAAAAATCAACGTCGCATCTTCTTCCGCCAGCGCCTCCAGCGCCTTGGCGCGCTGCCCCGGCTTCGAGGGCAGAAATCCGCCGAAACGGAACGAGTCCGTCGGCAGTCCCGATGCCGCCAGCGCGGTAAGCGCCGCCGAAGGCCCCGGTATCGCCTGCACCGGCACTTCCAGTTCGATCGCCGCCCGCACCAGGCGGTAGCCCGGGTCCGACACCAGCGGCATTCCGGCGTCGGAGACCAGCGCGATCACCGTCCCGGCCGCCAGCCGCGATGCCAGTTCCACCGAGCGTTCCGCCTCGTTGTGTTCGTGATAGCTGATGGTCGGCTTCCGGATGTCATAGTGGTCCAGCAGCTTTTTCGTCTGCCGCGTATCCTCGCAGGCAATCAGGTCCGCCTCCCGCAGCACCCGTACCGCGCGATAGGTGATGTCCTCGAGGTTGCCAATGGGTGTCGCCACCAGGTACAGAAGACCGGCCATGCCTTCCAGTGTAATGTGCCGCAAACCGGTCCGCCCATTCACCGCTCGCTGGCCGGAGCATCGGACAGAAGCCCTGTTTCGGCGCGGACCGGCTCCGTGGCGCCCCCCCGCAAAGCCATTCGCAACAATGTGCGAGGAATATTCCCTTTCTTCCCAGTCACTTGCGGATGCCGATTTCCAGCTTTCCGCGCATCTGCATGGTAAAGCTGAAGTCGAAAGGATAACCTATGAACCCCCAACGCCCCGCCCCTGCCCAGATTTCACGGAAGCACGTCTTCCACCCCGAAAACTACGCCATCGTCCGGCTCGAAACCCCCGAAGCTGTCATCGGTCTCCGTGACGATCTCGTGGCCTTCTATCGGCCCGTCAATTCCCAGGAGCTCTTCGCCGTCGAGCGAATCGCCCTCTCCCAACTGTCGCTCCTCCGCTGTGCCGCTCTCGAATCCGGCTTCTTCATCACCTGCCTCGACGAAGCCACCGAACGCCCCGGCACTCCCCTGATCCTCATGAACCCCGAAGTCACCCACGGAATCGACGTAACCGCCGGCCAAAACCGCTCCTATTGGCTCGCCGAAGGCTTTAACCGCCTCACCGGCAAATCCGCCAGCTTCCTCCTCGTCATTCGCTACCAGGCCCAAACCGAGCGCCTCTATCGGCGCGCGGTAGAGGATTTCGACCGTCTCAAGGCCCTCCGCGCCGAAAGCCCCACCGAACCCCTCCGCGATCCCGAACCCCAAGCCGTCGAGCCCGACCCGCCCGTGCCCGCCGGCGCAGCTCCGCAAGCCGCGCCCAGTCCCGAAATCCCTGCAAACCCCGCCTCGCCTCTCACCCCCGCGGCCGCGCTCCAGCAGCGCAATCGCATGCCCTCGCCCTGGACCGGCCGCCGCCGGCGTCCCGGCTCGCACGGACACGGGCACAATGCGTTAAAGTAAACTCTCAAAAAAGAGGCGAACCCTTTTCCGGGAAGCTTCGTACTTTAGGCATTGGAGGACACGTGAAAGTTCTTTCTTGCATTGGCTTGCTTCTGGCACTCGTGATCACGGCAGCGGCCGCCGATATATCGGGTAAATGGTCGGGCACGTTGGTGGCTATCGGCGCCGATGGAAACCCCGGTGAGCTAAACTCCGCTTACATGATCGTGAAACAGAGTGGCACTACTCTCACCGGCAGCGGCGGTCCGGACGAAAATCAGCAGTGGCCCATCCAAAACGGGAAGATCGCCGGCAACAAGATCACCGCCCAGGTCACTTCTCCCGATGGCGCAACTTACGCACTCACTATGACGGTGGATGGGGACCGCATCTCGGGCGATGTCATCGTGACCCAGGGCGACCAGACTACCAAGGGCAAAATCGAGTTCAAGCGCGTCCCATAGGGCCTTGGTAAAACCGCGCGATTTCCCCTTTTCGGGTCCGCTTATAATAGACTCATGACGATGCACGTGGTCAGGCGGCACTTGATATTCGCGGCAACTTGCGCGGGGCTTCTCGCAACTTGGGCCGGCACGGCATCCGGCCAGCCGGAAACCATGGCGTGGGGCAACCTTACCGGCATCCGTGTCGACGGACACCTGTTTGAACTGAACAGCAGTATGTGCGTCGTCGAGCCGGACGGGAGCGTCTTCACTACCGGCAGGGAGAAGCAGACCAACAATTACTCCCGCAACGGCAAAACCGAAACCGTCACTGTCCAGATGCGCGCCCACGGCTGGGCTCTCAACGGCAAAGAAATAGTGGAAGACACCGGTACCGGCACAGCCAAGGTGGATATCCAGTTCGACTCCCCGCAGCAATCCAACATAGCCGGCGCTTATTGGCGCCTCGATCTGCCGGCCGCCCTCTTTTCCGGCGGCAATGTGCAGATTATCGGAGCGGTGAAGCCCACTCCCGAGAAGGTATCGCTGGCGCCGGGCCTCAAGGACCAGAACGATTACCTGCGCGGCGCCGCCAAGGGTCTGCATTTCACATCCGGCCGGCGCGAAATCGAAATCGCATTCAGCGAGCCGGCCGAGGTCCTCATTCGCGACGATCGCCGTAACGGCAACTACGACCTTCAAGTGACCATGGCGGTCCTCACCGGCAAGGCGTCGGCCGGCCAGACTGCCGGCAAGAGTTTCACCGTGAAGGTGGCTGGCGACGTCGACCATAATCCCGTCACGATAGCGCTCGACGCATCGCATCCGGGCCAACTGTTCGACGGACTGGGCGGCAATTTCCGCCTGCAGAACCCCACCGCGGACCCCGCCATCATCGACTACAATCTGAAGAACCTGCGAGTGGCGTGGGGGCGTGTGGAGATGCCGTGGAGTACCTGGCAGCCCCAGGAGAGCGGCGATCCCCTGGCCGCGGCGCGAGCGGGAACTCTGAATCCGCGGATCCAGCAGGCCATGGAGATGGCTCGCCGGCTGGGGCAAAAGGGAATGCCGGTCATCGTGAGTGCGTGGGCCGCGCCGGCGTGGGCCGTCCTGGGAATGACCGGGAGAGGCG
>PLRZ01000138.1:0-2752 GCA_003164075.1 Bryobacterales bacterium | reverse complement strand
TGGGCATCAACGTCCGGCAGACGGGGCTCGAACATGCCGAGATGATCAAGACTTTCGGCGCATACTTTGCCTCCCGCGGTCTGGCCACCAAACTGGCCCTGGGCGACACTTCCGACGCTACACCGGTGGAGTTCATCCAGCCCGCGCTGCACGATCCGGAAGCGGCAAAATACATCGCCGCCGTCGATTTCCACTCCTGGCGGGGATGCACCGACGAGATCCTGGCGCAGTGGCGCGCCGCCGCGCGGCAACTCAACGTACCCTTGCTGGTGGCCGAAGGCAGCACCGACGCCGCTGCCTGGCGCTACCCCCAGATCTTCAGCGAGCAATCTTTCGCGCTTTACGAGATCAACCTTTATATGCGCATCCTGGCCGTCGCGCAGCCGCAGTCCATTCTGCAATGGCAATTGACCTCCGACTACTCGATTCTGGCTGGCGGCGGAGCATTCGGCGACAACGGACCCATCCGTCCGACGAGGCGTTTCTGGAATTTCAAGCAATTGGCGTCCACTCCCGAGCGGTCCTTCTCGCTGCCGGTGGCATGCAGCGGTCCCAACCTTACCTGCGCCGGGTTCGGCAACATCGCCGAAGGAGTTTACACCGTCCACGTGGTGAACAACGGCGCCGCCCGCCAAGCCACTCTCACGGGCCTGCCTGCCGGGGTGAAAGAGCTGCGAGTTTGGGTCACCGACAGCCAGCGCGGCATGGAAGAAGGCGCGCGCATTTCCGTCGCCGGCGGCAAGGCGGAACTCAAGCTTGAGGCCACCAGCTACACCACGGTGATCGGCGTCCCGTAGGAGCTATTCCGCGCGGCGCATGACCCCTGGGCGACACTTCCGACGCTACACCGGTGGAGTTCATCCAGTGAGCCCGAAGGTGGGGCAGGCGAGCACCGCCTGCCCCACCCGCCAAGCCCATCTTCCCCGCCGGGCTGAAATTGCGGGGCGACATCAGGAGTTCTGAACTAATTGCACACAGCGGGCACTCGTTACAGAGCCGGGCCCAGAGGACAACGGCGCGGCCTCTATCGGGGTATTTCCACGGCGCCGTTCTGAGAAGCCATCTTTCCATCGGCATCCTGGACTACGACTCGCGCGAGATATCGTCCGGGCGGCGCGGAAAGCCTCAATCCGGCGCTGACTCCGCTGGCGGTCAGCTTGGCCAAAGTCTCCTTTTTCAATGCGAGATCCATCTCGCCTTCTTTCGCCGCAACGATATTGCCGTCCTTATCCAGCAGCGCTCCGACGAAGGTCAGTTTCTGGATATGCCGGCCCTCGCGTTGGGCGAACTTCAATGGGGTAAGGTCCACGTGGATCATGAGCGTCACCACGCCTTCGCCCTTTTCCGGCTTGCTGGTCTCTTCTCCGACGTCAATCGGAATGTCCTTGAGGACGTCCCGCGCCTGCACCTCCTGGTCGATCGAACGCGGCCCGCGCGGACCCTCGGCGGACGTGTTCCCGGGCGCGAAGTATCCCGGCCGCGCCTGGACATAATCGCCTTTCAATGCGGTTAACCGCACCCTCAGCTTGCGATACTTGCCTGCGGCGCCTTCCGCGTCGGGCCGGAAGGCCAGCAGGTAGGTGGTCTCGGGAACGGCGGCGAGTACGGAGAACCCGCCCACCAGGTCGTTGCTGTTATGGAAGAACAGCCCGCCGGTGGCCGACGTGGTTTCCTCCATCACGGCATTCATCGCGGCATTCCGTGAGCCGATGGTNNTTGATTACGACGCCGGCGTGGATCGCGCGGTCGATTGTGGCATCCAGTTCGGCCTCCAGCATTCCGGAGAGAAAGCCCGTGGAAACCATCAGCAGGACGCGCGTCCCGGGCGCCTGTGACAATACCGCCAAGGCCCGATCGATGGCGGCAAATGAATTGAGCGAATCCCTGCGCGCCTGCTCCCACGTCGCTGAGGCTTGCGCCCGCACCGCGGCGCTATTGGGGTCCGCTCCGGTAGGGCCGGGGGGCGATGCGCCGTGAACCTGGGTTTCGTTCGGGTCGGTGTACTGGCAGTGCTTCATTTCGTCGAGGGCGGCGTTNNATGCGCGGGCACGACTGCATTCCGTTTTCGGAGATGCGGGGGTGCGGGTGCAGCTTACCGATGGCGGTGGTGAGCGCGCCGGCATCCGCGGTGAAATCGAGGATCAGCCCTTCGGACGCCGCGTAAACCGCCGCGCGAGCGCCCGGCCCCATGCCATCCTTGACGAAACGTTTAGCGGCGATTTGCACACGCTGCAGGTCGCTCACCGGCGCGTGCAGATCGTCGAAAAAGAGCAAGGTGGAACGCAAAGGCGGCGGGGTGCCGGCGGAAGGGGAAGCAGCGGGTGCGGCCACAACCGCCGGTCCGGAAACCGGCGTCGTGTCGCGTGTGGACACGGAAAAGCCCGTGATCTCCCGCGGTTTGCCTTCGTCGAGGATTTCGAAATCGCTTTGCTTCAGCCCGCTCACCGAACGGCCATGCGGGTCGCGCACTACGACCTCGAGCTGAACCAACTCCGATTGCACCACCAGCCTGAGTTGCGGCGGTGTGTAAGGGCGTGCGGTGACATGGACCTCGTCGGCCGACTGCGCCGCGGCGAGCAACACGCTTATGGCAAAAATACCCGGGCATCTCATAGTTAAGAACTCCTGAAGTCGCCCCGCAATTTCTGTCTGGCGGGGAAAATGGGCTGAGCGATTCCCTTCGATGGCGAGAGCTTCGCAGGTGGGGCAGGCGGTACTCGCCTGCCCGTGTGCTTAAACAGTTTCGGGATTT
>PLRZ01000438.1 GCA_003164075.1 Bryobacterales bacterium | reverse complement strand
GGCTACGACCAGTCTCCCACGCCTCCGGAGTGCTGCCCATCTTGCCCAAATGAAATAATAACTTAATCGGCGGGGCGGTAGGTTTCTCTACAGCACTAAGAAAGAAACAAGCAAAGGTCTTTATGTTAGACAAAATCGCCAATTTTCTCCTCATAGTAGCCTGTATCATGGTTATTGCGGTCGGGGGACTTTATATCCATAAGGAAATCAAGGTCCGTCAGCTTTTGGCGCGAATGCCGAAACCGATCAAAGTCGGCCAGACCGTTAAGATCCCCGAGGCCCCAGGAAAAACCACCCTCGTCTTGGAACTCTCGCCGACGTGCCCGCACTGCGTCGCGAACGAGCCCCTGTACCGACAATTGAGCACTTTACCTCAGATTCGTGAGGGGAAGGTGCAGGTCATTATCGCGATGGCGGCGATCGATCAGCAGGCCGCCCAGGCCTTTGTTGATCGCGACGGTATCCCAGGCAAGTTGATCGTGGCTAAAGGAGCTGATAAGTTTTTTGTTTCCTTTCTATTCCACGCCTACCATTCTGTTGGTCGATCCTAACGGGACGATCGTGAAGTTGTGGATGGGGGAGATTCACGGAAGTGAAGCGCAGGACTTCGTCGCGAAGTTTAGCTAAAGCTCACCGCTCCTCCGCGGGGTAGAACCGCCCGAACCGCCGCTGAATTGTCGAAGGAGATGCGTTTTACCCATTTTGGGTCGACGGGAGCACGACCTTCTTCACGGAGGCGAATCGCCTGATCGCTACCTGCATTTTTTGATCGCGGTGTTCCGTGCGGTTGAGCTGATGTGGTATGGTAAACGACGAACGGTCGCTGGCAGATGTCTTGGCACGTATGAGGTACGGTTAGCCCGGTTCTATGCGAGCGCCTGGCGCGAGCGGTATGGCGGGGAATTCAATGCCCTCCTGGAATACACGCCTGCCGGCCGGCGGCAATGCTCAATGTGTCGAGGACCGGTATTGCAATGCACTGGACTACAGACGCCGATTCCCTGAAAGCGCTGGGTGTCTTTTCGTTGGTCGGCGCGTTCGCCGCGCTTGCGGCCTCTTATCACGTGCCGCCGGGCTACACTTCATCCACCGTGCTGCGTGTGAGTTCCGTGGTTGAGGACGGAAAAACAGCCGCGACGGACGTTTTGCGCCGCGAGGCGGATGACCGCGTGGAACAACTGAAGGTCGATCTGACAGGGCGCGACACCATCCTCAGCCTCTTGAAGGAGCCTGGCTTGGATCTGTATCCTGAGGCGCGTGAGCGGCTGGCTCTGGAGGATGTGGCGGAACAGATCCAGGCGGACGACCTCCACGTCGTCCCTGTGGCCTCGGCGGATGGCGGCGTCGGATACCGCTTGTCGTTCGGCCAAAGAGCACGTCCGCATGGAGGAACTCCGCGCGCCGCGCCCATTGGAACCGCTGGGACCCGTTTCTAGCGGCCGGCCGGAGCGTCAACCTCCTGGCGGCTCAGGTCCTCGAGTTCCAACCCAAAGTTGCTGGTTCGATGTCAAAATCGAAGCCTTCAGCTTCGGGTTCGGCACGCGCCTATCCTGGACCAGCACAGCGACAAGCTGATGGAGCGCTACGGTCTGTCGCTGCCCGATTTCTACCATGGGGAAGACGTGCTGCGCGAGCGCATCGCCGCCAAACTGGTGCCGCCGGCACTCAACGCGTCGCTCGGCGAGGCCGGCAAGGCGGTGGAGCGCGCCATCGACCGACTGCGCGGCGATCTGTCGGCCTTCGACCCCACCCTGGCTCAGGCGCTCGACCGCAGCAAGCGCAAGATAGCCTATCAACTGTCCAAGATCGAAGGCAAAGCCGGGCGCGAAGCCATGCGCCGGAACGATCGCGCCGCGGGCGATGCGGCGTCGCTCAACGGCCTGATTTTCCCCGAGCGCCATTTGCAGGAGCGCCTCTATTCCATCCTGCCGTTTCTGGCGAAGCACGGGTTGGACCTGGTGGATCATATCTACGAGGCCATCGAACTGGACTGCCCGGACCATCGTATGTTGGTCGTCTGATTCGTATAAGCGGGGCAAGCGAATTCAATTTAAACTGGTCCGAGAGTGACGTGCCTCGGCTAGACGGGGCATGCTTTACCCTGCCCCACGCTGGAAGCCACACCGTTCGAGCAGGTGCGCCACTTCATCCCGATCCGCCCCTAGCTTCGGCGCCCCACGGAGCATGTCCCCGGCATCCGCGGGGTACCAGTTGCGGCGACGCGGCTCGCCCAGCCCAGCTACATTGAACGGCTCGATGGCGCGGAGAATGTCGCCGCTCAACGTTTGCGATTCCTCCTGGTTGCGAACCAGGCGGGCGCGCTCCAGGAGCGGCTGTATTTGATAATCGGGATGATCGTGCAGGAGAAAAGAACTGGCCAGGTGCGGTCTCCCCAGTCTGCGGGCTGTCTCGGAAAAGCTGGCGGCGGCGAAATAGAGCAGCGACAGCGAAACGAATAACGGGAAGTTCGCCATGTTGGCGTAGAGGCTCCCGATCAGGCGCGCGGTAGCCAGCAATTCCTCTTCGGTGTGCAGGGCATAGGTGGCCAGCGCCGGGCCCAATCGGGGCGAATCCCAGTCTCGTTCGAAGATCGCCGCCAGGCGAGTAACGCCCAGAAGCGCCAGGGGGAAACCGGTGGACAGAAGAGGATCCACAAACCCCGCCGCCGACGGCAACAAGGCCCATCGCGGGCCAGTGATGGCGCCGCTTCGGAACGCGAGCCGCGGAGCGTGTATGAAGGGCCGCTCGACCACCGCCGATGCGAATTGATCGTGTACCGTTGGAAGGCATTGCAAGAGCCGCTGCCAGGCTGGCGCGCCTTCGCTGAATCCGAGGCGCGCCGCGACCGGTTGGGTAGCCGCGACGCCCGCGCTGGTGATTCCGTTGCGGAAGCGCAAGACCCAGATCCAGCCACCGTCGAACACATGATGAACTGCCGCGTCGTCCACGGGATACGGCGGCGCCTCGGCATTCGGGGTAAGTTCGTCGAGACGGCGCACGTTGGTGAAATGCGTGTATAGGCCCTCGGTCCGCGGAAAGTCCGGCAAATTCAACTCGGGAATCGCCAAGGCCCGGTGCAGGAAACCGCGCGGTCCCGTGGCATCCACCACGAATCGAGCCGAGATGTTGAGACGCTTGCCGTGGCGCGTGCCTTCCAGCCGCACCGTTTCATCCTGCCCGCGAGCACTTAGTAAGTCGACTTCGTCCAGATACTCGACGCCTATGTTCTGCGCCTCGCGAACAAAGAGAGAGTCGACTTCGGCGCGGTACCAATGGGTATCGGCGATGGCATCGTGAGGGCTGGCCGCCACCAGGAGTTGGTCCCGGCGTTGCGGGTCCACCGCGGCGCGGCTGCCGGACTTGTGACGATAGAACGTGAAGCCGCGTTTCAGTCCGCAGGTTACATCGGGATACGCTTTTTGCCACGTGCCCCATTTGCACAGCGGGGTGAGGTTGGGAAGATGGTAGCGGACCGATAGCTCTTCCAGCAGCAGGTTGGACAGCGGAGTAGACGATTCGCCGATCGCGAAGCGGGGATGCTTGCCGCGTTCGAGCAGGAGAACCGACCTGCCCAACCGGTGCGCGATCATGGCCGCGAGCGAGCCTGCGAATCCCGAGCCAATCACTGCAATGTCGTAATCCGCGCTCAATGGCGTCCTCCGCAGGCCCGGCAGTCGACGCGCTCGGAGACCATCTGCCGGAGATTCACCTGCTGCAATCGCGCCGCCCGCGCCTGGTAGCAAACGGTGCATCTCGAGAATCGCTCCAACCCCCAGAGGTCGGCGAAGACACGACCTTTGTGGAGGCCGAGACCATATTCCAGACTGGCTTCGAGACTCGCGATGGTGGGCGGTTCGAAGTCACCGTGCCGGGCCAGCGCTTCGAGCGCGCCGTTGCCCCCACGGGTTGGAATAAGAATGGCCGCCGCCGCACCGCATTGGAAAGCGAAGTCGAGCGAGCGCTGGGCCCAGTGGACGGCTTCACCCGCAGGCAAAAATGGCGGTTGCACCAGGATAAAGACGCGCAGGTCGATCCCGTTCCTTCGCAATAGCGCCGCCTCCTCAGCGAATTGTTCGAGGGTCATGCGCTTGTTGAGGCGGGGAAGAATGGCGGGGTGGACCGTTTCGAGTCCCATGGCAACCTCCAGGCGTCCCGCGAGCAAGTCCCGGAAGCGCAGGCAATTCTCGCCGATCAGCGCGGGATGGCTCTCGACGATGACGTGCTCGAAGCGCGCCAGTTGGGCCGCGATGGCCGGATAGTCCGCCACCGGAATCGCGTGCGGATCGAAGAAACTGCCGCTATTGTAGAGCTTGACATGCCGGCATTCGGGCAAGCGTGCCAGTGCGTACTCGATCTGCGCGGGAATTGCGCCGGCAGGCACTGTCTCGGGCAGCGTGTTCTTCCACAGATCGCACATCAGACAGCGCCATGGGCACTCGCGGTTGGTCAGGAACAGCGTGTTGACCGGGACGATTTCGCCCTCCCGGGAGCGCTCGTTTTCCGCGAAGAATAAGTAGGGCCGCAACGGGTCGACCGGATTGCGGGGCGGCCGCTGCCCTTCGATCCAGGCGTCCAGACCGGCGGCATTCGCGGGCAGTAAGAGAGACATGCTTACGAATAGAGGGAAAGAAAGTGCCGGCGGTATTCGGCCTGGCGGAACGGCAGGCGCTCGCGCAGAACGGCGGCTGGCAAGGCGCCATGTTGAAAGCGCCGCTTCGGAAACACCGGCATGCGCAGTCCGGTTACCGCCCGAATGCCGCGGGATACGATCTCGCCCTTGAGTTCATAGAGCCGCGGGACATTGTAGTTAGTCAGCTCGATAAAAGGGATGGCCTCCGCCACGGCGATCACGGACGGCTGCAGGAAGGGACTAAACCCATGAAAACCGAAATGCCGGCCCGGCGCATAAGTGCGCGTGTAAGAACGGCTGAGACCGCCGGTATAAGTCAGCGAATGCTTGATCTTTCCGACGCCCCAGCCTTCCTGATACAGCATGGGATTATCGATCACGCTGCGAATGGTCAGTTCGGGGTTCTCTTCGATGGGGTAATCCTTCAGGTTCTCGTCGCCGCCATCCCCGTCGATCAGGTAGCGCCAGCCGGGATAGCGGGCGCGAATCCCGCGGCAGAGCGCCACCGCCATGGTGGCCGATTCAATATCGAGCGGCTTATAGTCTTCCACCAGGCGTATCGTCTCCTGAACGTCGAGCGTCCGGGAATCGGCCTGAACAGGCTCCAGAAATAGCCCCAGATCCAGCGATTCCAGAAACAAGCGCGCCTGCTGGAGGTCCGGCCCGCCGCCGAGGTCGAGAACAAACGCTTTCAAGCGCGCCGGATTCATGCCGAGCTTGCGCATTACGTGGTAAGTGGTGAGAAAGACGCTACCGCTATCTAGGCCACCGGAGAAACATACTCCCAGCGGTTCGCGATCCGGCATGGATTGCAGGAAGCGGGAGATCTCCTCCGCCAGAGCACTAACATATGTTTGGCCGATCTGGTCCAGGTCGGCTGGTAACATACCGGGCCGCGGGTCGAAGAACCGCGTATACTTCGGATCGGGATCGGGACAGCCCACGAGCTGCAGTTCCACGACGTAATGCGCCGGCACCATGCGGGTGTAGCTGGGATGAAACTGAGACTCCAGACCTTCCGATTGGAGCCAGTTGTAAATGGTATCGATGCGGTCGGCGACAATCAGGATCGGCCCGGCCTGCTGCTTCGCCAGGAAGTAGCGCATGGGCCGGTCGAGCGAGCGCGCCATGGTAACGGTCTGGCCCTGGCGCGCAATCAGCGCAAAGGAGCCCTGCATTTGTTGCGCGGCCTTCACGGGGTGTTTGAGGAGCAGTTCCCGCGCGGCCTCGGCCGTCAAGTTGTAAAGCCGATTCCCCCCCGGATCCAGAAGATCGACGACACGTTCAATATAGCTGTGCATTTCGCTTTTTCGAGTCTACAATACCCGTCATCAAAAAGAGAGCCTTGCGCTCAATTGGAACTCGCGGCCAGGCGTGGAAGCTTCCGTGATGGTGCCGAATTGTGGGGTATTGACGAAGCGGTTCAGTGTATCCCAGTCGGCACGAAGTTCCATGCGGAGGTGTTCGGCGAGCTCGACCGAACGCACCAGCGCGGCATCCATGGTTTGCAGACCCGGCCCGTAGACGGGGAAAATGGGCTGCGCCATTCCTTTCGATGGCGAGAGGTTCGCAGGTGGGGCAGGCGGTGCTCGCCTGCCCACGATCCTATTCGAGCAGCGGGCCTAATTCAGCGCGGGCGGGCAGGCGAGCACCGCCTGCCCCACCTGCGGGCTCACTGCAAATTCCACGACATCAGGAGTTCTGAACGTATACGCGGCTGGAGTGCTGCCCGCCGCTGGAAAACCGGCGCCATCCCTAGATCGTCTCGCCGCGCACCAGGTCCTCGTACGTCTCGCGCCTGCGAATCACGCGATACCCGCTGCCTTCCACCAGCACTTCCGGCCCGCGGGGACGCGAGTTGTAATTCGACGACTGCACGAATCCGTACGCGCCGGCGGTGCACACCGCTAGAAAGTCGCCGGGCATGGCATTCGCCATCTGGCGATCGCGCGCCAGAAAATCGCCGGTCTCGCACACCGGACCCACTACATCCACCGTCATCGGTGGCAGCCGATTTTTGCGCACGGGGATGATCTCGTGGTGTGCATGATAAAGCGCGGGGCGAATGAGGTCGTTCATGGCGGCGTCCACCACTACGAATTCCTTGGCGCCGTTTTTCTTGCGATACAGCACGCGCGTCAGCAGCACGCCCGCGGGACCGGCGATGGAGCGGCCGGGCTCCACCATCACGCTCAGGCCGCTATCCCGCAGCCGCGCCCGCAAGCTTTCCACGAACGCGGGAATCGCCGGCGCCTTCTCGCCGCCGTGATACGCCACGCCCAGGCCGCCGCCGAGATCCACGTGATTGATGGGGTCGCCCTGCGCGCGCAACGCCGCTGCCAACGCCAGCACGCGGTCCACGGCTTCCAGAATCGGGCTGGGGTCGAGCAGTTGCGATCCGATGTGGCAACTCACACCCTCCGCCGCCAGATTACGATAGCCGCGCGCGTGCTGGTACACCCGCGCCGCCTCCGCCATGGCGATGCCGAACTTATGTTTGCTCAGTCCGGTGGATATATAGGGATGGGTGGAAGCGTCCACGTCGGGGTTCACGCGGATGGAGAAGCCGGCTTTCACGCCGCGGCGCGCGGCCATGGCGTCGACCAGCGCCAGTTCCGCTTCCGACTCGCAATTGAAGCTGTGTATGCCGCTGGCCAGCGCGTACTCCACTTCGGCCGCGGTCTTGCCCACGCCGGAGAAGACCACCTTCGCCGGATCGCCCGCGGCCTGCAGCACGCGAAACAGTTCGCCGCCGGAAACGATGTCGAAGCCCGCGCCGGCCTTCGCCAGCAGCGCCAGCACGCCCAGCGACGAGTTGGCTTTCACGGCGTAGCACACCGTGTGGGGCAGATCGCCGAAGGATTCGTCATAGGCCCGGTAGTTCGCCAGCAGAGTCTGGCTGGAGTAGACGTAAGCCGGAGTGCCTACGCGGGCGGCGAGATCGGCCAGCGGCACCTGCTCGCAATAGAGGTCGTTTTGGGAATAGGAAAACATCGCGAATGGTTGGTGGAAAACTCAAGTATGGCACGGCCGCAGCAGGGTCAGCGCAGCAGCTTGAGCCACGCCGGCAGCGAGTGCAACTGGTCCACGTGGTCGGGCGCCGAGTTTCCGGCGTAGCCCATCAGCAGGAATTTGCCGCGCCTGGCCTCGCTCAGTTGCTGCAGTCCCATTGGGCCCCACTTCAGGATGGGGCGGCGCTTCACTCCAAGCTGCTTCAGCAGGAAGTCGGCAGTCTCCGTGGTGCTGGCGTAGGTGCCGGGGAAAATTTCAGAATGGGTCAGCAGGAAACGTTTGCGGCCGGCCATGGCATCGCGCCCCAGATGCAACCAGACCTGGAGGTTGTCCTCGCCGAGCGCGGATTCGAGCGGCCCCGGCTTTCCATCGGCGTAGTCGGTGTGGACGCCGTCGATACAGATCACGGCATTGACGCGGGCGTACGATTCCGGGCTTTTGAGAATCTGGCGAAGCGCGCCGCACCCGGCGCTCCAGCCGCCCAGGATCACGCGCCCGAACCGGGCGTGAGCTTTCGCTTCCGCTTCCTTCAGAAGCTGCGGGAAGCGATGCGGATCTTCGAACAGTTTAGTGTAGACACCGGAGCCATTGCCCGCCAGCACGCTGACCACCGCAACCCGGTTGCGCGCGGCCGCGACGTCCGCCACCCAGGGCTCGCCGTGGAAAAAGAGAAGCAGCTCCGGCCGCTTCGACAGTCCGGCCGGCAGATACAGCGTCCCGATGTCGAGCTTCTCACGCCGTCCCCGCGGAGTCTCTTCCGTCAAACGGGTATGCTCCCGGGTGTGCTCCACCATGGGGGAGGGATATTGCGGTTGCTGGGCGAGCCCGATCGCTAGCGCGAGAACCACCAGCATGTGCATGCTCCCAGTGTATCGTTGCCATGTGTCATGCAGCTCATCCAATCGAGCGAATACATCATGGCGAAGCAGACCACTGCACGCGGGATCTGTGTGGAAATAACCTATTTAATCGCCACCTAACGCAAGCTTACGGTTCCCTTACGGTGGCGGCTCTGACGCGCGTTCAGAGCCGCGACCGTAAGGGAGCGTTAGCAAGCTTATTTCTTAACAACTCCGTAGGATCGGCACCGGCGCGCGCCGCCCGGCGACCCTGTACGCACCCGCGCGGTGGTGCCTTTGCCGAGTGTAGTGGTATAGTCACAACTATCGTTTATGGCAAACCTTTTTATTCGCAAGCCTCTCAAGATGTTGCTGTCCGAAGCCGGGCAGACCGGCGAACACAGCTTGAAGCGGACCCTGGGCGTGTTCCAGCTCACCGCGCTGGGAGTCGGCGCCATTATCGGCGCGGGTATCTTCGTGATGGCGGGCCTGGGCGCGCACTACGCCGGCCCCGGCCTGATGTTGTCCTTTGTATTGTCGGGACTGGGGTGCGCGTTCGCCGGCCTGTGTTACGCCGAGTTCGCCGCCATGATCCCGCTGGCGGGAAGCGCGTACACGTATGCCTATGCCACCATGGGCGAAATCTTCGCCTGGATCATCGGCTGGGACCTTACGCTGGAATACGCTATGGGCGCCAGCACGGTATCGTCCGGATGGTCCAACCACTTCATCGAGCTGCTGAAAATCTTCAACATCAAAATGCCCCTGTGGCTGGCCTACGATCACTGGACCGCGCTCAAGACCGCGGAAAACATGATCGCCCGCCAAATGGCCACGGTCGATTCGTCGCTGGTGCCCGGCACGCAGGAGTTCCTGAAAAAAGTCACCGCCATCGTGGACGCGCAATCGCCCGACCTGCTGCAGCGGGCCCACGCCCTGCTGGGCGCGCCGCATATCTTCGGGTTCGAATTCGGTTTCAACCTGCCGGCCCTTCTGATCGCCCTGGTGATTACCGCCATCCTGACTCGCGGCATCAGAGAGAGCGCGCGCTTCAATGCCGTCATCGTGACTCTGAAGGTTGCGGTGGTGCTCTTCGTTATCGGCCTGGGCTGTATGTACGTGACGCCCAGCAATTGGGGATCGAGTTGGTCGACCTTCGCGCCATTCGGCATGTCGGGAATCGGCGCCGGGGCGGCGTACATCTTTTTCGCCTACATCGGGTTCGACGCGGTCTCCACCACCGCGCAGGAGGCCAAGAATCCGCAGCGCGACCTGCCCATCGGCATCATCGCCTCGCTGCTGATCTGCACCTTCCTGTACATTTCCGTGGCCGCCATCCTTACCGGCATGGTGCCGTGGCGCAACGTCAATATCGAAGCGCCCATCGCGCAGGCGTTCCTGGACCGCGGGCTGAACACCGCTTCCCACGTGATCACTCTGGGTGCGCTGGCAGGCCTTTCCAGCGTGATGCTGGTGATGCTGCTGGGGCAGACCCGCGTGCTCTACGCCATGGCCAACGATGGACTGTTGCCCAGCAAGTTCTTCGCCGACATCCACCCCAAATTCCGCACTCCCTGGAAGAACACCATCCTGGTTGGCTGCCTCGCGGGAATAGTAGGCAGCGTCACACCCATCGACGACATCGGCAAGATGGTGAACATCGGCACGCTGCTGGCTTTCGTCATCGTGTCGATCGCGGTGATGATTCTGCGCCATACCGACCCCAATCAGGCGCGGCCTTTCCGCACGCCGTGGGTGCCGGCGGTGCCGGTTCTGGGGGTGCTGTTCAACGGCTACATGATGTACAAGCTGGGCTGGGTCAATTGGGCTCGCCTGTTCATCTGGCTGGCCATCGGGCTGACGGTATACTTCAGCTACGGCAGGCACCACAGCAAAGTGCAGGCCGCCGCGGCCAGGCACGACTGATTGCCGGAATCGGACTACGGGCCGGTCACTAATTGGTAGGGAGATCCCCCGGCCCTGCCGGGGAGGCAGTAGAAGTTCAGAACTCCTGATCTCGTGGAATTTGCGGTGAGCCCGGCAGGCGGTGCTCGCCTGCTCTCGATCCTATTCGAGCAGCGGGCCTAATTCAGCGCGGGCAGGCGGCACCGCCTGCCCCACCTGCGAAGCTCTCGCCATCGAAAGGAATGGCTCAGCCCATTTTCCCCGCCA
>PLRZ01000451.1:7828-21242 GCA_003164075.1 Bryobacterales bacterium | reverse complement strand
GGCCACGGTGACGTAGCAGAGCTCGGCTTCGCGCGCCAGTTTGGCTTCCTGCAGGTTGGTCTTGCCGATGACGTCCTTGCCCCAGCTTCGATAGACGTTGGACTCGGCCTTGGTGGAGAAGGCCGGGCCCTCCATGCAAAGATAGGTGCCGCCCTTCTTGGTATTGACGCCCGCTGCGGCGCAGGCATCGGCCACCACGCCGGCGAGTTGCGGACAGATGGGGTCGGAGAAACTGATGTGCGCCACCAGTCCTTCGCCGAAGAAGGTGGAGATGCGGCCGCGCGTGCGGTCGAAGAATTGGTCGGGGATGACGAAATCGAGGGGGCGATGCTCTTCCTTGAGCGACCCGACGGCGCTGAGCGAAATGATGCGCTCGACGCCCAGCGATTTCATGCCGTAGATATTCGCCCGGTAATTCAGCTCCGAGGGCGAAAGGCGATGTCCGCGGCCATGACGCGTGAGGAACGCCACGCTCTTGCCAGCCAGCGTGCCCAGGACGTAATTGTCCGAGGGATCGCCGAAAGGAGTTTGTATGAGGACTTCCTCCGCTGCTTCGAATCCGGGCATGGAGTAGAGCCCGCTACCGCCGATAATTCCGATTTCCGCTTTCAATTGGTGCTCTCCTTAGAAAAATGTTCACCACAGAGACACAGAGAATTATAAGTGCGACCTTCTTGGTTTTCTCTGTGCCTCTGTGTCTCTGTGGTGAACTTCAACTTCCACTCTCCTCAACGAGTTCTAATAATACGCCCCCCGTGGAGGCGGGATGAACGAAAACGTGGAGTTGGCCTCCGGCGCCGGGGCGCGGGACGTTCAACAGGCGCGCTCCGCTGGCTTCCAGTCGCGCTGCCGCGGCGCGAACATCGGGCACTCGTAGGGCAATGTGGTGCAGGCCAATGGGCGAATCGGGCTCGGATGACTCTAACAGTTCGATACGCGAATCGCCCGCGGGCAACATCGCGACGTGGACCTTCCCGGCGTCCACGGATTCCCATTGAGATACGGCGAGGCCCAAGGATTCGTAGAAAGCGATGGAGTCTTCCAGGGATCGTACGGCAATGCCGATGTGGTCGATCGTCGGGGCGGCGATGGGCGCCGAACGCTCCCTTACGGGCCCGGCTCGGATGGCGTCTAACAGTTTGTCGATTCCAACGCCAGTTGTGGCGACCGTCTTCACGATTGCCGGCTTGCGGCCGCCCGACAGGCCGAGCATGGCTTCCAGTTCCTGCTCCACCCGATCGGCGCCGGGCTGATCGGATTTGTTGATCGCGAAAACGTCGGCGATCTCCATGATGCCGGCTTTGATGGTTTGCACGTCGTCGCCCATGCCGGGCACCAGGACCACCACGGTCACCTGCGCCAGTCCCGCGATCTCGATCTCCGCCTGCCCTACGCCCACAGTCTCGATGAGGACGTAGTCTTTGCCGGCAGCGTCCATCAATTGCACCAGGCCGGCAGTGGCGCGCGCCAGGCCGCCGAGATTTCCGCGGGTCGCCATGGAACGAATGAAGATGCCGGGATCGGCATGGTGCCGCTGCATGCGTATGCGGTCGCCCAGGATGGCGCCGCCACTGATGCCGCTGGTGGGGTCGACCGCCAGAATCGCGAGCGTCTTCTCCTCGCGGCGGAGCGCCGAGGCCAGGGCGTCGACCAGCGTGCTCTTGCCGGCTCCGGGCGGGCCGGTGATGCCCACGATTCTGGCGTGGCCTGCGAAAGGCGCCAGGCCGCGCAGGGTCTCCAGGGCTTGCGGGTCGCGGTTTTCGATTCCGGTGGCGGCGCGGGCCAGCGCGCGCGCATTGCCTTCCCGGATCTGGCGAGCGGAATCGGTCATCGGGTTTTCAGGAGTTGACGGGCGATCACGAGGCGCTGGATTTCGCCGGCGATGCGCACCGCCGCCTCCGACGCGAAGAGTTGGCCCAACTTGCGGACCACGTCCATGGGGAAGGTCTGGGCTTCGTCCCATTCCATGACGTGGGGCGCAATTTCGCCCTCGGCGAACTCCCGCACGGCTTTGCGCAGGGCAATCTGTTCCGGCGTGTACTCGAAATCCACGGTGTCGG
The DNA here is from genome assembly GCA_003164075.1 of Bryobacterales bacterium. The sequence goes on along the minus strand of PLRZ01000451.1, from coordinate 19,182 downwards.
CGCTCTAGACGATCTCTTCGCGGGTGGGGTCCCAGCGCACGGTGCGCTGCTGGCGGTAACTCTCCACGGCCATGCGGCAGGCGATGGCGACGCGATAGCCCAGTTCGAAGGGGCAGTTCGGCTCGCGGCCGGTGCGGATGGCGTCGAGAAAGTTCTGCATGTGGGCTTTGGGGTCGGTGCGCGTGACGCCCGCCATTTCGTTGCCGTCCGGCCGATTCTTCTTCTCGGGGGCGTAGCGGATGGTTTGCGGCGTGCGCGAGATAGTGCCGGCGGTGCCCATCACGTCTTCGGTGACGCTGAGGCGCTCGTTGCCAAAGCCGGAATCCCAGGTGTAGAGGATCTCCTCTTCATGCTCCATGGCGACGGTCATGGTATCGGGCACTTCGCGGCCATCCTTCCACAGATAGATGCCGCCAGTCATGGTGACAGCGCGTGGAATGGTGAGGCCCATGGTCTTGTACCAGAAGGCCAACTGGTGGCTCATGTTTTCGAAGACGCTGCCGCCGGAATAGTCCCAGAAATAGCGCCAGTTGACGAAGCGGTGGGGGTCGAAGGGCAGCTCCGGCGACTCGCCCAGGAAGGCTTTCCAGTGGATATTTTCGGGCGTCATGTCGGGATAGACGGGACGGGCCCACTGGGGCTTGCCGTGGGGGGTGTTGCGATACATGCGCGCCTGGATGAAGGTGACCTTGCCCATGAGCTCGGGCTGCAGGAAACGCGCGGCGTCGGCCACATGGCCGCTGGAGGTGAACTGGTGGCCGATCTGGACGGCGCGCCCGCTGCCGGCGCGCACGAAAGCGGCGCGCATCTGGCGGGCATGTTCCACCGTGAAGGCCATGGTCTTTTCCTGGTAGACGTGCTTGCCGGCGTCGAGCGCGGCGATGAAATGCTCGGCGTGGAGGTGCTGCGGAGTGGCGATGAGGACGGCGTCGACGGCCGGATCTTCCAGCAGGCGGCGATAGTCGAGATGCTGCCGGGCGGCGGGCGCGATGGCGCGCGACTCTTCCAGGCGGCGGGAGTAGATGTCGGCGACGCCAGTGCACTCGGTATTGGGGCAGGCGAGGGCTTCGCGCAGGAGTTCGCTGCCGCGCGCGCCGGCGCCGATGATGCCGAAGCGTACGCGCTGGTTGGCGCCGAGCACGTTGGTCCCGGCCAAAGTGCCGGCGAGTCCGGTGGCTACTTTGCCGATAAAATTACGGCGAGACTGCATGGAAGAGAGGTGCTCCTTGTGAATGCCCGGCCAGGGGATGGCTAGAACGATTATAGCGTGAGGAGGGGGGCGATTTCAGAGCGGTGGCGGACCGACTGGAAAGAAAACCAACCGGGCGCGTAAGGGCGATGGGAATCAGTGGGTTGGGGGAGGGGTGGCGTTGGAAACGAAGCCAACGGCCGTCTATGGGGAGATGCGGGCGATCGGCGAAAGGCGGAAGCAGGCTTTCCCGAACTCGTCGAACTGGCGGATGAATGCATCGGCGCGTCGCTGACGATCAAACATCGGACGGACCTTGAAGGTAAGCCAAGTCCTGTAAGGCCGCTCTCTTTTGTGGATCGGCGCTCAACTCGATGCCATATCGGACTTCCGCCAAGCTCACGACACTGACGTAAAGCTGCTGGATTGGGGTCGAAGCAACGAACTCCACGACCCTTCGCTCAGCCTTGGGCTTTCGCAACTCCGAAAGGATGTTGGTATCGAGCAACCAGCCCATCAAAAGATCACATCCCGTACGACGGGCGATGGCACGCGCGGCGGCGCGATCTCGACCTCAGGATACGGGCACGCTTGCATCGCCTCGACCAATGCCGCACCGGTCCGCAGGTCAGACTCCGAAGACTTCAGCACCTCACGAATGAGGTCTTCGGGACTTTTGAAGGACCCGGCCTCCATTCGCTGACGGATCAATGCCTCAACGTCGGGACTGGTGATTTCGATGGTCATTGCGGGCAGCTCCTTTCACCTTCCACAGTACCGGATATCGACCGTTCTGTCACGCAGTTCAAGGGCTTGCCCATTCATGATTAACCGTTCGCTAGCCGTTTTGAGGCCACGCAAGTATTTGAGGATCGTCCCCGGCGTGGTAGAGTCCCCGGACCACCGGTCTTGTACCAGAACGCCAACTGGTGGCTCATGTTCTCGAAGACGCTGCCGCCGGAGNNAGGAAGGCTATCCAGTGGATATTCTCGGGCGTCATGTCGGGATAGACGGGACGCGCCCACTGCGGTTTGCCGTGGGGAGTGTTGCGATCGAACTCCACGCTCTCGGTCTTGCAACGCACTCTCCGATCTACTTCTTTGCCGACCCTATGATCGACAGGAATGTATTGGGCAGAACCGGCTGGCTGGATCGGGTTCGCCTTGGCCTGATTCATCACGACAACAAGATCTATTTGGCCTCCTACGACGCCGCCTGAAAGGATGGCCGCAAGCAACTCCCGCAACGGCTGGTCCGCAGCGCCTTAAGGTCCGGAATTACGTTTCCCGTAGAGGCCGTTGCGCGCCAGTTTTATGGCATAATTGNNNNTGCCCACGCGCCCCCCATGACGAAACTGACGCGGGAGCAAATCGATGAAGCGATGTTTGGTTGACGTCAACGTCCTGTTGCCGCTGCTGGTGCGCCACCACGAACACCACGATCTCGCGTTGCGCTGGTTCGACGGGCTCGCGCCGGGGGAAGCGGTCCTTTGCCGCTTCGTGCAGTTGGCGTTGGTGCGTCTGCCTGGGAACCGGACGATCATGGGGAAGTATGCCGTTTCCGCTTCGGCGGCATGGGACCTGGTCGCGGAACTGATGGAAGACGAGCGGCTGGAGTTCGCGGCGGAGCCGCCTTTGGTCGATACCGTGTTTCCGAAACTGCTGAGCTACGCGATGCCGACCAACAAACTCGTGGGCGACGCGTTTCTGGCGGCGTTTTCTATCGCCGCGCAAATGCGGATGACCACCGTGGACAAGGGTTTTGAGCAGTTCCGGGACTTGGATCTCCAGTTGCTGCGCCCGTGAAATCGAGCGTCACAGGGTGCCCTTCGGTTTTCGGACCTTTCCCGGTGCGCTTTCGGCGCCTTTCAAGAAGATCCGACGGCCGAAACCCGGTATCATGATGATTCCGTCGCAGCATCATGAGTCTCCACGCCTTCAATCAGCGTATTCTCGCCGAGGATCTGGTCCGGATCCGCCGCCCGGACGACCGGGAGCGCTATGCGGCCGCCCAGCGGCAGGCGCGCATCGATCCCAACCCCACCAGATTGACGCTGTGATCTTTGTGCTGCGGCGTCTCCGCGAAGGCGGGTGCATTCTGGCGGACGAGGTCGGGTTGGGAAAGACGATCGAGGCCGGCCTGGTGATCGCCCAAAGCCGCGCGGAGGGCGCGAAACGCATCCTGCTGATCGTGCCCAAATCGCTGATCGGCCAGTGGCAAGCCGGACTTTTGAACCTGTTCGGTATCCAGGCGCGCGAAAACTACGCGGGCTTCCTCGCGCCCGGCGTGTATCTCGCCGGCCGGGAATTTGCGGGCAGCGAGCGCGGCGCAGCTAGGCCCGCTGCTCGAATAGGATCGAGGGCAGGCGAGCACCGCCTGCCCCACCCACGAAGCTCTCGCCATCGAAAGGAATGGCTCAGCCCATTTTCCCCGCCGGGCTGGAATTGCGGGGCGACATCAGGAGTTCTTACGATCAGGCCGGCGTAGACCAGCGCCACGCGAACCCTACACTCCGTAGAAATCGCCAGCCGTGCCGCCCAGCAGTTGTTCCCGCACTTCCAGCGACTGCGCGCCGATGGATTGCGTGAAAGCGGCCAGGCTTTCTTTCCAGGTGACGTCCGGCAGCCGCACGGGCCATTCGCTGCCGAACATCAGGCGCTTCGGGCCGAAGACCGCCAGGGCATGCTGCACGAACGGGCGAATGGGCGCGGCCGACCAGGGAAACTGCTCCACCTCCGTCAGCAAGCCGCTGATCTTGCAGAAGACTTGCGGCAGCCTGGCTGCCGATTCCATGCCGCGCAGCCATTCCTCGGTGAGCCCCCGGTGGAACGCGGGGCGAGCCAGGCGATTGATGGCCAGCCGCAGATCGGGCAAGCTTTCGGCGAGGCGAAGAAACGTGGGGAAATCGGCCGGGCGCATCTCGATATCGAGCGGAATGCCGCGCCGCGCCAGTTCTTCCGCCGCCGCCGGAATGCCGTGCTCCAGGGAAGCGCAAATCCCGCGGAAACGCTCCAGTTTCCGATACCGGTCGAGCGCGTGCCCGTCCGCGGAGCCGTGGCGTACGACCATGCCTACGATGTGCGGGCCGGCGTCCGGCAGCTCCGGGCCATCCACTACCAGGATGGCGCCATCGAAGCGATTGCGCGCCAGGATGGCGTGCAAATGCGCGGGCGGATGGTCCTTGGAAAAACAGACGTGGGAGTCTATGCGCAAGCGAATTAGAAGATGAACGCCAGACCGCCGCGCAGAGAGCGGGGCGTCTCGACCAGCATCAATTGCTGGCCGCTCACCATTCCCATGGGAAGGTAACCCTGTGCCAGCATATTGCGGATGTCGGCAGTAGCTTCGACGCGCCTGGCAAACCCGGGCAGTGGCTGGCGGACGCAGATGTTCAGCCCCGGCATGGCGCGATCGGGCTCGGTACTATAGACGTTTCCCGGCGTGGCCCAGCGCTGATCGGTGGACCACTGGTAGCTGGCGATTACGTGCGTGCCGGTCCACGGCACGGTGGCGGCGATTCGGGAGGTGGCAACGTGCCGCTGCGCCTCGTGCAGCATGGCCCGCAACTCTTCCGGACTGCCGGTAGCCGGCGCGCGATTGTCGACAATGAGCGCACCCTCGCTGCCATACATCAAGGTCAGCAAAACGTGCTCGCCCAGTTTCTGCGCGACCGCCCCGGTGTAGCCCCAACTGTGAAAATTGCCGGCATCCAGAATCGAGCTGTTGGAGAAAACATCCGGCAGAATATCGACGCCTTCGATGCCCCCGGCCGGTCCCACCAGGTTCAGCGCCGCGTTGGTCACCAACTCGTGATCGAGGGTGACGCTGTAAGTCCGCGAACCCACCTTGCGGGAGTAAGTGGCCTCATACTCATCGCCGCGCTGCACCCGCGTCCGGGCGTCGAGTACCGAAACGCGCGGGAACATTCCCAGGGCATTCACATCGCGCTGCAGGTCGGCATCGTCGGAAGGCTCGGAGGCCAGTTCCGGCCGGGCGTTCCCGGAAGTGAAAGTGACATCCAGCTTGGCGCCGTCACCAAAATCGTAAGTCAAACGGGCGTAAGGGCTTATGTAGTTGAGGCGGTCGAGGAACGTGACCGTGTCCATGGTGACGCCGTACTTCAGGGTGATGTCGTCGCTCAGCCTGGTGTGATCGTCGAAGCTGCCCGACATAGTCCGCAACATGGGCAGGGCGTTCTCCGAACCCGAGAGCGCGGCGGCCAATCGCCCCGGAAGGAACAACTGGCGCATGGTGAGGGAAACCTGCGGGCTCCCGCCCATTACATTGCGACTGTAAGTAGTGCGGAACGCGGCCGCCGGAATGCCGGTTTGCGACCCGATTCCCACGTTGCCGCTCACCTGCAACGTACTGCTGCCCAGGATGGAAGTGGCCAGTGCGAAGGCCGTACCCATGTCCGCCTGATTGGCTGCCCCGGTGGTGGCGCCGCCCTCTCCGGCCGAAAGCGTCAGGATGCCGCGGGTATCGGAGAATAGCGCTGCGCGAGCCGCCGGGTCGGGGGACTGCGTGTCCAGGTCACCGGCAAAGCGCATCACCGGACGCGTGGAAGTAGCCGTGCGGAGAACCCATTTCCAGTCGTCGGTCATCAAGCTGCCGTTCTCCATGGGCGGATAGGACAGTTGGATGGTGCTGAAAAAGCTGTTGAGGTGTACCGCCATCAGGCTGCGGGTTCCCGGCTGCACCAGGATGTCCTTCTCAAATGCCGGGAAAAACGCCGCCAGGGTGACCTTTAGCGAGTAATGGTCGGGAGCCAGCCCCACGAACTGAAATTTGCCGTTGGCATCGGTCAGGACCCTTTGAATGGGACGGTCCTGGCGGTTGTACAGCAGGACGGTGGCGCCCAACTGCGGAACGCCGAGAGAGTTCTGCACCGTGCCGCCAATGGCGCCCGCCACCTTCAGGGGCGACGCGGCAAAGCTGTCCCCCATACTCGCCAGGCAGAGAACTCCCAGCGCCAGAGAGGTAAGCGTCTTTTGCGTCTTCGCCTTTGACATCAGACGGCCGCGAAACTCGGGTTACACCCGCCGATTCCTTAGGTTACCGTAAATGGGGCGCTCTGTGTGAGCGTCTGGTTGCGATTCTTGTCGGTAATTTTTATCCGGAGCGTATACGAGCCCGGAGCGAACTTGTCCAGCCGCAGGAATTTCTGCACGGTCACCTGGCTTCCCGAGGCTGAGGGGATCTTGGCGACGTCTTCCGACGTCGAAACGATGGGATCGGCGGTGCCGGTCCGGACCACTTCGTACTGGACTACCCCTTGCGGTTTCCGGGTCTGCTCATCCGTGCCGAAATTGTACAACTTCATGTAGACACCGAGTGTCTCATCGCGCCGGAAGACTCCCCCGATGCGCGGCCTGACCTTGGTATCGCCGATCACGAACTGGCCGGTCCCGATATCCCGCGCTGGGACCGTTTCGATGTCATCCGCCAAAATCAAGGTGCTGGTGGAAAGCGTGTCAGGGTCGAGTTGCGGCACCTTAACCGTCTGCTCCCAATTGTTTACAAATCCGCCTACCTGATCTTTGCAGACCACTACCAGGCGGTACATACCGGGCTTCAAAGGCACGGCTTTCTGGCCAATCGACTTCCGCTGCGCCCAATCGGTGAGATACTGCTTGGGTCCGCCCGGGATATCCATATCTTGCTCGAAGGTCTGGACCACCCGGCGGCTGATGGTGGTGAATTCGCCGAATACATGGACATTAGCCGACGAAACGCCGTCTTTGCTCTTCAACTGCAGGTCTTTGTTGTCGAACTGCACGCTTACGTAGGTCATCACGGACGCATCCGTGACGGGGAAGAAATCCACCCGCACCTTCATCGGCAGGATATCGTACGTAATGCGCGAATCCACCTTGGCTTCCAGGTCGGTGAACTTGGTCTTGGGCGGCTTCTGCAGGTTGACGAACTGCTCCAGCCGGGTGAATTCGTTCATGCTCTCGGGGGTTCCACCCAACGACTGCGCCATGTGGGTGCCATCGGTATTGTTGAAGCGCGCCGATTTGTCGCTGATCCCCATCTGTTCCAGCACCGTGAGGCCGGCGTTGGGAACGTACAGCAGGGCATCCTTTTCGGAGGGGTCCATGGTCATATGGAACTCGCCCGACATGGTGGGGTCCACGAACTCGATGATGACGTTGGTGCCGACGCCTTCGATGTAGCGATAGCGCCACTGCTGGAAGGGATAGGTGGAAGTCTCGCCGCCGCCCTCTTCTTGGGGCCGCTCATAGCTGCCGCCCGACGAATGGTCTTCGATTTCGTCCGGCGGCCCGTAGGTGATGTAAATGCGGCCGCGATCGGTCTTCCATCCGGGAATACCGGAGGCGTAATGTTCGTTGGCGTAGGCGATGCGGCGGTAGTGCTCTTCCTTGAACTCGTTTTCCACCGTGTCGGGGGATGGATCGCGGCGCAGCCAGAAGTTCTCGATGAAGGTCTCGCGCTCCTCATCGGTCTGAAGGCGCATGAAGGCGGACCGCTCTTCATCGGTGATGATATACGCCACATCTTCGTTCAACCATTTGCGATAAGGCGTCGCCAGCTCTTTGCGGAGCTGCTTGTCTTTGGCCTTGCGTTCCTTATCGGTCATGGGCCGGGACGTGGTTTCGGGGGCCTTCTTCTTGGTATCGGTTTTCTTGGTGGTGTCGTCCTGCTGCGTCACTTGCTGCGCGACGGCGAACACGCATACCAGCATCGACACGGAGACGCAGAAAATCGAAAGGCGAGTAGCTTTCATACGGCACACCGCTTCCTTGGACAGGGCTGAACACATTTTAGATCGAATACTTTGAGGGGTCAATCCGTGAATTCGTCTCACAGTGTGCCGACTGTGGCGCCCCGGGGGCTGCACGCTCGATATCGCCTCGGGATTCGGGGGTCGGAATAGATGCCGCGCGGGTGTCTGCTGGCCCGGCAACTTCAGACCTCCTGAAGTCGCGGAATTTGGGTGGATCCCGCTTCCGTGGCGCTGGCACTCTTGCCGGCCGGGTCGAGGGGTCTTGATTCAGCGGCCCGTAAGCGGATTCTTCCATCGCAGGCCCGGAAAACGCGCGAAGTCGTTATCGCCGGAGCATAGCTGCGCGTCTTGCTCGATGGCGAGAGCTGCCAGGTGGGCGTCGGAGGTCAGGTTGCCGGCAGTCCCGAGCGGAGTCAGGAGTCCGCGCAACAAGGACAAGTGGCGCGGCCCGGGCTGCACAATTCTGGCAGAGGGCTGGTCCAACCACTCCTCCACCAGGTCGAAAGCTCCCTCGGGCGACAGCCGATGTTGAAACAGACCGGGCCTTGTCGTGAGCCGCACAAACGCCAGAATCGCCAGCCAGGAGAATCCCACGATCTCCACTCCATCGAGAGACTTCTCCAGCCAGGATTTCGCCTTCGCATGCAGCGGGAAGTCCCGGTTCACCGCATAAATCAGCAGGTTGGCATCGAGGATGTTCACTTGCGCAACGCCAACTTGCGCACCAGTTCCTCGTCTTCAATGGCGTCGGCGGCCGCCAGCGCCTTGTCCCATCGGAAATGTTGTTCGGCGCCCAGCGAATATGTCTTTTGCACAAAGCGGCGTTTTCGCCCGGAGCGCCCGGCTGCCAGACCGGTCCGGATGGCGTCGTTGAGCGCCTGCTTGAACGGGATCCCGCGCTCTTTCATGACCTGTTCCAGAATGTTCCGCACATCGGGATCCAGGGTCACGGTTGTCCGCACACAGACATCGTAGCATCAACCAGGATGCTGTCATGATGCATGAAACGCGGCGTGCGCGGCGTTCACAACTGCCTCAGGCTTAGCTCGAATGGCCGTTTGTGGAGGCTCGGGGCGGGCGCCTTCAGATTGAACGCTGCAATGCGGCGATTCAGGGCCGCGACGCGGTCGCGGAAATCGTCAGTCGAGACATCGGATTGAGCGCGGAGGTGGCGCGTTTCCGTCTCAATCTCCCGCGATTCTTCGATCCACGCCGGTGCAAATCCATTATTCTTCAATAACCGGTGCGCCATCCGCAGAGAGGGATCTTCAAAAGGATTCTCCTCCAGGTCGATGGGCTCACCCGCGCCTTCCAGGCGATCGAACAGACCCTCCGCCATTCCCTCCCGGATCTTACGTTCGGCAATGAAATGCCACTCGTCCATTACCGAAGTGTAGCTCTCCGCCACCATACGCTGGCGCGGACGGACCCGCCGCAATGCCTGGTCCAGTTGCACCCGCGGCGCCATTTGGTTCCGCGGCGAAGTCCGCGGTTCCGGCGGCGAGGCCGGCTCGCCGTCGAGCTGCCGTTTGCGAACCAGGTCATAGCAGGCATTGATACAAATCCGGCACAGCCACGTGCCCATGCTGGACGCGCCCGCGAACCCGTCGATCCCGCGGTACGCCTTCAGAAAGGTGTCCTGGACCGCGTCCTCGGCATCCTGCCGGTTCCCGGCGGTATGGTGCGCGATACTTTTGAGGCGCGCGCCGTGCGTCCGGTAAAGCTGCTCGAACGCACCCATCTCCCGCCGCCGGCAGGCCACCAGCAGTTCGGCCTCGGAACCGTAGTCCGTGGAGGGGAAGTGTCCGATCAACGCCAGTTGGCTTGCTCCCGCCAGCCTATTCGTTTCGTTCTGTACATTGGACGGCCGGCAAATAGGAATCGTTGGAAATCCGTAGCCTGTTATGCTACCTCATTGGTGTTCTGGTATTGGTTCTTTGTCGGGCCGGCGTTGCTGCTGGCGATTCTCTCGTTGCGCGGCGAGCGCAAACGCACCGCTTATGTCGAGCGGCGCCTGTCGGAAACGCCGCACATCCTGCCGCCGGCCACTGTCATCGTCCCCGTGAAGGGCCATGACGATGGATTGCGCGAAAATCTCGCCGCCCTGGCCGCGCAGGACTATCCCGATTACGAGCTTATCGTGGTGGCCCACTCCGCCGCCGATATCCCGCCCGGCGTCTTGCCGAACAACGTCCACATCGTTCTGGCCCATGGTGACGACCCCTCCACCGGCGAGAAAGTGCAGAACCTGAAGGTAGCCGTTGCCGCCGCCCGCAAATTCAGCCAGATCTACGCCTTCGCCGATTCCGATGGGCGCGTCACTCCCCGCTGGCTGCGGTCGCTCGCGGCGCCGCTCTCCGAAAAGGGCGTGGGCGCTTCTACCGGTTATCGATGGTACGCCCCGGTGCCGCCGACTTTCTGGACCCTGATGCGCGGCGTGTGGGACGCCGTGGCGCTCAGCCGCCTGGGGCCGGGCGATTGCAGCTTCGCCTGGGGCGGCGCCATGGCCATCCGCCGCGAGACTTTCCACGACCTCGATATTCGCGGCCATTGGACGAATACCGTCAGCGACGATTACTCTCTGAGCGCCGCGGTCCGCGCCTCCGGGCTGACCATCGCCTTCGCTCCCGGAGCGATGGTGCCCTGCCAGGAGCGCATCGGGGCGGGGCGCGCGCTGGCCTGGATGCGCCGGCAAATGACCGTCACGCGCGTCTATAATGCCCGCCTGTGGTGGCTGGCGCTGGTGGCGCACATTTTCTACTGCGGCGGAATGGCGGCTTCCATTGTGGCGTCCTGCAAAGGGTACCGGCTGGCCGAGTGGGCGCTGATTGCGCAGCTCTCGCCGGGAATGTTGAAGGGCCTTAATCGGGCGACGCTGGCGAAAGCCGCGCTGCCGGAATGCGAAGCCTGGTTCAAACGCCACCTGTGGGTACACGCTATCTGGGTGCCGCTGGGCACGTGGCTCTGGCTGGCGGTGCTGCTCTCCTCGGCGTTCGGAAATACCATCCACTGGCGCGGTTACACTTACAAGTTGGGTAAACACCGGGAGTAATACATGACGGTGGGCGGCCGTTGGCGGGTGTGCCTCGAGACTAACCTGCGGCCTAAACGGAAATCCAGGCTTAGAACAACATTCGAGCTCGACTACGGACAGCCAGGATTCAAAAAGCGCATTTTCAGAACTCCTGACGTCGTGGAATTTGGGATGAGCCCGTTTTCGTGGCGCAGGCACTCTTGCCTGCTGGGTCGAGACTCTGGACNNCTGATCTCATGGAATTAGGCTGAGCCGGGGGTGGGGCAGGCTTCAGCCTGCGGCGGACTTCAGTCCGCCCGCCGCAGGTCTCACATTGTTGGCAGGAGGGCGGGCCGAAGCCCGGGGTCCCCTCTGGGGAAGACTGAAGTCTGCCCCACCTT
>PLRZ01000451.1:221-7786 GCA_003164075.1 Bryobacterales bacterium | reverse complement strand
CATCCACCGTCCCGGAGCGCCGAGATGAGTCTCGCCGACAGTGGTGGCGCGTTGGTCTCCAGCCGGGCATCGACACCCCAATACTGTACCGGCGACCGCCCGAACAGTGTAGAGTTTGCCTCCTAACTGCCTGCTTTCGTGATTCTTAGTACATCTCTATTGAGCTATCTACTTTGAAACCGTGGATGGGCGCAAACGTGCTTTATGTTTACCGTTCGAACAGGGAGGATATATCGTGACAATGTTACAAACGGCAGCAGAAACGGCACATGACGTCCAAGACTCGGTGGCGGAATTTGGACGCACCGCCGGCAGAAAAATAGAGGAGGCGCGCGATCAGACCAGCGATGCCCTGCATGGGGCAGCGTCTTCGGTGCGCCACGGTTCCGCCAAAATCGACGTCCTCGCTGCCGGCGCGGCAAGCCGGCTGGATGCCACGGCATCTTTTGTGAAAGATACGGATCTTTCCGCCTCGTTGCGGCGATTCGGACGCAACCATTTGACGGAGGTCGTGATAGCCGCGGTGGCCGTCGGCTATCTGGCCGGATCCGCGTTCCACCGGACCAAAACTACCGGATAGGTGGACGCGTGAAACTCCAAATATTGTTGTTGGGAGCTATTCTGTGCCTCGGGGCTTCAGCTCAGGGGCAAACCAGCAGCCAGAGCACCAAAAGCACGCAGAGCGCCAATCGCATGAAGCGAGCCGTTCCCGGTGTGGCACAGTCCGTCACGGGCTGTGTCGACGAACAGAACGGGCACTATGTACTGCGTGACGTCCAGACGTCACAGCTCGTCAGCCTGCAGCCCGCGGGTACCGGCGACGATTCCGCTTTCGCCAAGTTCGTCGGTCACATGGTGCAAGTTGACGGCACTAAGTCGTCCGGCTCTCTCACAGTGACGCACATCGGACAGGTCGCCGATATGTGCGGCTCCGGGAAGTAAGGACCAGCCTCTCTTTGGCGGCCGCGAGCGAGAAACTTCCTCGCGGCCAGCCTGCTACTTGCGCGGAGGTGAACCGGCCCTGTTGCTGGGCGCGGCAGCTTCAGTAGTGTTGCGCTCGGCGGTCGCGGGCCAGTTTTACGGCGTGAAACCGCTCGATCCGGTAGTTGTGTGCCGGCGATGATCTTCACACTGGGGTTGGCCGGTCCGCAATGGCCAGCACCTCGCCACCCGAAGGCTGCGTATTGCAGAGCGGCATCCTGCCCGCCCTTACTGTTCCCGCAGCACCCTCACCATCACGAGCGGTTTACATACAAATACCAGGGGTTGGATACGCGGCTCACGGGCGTGGAGAAGGCGGAAGCGGTGAAGGCGCTGCTGGCATAGAGTCAGAACTCCTGATGTCGCCCCGCAATTTCTGCCTGGCGGGGAAAATGGGCTGGGCCATTCCTTGCGATGGCAAGAGGTTCGCAGGTGGCGCAGGCGGCGCCGCCCGCCTGCCCGGGCTGGATTAGGCGCGCTGCTCGAATAGGATCGAGCGAAGGCGAGCNNGCCTGCCCCACCTGCGGGCTCCCTGCAAATTCCACGACATCAGGAGTTCTGAGAGTAGTGCTAGGATCGTGCCATGCGTTTGCGTACTTTCCTATTGGCCGCCGTCGCCATCGCACTGGGAGCGCAGACTCCCGCCAATTGGGGACTGGGCCGCTTCGTTCGCCCCGCCGACGGGAATCCGATTATCGCGCCGCTAGCCTCTTCCGTGTTGTCCTGCCCGATGCGCAAGGCGCCAGTCCATTGGGAGGGGCTGCACACCTTCAACCCCGCCGCAGTGGTCCGCAACGGTAAGGTCTACGTGATCTACCGCGCCGAGGACGACAGCGGCGAAATGCAAATCGGGATGCACACATCGCGGCTGGGGTTGGCCGAGAGCGACGACGGCTTGCATTTCACCCGAAGGCCGGTGCCCGTGCTCTATCCGGCCGAGGATGCCGAGAAGGAACGCGAGTGGGAAGGCGGCTGCGAGGATCCGCGCGTGGTGGAGAGCCCGGACGGCACTTACGTTCTGACTTACACGCAATGGAATCGCAAGATCACCGGCGCCGCCATCGCTACATCCAAGGATCTGATGACGTGGACCAAGCACGGCCCGGCGTTCGCCCACGCTTCCGGCGGAAAGTATTTGCGGCTGTCGCACAAGTCGGCCGGAATCGTCACGCGGATTGCGGGGGAGCGGCTGATCGCCGCGAAGATCGACGGGAAATATTGGATGTACTGGGGGGAAGGCGAAGTTCATCTGGCGACGTCGAGCGACTTGATCGATTGGCGTCCGGTGGAAGATGCGGCGGGGAGTCCGGTGGTGGTATTGGGCAAGCGGGCGGGGCGCTTCGACAGCAGTTTCCCGGAAGTGGGCCCGCCGCCGGTGCTGACGCGCGATGGGATCGTGGTGCTCTACAACGGCAAGAACGCCAGCGATGGCGGGGACCCGAATCTGGCCGCCGGCACGTATGCCGCTGGCGTTGCGCTGTTCGCGGCGAGCGATCCGGCCAAGCTGATTGCGCGGACCGCGGGCGCGGTGTTCCAGCCAGAGATGCCATTCGAAAAGAGCGGACAATACGCCGCCGGCACCACGTTCACCGAGGGCCTGGTGCTGTTCCGAGGCAGGTTTTTTCTGTACTACGGCTGCGCCGATTCCCTGGTGGGTACCGCCGTGTCAGACGGCCCGGAATAGTATTTACTTGCGCACTGCGCGGCGCGCCATGAGCAACAGAAAACCGCCGAAGGCCAACATGCTTAGGCCCGAGTAGAGGTTGATGTCGATCTCCGTCAATGGCGCGCGCAAATCCGGTTGCAGCAGGCCCATCCCCACCAGGATGGCGCCGAGTATCACGAAGAACCAGCCCGAAGGCACTCTGAGATCCATATTATGCGAACCAAATGTTCAGAAAGATCACCAGGACCGAGACGAAGATCGCGAGCGGCGCGGGGCGCTGCCACCACTTGGCGCCCTCGTCGTGCTTGATCTTCGTGAGGCCGTACACTAAACCTTCCATATCCCGATCGGTACGCGGAGCGGTCACCAGACTCACTAGAACGGTGACCAGGAAGCACGTTCCGAAAGCCGCAATCGCGATCCAGAAGTTCTGCGCCATCACGGAGGGGAACGTGTGGAGCGTGCCGAATATGCCGCCTTTGCCTTCGGCCACCGTAAGTCCCCAGGTGAGCGACGCGGCCACTGTACCGCTCACCAACCCGGAAAACGCGCCGTGCGCCGTGGTCCGCTTCCAGAACATGCCCAGCAGGAATGTGGCAAACAGCGGGGCGTTCACGAAGCCGAAGACGAACTGCAGCAGGTCCATGATGTTGTTGTAGGACCGCGCCACATACGCCGCGCCGATGGAGAGCGCCACGCCGACGATGGTCGTCATGCGGCCCACCATCAGGTAGTGACTGTCGGGCGCGCTTTTGCGGATGTAACTCTGGTAGATATCGTAGGTGAACACGGTGTTGAAGGCGGTGACGTTGCCGGCCATGCCGGACATGAACGACGCCATCAAGCCGGTGAGCCCCACNNTCGTAGTCTTTGACCGTGCCGCCGGCTTTAAGCGGCAGGTCGTAGAGATGCGCGCCGCCGGCTCCGGTCATCTTCGCCAGCGCCACCGCCGCGATGCCGGGGAGAATCACGATGAACGGCAGGAACATTTTGGGGATGGTGCCGATGAGCGGAGTGCGCCGCGCGGCGGACATGGAATCTGCCGCCATGGCGCGCTGCACCACCAGGAAATTCGTGCACCAGTACCCGAAGCTCAACACGAACCCGAGCCCCGCCACCATGCCGAACAGTTCCACGCCCATGGGGTTCTGGCTGGCGCTTCCCATATATTTCCAGGAGTGCGTCATATTGGCGGGCAGGCGCGAGACGATGCCATGCCATCCACCCGCTTTGGCGCAGGCGAGTATCGCCAGGGGCGCGAATCCGGCCACAATCAGGAAGAACTGCAGCACCTCATTATAGATGGCGCTGGTGAGGCCGCCCAGGTAGGTATAGGCGAGCACGATGGCCGCCGACGCCAGCACGCACACGTTGAAATCCCAATTCAGGACGAGGTGCAGCAGCAGTCCCAGGGCGTACATGGAGATGCCCGAAGAGAAAACGGTCATCACCGCGAAGGTGAAGGCGTTGTACCCGCGCGTCTTTTCGTCGAAGCGCATCTTGAGGTATTCGGGGACGGAGCGGGCCTTGCTGCCGTAATAGAACGGCATCATGAAAATGCCCATGAAAAGCATGGCGGGGATGGCCCCGACCCAATAGAAGTGGGCGGTCATGATGCCATACTTGGCGCCGGAAGCGGCCATGCCAATCAGTTCCTGTGCGCCTAGATTGGCCGCGATGAAAGCCAGGCTGGTGATCCAAACCGGGACCGAGCGCCCGGAAAGCAGGAAATCACCACTGGTCGAGACCTTTTTCCGCAGCATCCATCCGATGCCGATTACAAATGCGAAATAGGTAGCGAGAATGACGTAGTCTACGGCAGCGAGCTTCAACGGGGCGCTCCTCCATTTCTACGAGTTTCAGATCGGAAACAAGAGTCTACCATATGGAGCCTCGCGCGATGAACTCCGCAAAAGCGCCCACCCATTCCGGATTCTTGTTATGATCGACACCCATCTGCGCGCCTGGCTGCAAGGACCATTGCAAGCGCTCTCGTCGTCAAATTCGTTCGGCGCTATTGTTGGACAGGCGCCTACGAACCCCATCTCGATAACCGAGAAGGCTCCGGACCAACTGATCGGGGGGACTTCCTTTAGAGACGGTCGCCGCGGTTTTGTCCCCGCAAGCCAGCGACGCGATCGTCCCGGTGAACAGCCAGGCGCCGGGCTCGCCGGGGCAAACGGATAGCGTCACTGTAAACGGGATTGTGCAGGCCAATCTCTGCGACAGCCTTCCCCTGATTTCGGCGCTCTGCCCGGACGTGGGAGAAGTCCGGAGTGCCGCCGTCTGGGCACAGGCCTACTACTGGCTCACCGGTGGGACCGGGCCGGCATCGGGGACCGGCAACATTTCGTCCAGTAGCGCGCCGATGATGAGAAGCGCGTTGCAGGCGAAACCCTGGGTATAACTCGGGTTATACTGGGAGCATGAAGACGGCCGTCTCGGTGCCTGACGATCTTTTCCGCATGGCGGAAGCGACTGCCCGTCGCCTTCGGGTTTCAAGAAGCCAGTTGTACGCCAAGGCGATTGCGGAATTTCTGGAACGGCAGCGTGGAAATGCGATCACAGAACGTCTGAACGACGTATATTCGCGGCACCCGGCGAAGGTGGATTCCGGATTGCACTGCGCGCAACTGAAGACTATCGAGAAGGACGTCTGGTAGAGATGGGCGAGATTCAGCGAGGGGAGATCTGGTGGGCAGACCTTCCCGAGCCCCGGCGCTCAGAGCCTGGATACCGCCGACCGGTGCTTGTGGTCCAAGCGGACTCTTTCAACCAGAGCCGGATTCAGACGGCAATCGTCGCCGCCATCACCACAAACGTGGAACTCGCCGACGCTCCGGGGAATGTCCTGTTGCCGGCGCGCTCAGCGGGCCTTGCCCACGACTCGGTGGTGAATGTCTCCCAACTCTTGACCCTCGACCGCAGTTTCCTGACGGAGCATGCCGGCACGCTGCCGCCCCGTCTGCAGCGCTCGGTAGATCAAGGGTTGCGCACAGTCCTTCAGCTCTAGCGGCCGGATGCCAGTCTGTCCAGCGCTTTACCTGGCTTTCCGCTTCTTCTCGCGGGCAGCCCGGCGGATCTCCTTGTACTTCAGAACTCCTGATGGTCCTTATCCGGGACAGACGCGCGCGCTAACTGGCGCGGCCCGCGTTTGCAGCCCTGCTTCCTCAGCCTCCAGGCATCACTCCTCGATTTCGAAATCCACCGACTGCGTCACGACATGGAACTTACTCTTCGCGAGTTTGTCGGTCACGATCACTTGTAAGACATATTCGCCCGTGGGCATGTTGCCGGCCAGCGACAGGCGGCCGGAGGCATTCAGGCGCTGCGGGTCTGGCGCGCCTTTGGCATCGTCCATGGAAATCTTGTCGGTCAGCACCTGTTCCCCATCGCGGAACAGCCGGGTCTGCACTTCCAACTCGGGATGGCCGGCGCCGGTTCCCGCGTTCAGAATCTCGTAGTAATAGGCCATCTGCGTGCCTCGCCGGAAGACCCGCCGGGCCGCGCCCCCGGTGACATCGCCCCTGGGAGCGGGACTCCGGGGAGCCTCCACATTGGCCCCTGCCGCGGCGTCTTGCATGACGATTCCCGACAGCGCCAGGTGTCCACTCTCGACATCCGGGACTTCGACGAACTGCTCGGCCGACCCGCTGCCCTCCGTGGCGGGATCGCGCAACGCCGCTCGCACCAGATACGGGCCGGGCTTGGCGATGGGAACGTGGAGACCGTAGACCATTCCTTTTTTCAGAGCGTCGTCGTATTGTGGCCCGTTCAACACCAGGGGAAAAGTGGTATCGACAGTGGCCAGGGCCAGCCCGTTTTCGTCGAAGGTCGCCCCGGCGATATCCACTTGCGCCCTATGGCTGCCGTCCGGTTCGCTGGACCACTTCAGTTCCTTGGGGTCGAAGTATACCAGAGCGTTAATAAACGAACCGGTCTGACGCGCATTCGAGAAGACCGCCGTCACGCGCGGGTGAATCGAACCGGCGTAGGGCGATTGCAGGGCGCGGTTGAGTTGCGCCTCGCGCGTGTGCTCCGCCGGCTGATTTCCGCCCGGCGCGCCAAAGAANNGCCGCTTTCCGCAGAGCGCCGGACAGGTCGTTGGCATCGTGCAGAAACAGGCCGCCGGTTTGTTCCGACAGAACGAACATGCCCTCTTCGGTGTGGACCACTTCCTGCTCGCGCTGGGCAGGGACGCGGGAAACGCGCCGGCTGGACATGCGCGCCGTGTTGTCCGCGGCGGTAATCTCATAGTTCGGAAGGCCGCGCGGATCGATAGCGTGGATCACCACCGAGGCGCGGCTGGCGGCGTCGCTGAGTTGCTGGACGGCCTGGGCCACCATTTCGTCGGTGGCGCCGCGGAAGATCAGGCGAATGTTCTCGGTGAACAGGACTACGGACTTGCGCCCTGGAAAGCCCGCCATGGCGTTCACCACAAAACGGATGGCCCCGAGGGTTCCCACCGCCAGGCTCTCTTCGCGGAAATGGTCCAGGTTGATGGCGCCGCGCGCGCCGCGGCCGGTGGGGGCCGATCCCAGGGGCGCGAAACTGCTCATGCCGACGCGGCTTTCGCCATATTTCACGCGGTCGAGGGCCTCATAGAGCAGGCGTTTATCGGTTGTGAACTGCTGGAGCGCTCCCATGCCGGCGCCGGTGCGGACGATGGCCACCAGGTCGTCGGGACGCATCTGGTCGTCGACAAACTTGCGGATGGCGTTGCGGACTGCCGGAATGTTTTCGCCGGCCAGTCCGAGGTCGTCCACCACCAGCGCCAGGGTACGGCGCACCTGGATGGGCTGGAGTGCCGGCGGCGGTGGTGGCACGTCGCCCTTCAAGGGCTTGATGGGCGCGGACCGCTGGGCGGCGACCGCTCCCCCGGCTGCCGGCCTGGTGGAAACGTACGAGAAATTCGTGA
>PLRZ01000451.1:0-155 GCA_003164075.1 Bryobacterales bacterium | reverse complement strand
TAGTGCGGTGAGTCGATTCATGGTTGCCACAGGGAGGTACTGCGGCGATTCTCCCTCAATGGCCGCCGAAGTGTCAATGGCATGGGGGTGTGGCGCCGGGCAGGGTACCGGCGTTCCCCGAGACTTACTAAGAAGCCGCGAACAAATATCCTGTG
>PLRZ01000083.1 GCA_003164075.1 Bryobacterales bacterium | reverse complement strand
GTTTGCAGGCTGCGCATGCCGCCCACCGATGATGGCAATCCAAACTGATCGCTGGTCACGAGGTTGTTCCAATTCGTATAGGCCGCGTGGTTGAAGGTGTTGGAAGCATTCACGGCCACGTCAAGATACCACTTGCCATGCGGCCGGAAGGTGCGCGACATCGACGTGTCGAAGGTAAATTGATTCGGCCCCTCAACGGAATTTCTGCCGGCTGTTCCCCATCCACCGTTCGGCGCAGAGTAAGCTGCGGCGTTCAGGTGCGCAGCCGCCCCCGAACCGTATATCGGCGCGCCCGTCAGATTGGGCCTGACGATGTTCGAGAATCCCGTGCCCGGAACCGCCGAAGGATACAACGGCGTCTCCGGCGATCCCGTTCCGTACGTCAAATTGCCCAGCACCGTCCACTCCTTCAGCGCTCTGCCGCGCCAGCCACCCAGCAGCGTGCCCCCTTCCAACCCCTGCCCGCTGGTGTATTGCGCCGTCAAATTCACAAGCTGGCGCTGATCGAAACTGGAGAGTGAGCGCTCGCCGCGCGGATTGAGCCAGTTTTGCGCGATGGCCGCAGAGGGGTACGACAACGACGACGACTGTGCCGCTCCGCCGCCGCTCGCGGTTTGGTGGCCCGCGCCACCGAGATAAGCGTCGTCGTCGATCGATTTGGCGAAGGTGTAGGAGAGTGTGGCGGCAAAGCCGCTCCTCAACCTGCGCCGCAACTGCAACTGCCCCGCCTCGCGAATCGAATTTCCATTCGACGTTTCGTAGACAAAGCCCACAGGGTAGCTGCCCGGATAAGGATCCGCGGCCCCCAGCGGATTGCTGTTCGGCAAAATTTCCTGCGGGCCATGCGTGCCCTTGACGCCGCTATAGGTTGCCGTCATCTGCAACGCGAATGGCATATCGCGCTGTATCGACACCTGCCAATCCTGCGCGTAGCCAATGCGGAAGTTGGGGTCGATGCCGAAGGTGTCGCTGGTGACGGAAGCACAAGGCGTGAAGCCGTTGGCCAGCGTCAGCGGGCACGATGTGCTGTTCTGGACACTCAGGCTCTTCGAGAGCGGCGCCTGTTGCGCCATATTCAGAATCACGTTCTGATACACCGAAGTGTCTGGATACAAACCGTAGCCGGCCTTGATGACCACGGTCGAAGCGGGAATCGGCCGCCACGTGACGCCGATGCGCGGCTCGATCATGCGCCGCTCCGGCTGAATTAGCGAGGCGGGAAAATGAGTGCCGGTCACATTGCTGCCCACAACCGGCTGCGCGGCCGTAAAGCCACTGTTTACGTCGAGGTTCACCAGGTTGCCGTGCAACTCTGTGATGGGCGCGCTCAAATCCCAGCGCAGACCTGCGTTGATGGTCAGAATCGGCATCACGCGCCAGTCGTCGCCGAAGTATGCGTTGTACACCGGCTCGCGAAAATACTTGTTCGCGTTGCCGAAGGCGATCGCGCTGGTATCGGGAATGCCGAGAAGAAAATCCGCCAGCGCCGATCCGCAGATCGATGGGTTGGTGCACGCGCCCTGCGTCGCCTTGCCCGTGAAATTAAACGTGCCGCGCGGATTTTGCTGGAAATCGTCGTTGTAATCGCGCTTGTTGAATTCAACGCCCGCCGAGATGTTGTGCTTGCCGTGGTAGATGAGCGTAGAAACCGAAACATCGTCGCTGCGGTTGCGATTGAAGGAGCTGTTGGCGTCGCTCAGTCCGACCGTACCGTCGCCAAAGTTCAATGCCGGTGGTCCCCAATCGGCGGAATCCTGAAGGCTGCCGGGACCCTGCAGGCCTAGTGGGTTAGTCGAGTCCCAGGCCTGAATGCTCGCCTGTTTCGACACGTTCACGCGGCCGGCGAAGTTGGGCGTCATCTCGTAGCGCAGACGGCTGAAGCTGAAGTTGGTATACAAAAACACGCGCGGCTTGAGGCGGTGCGACCACTGGACATTCGTTGTCAATCCCAGCACGCCGGTGTGATCGACAAACCCAAAGAGGTTCACATTGTCTGAACGCGTGCTTTGAAAAGCAAACCTTCCGTTGAAACTGTCTTTGCGTCCCACGCTCTTGTCGAAGCGCGATTGCAGTGCGTCCTGATGCACGTCGTTGAGGACCGTGGCCTGGTAGTTATATCCGGACGCGCTCGGGATGCCTGGATTCGCCGCCGGGTAGAAAGCAAGGAGTGCCGCCGCCGGGCCGCTGGGCATGGGAATGTGGTTGTTGGCATACGGGGTGTTTGTTCCCGGCTGGTAGACCGTTATCGGCTGTCCCTGCGCATTCGTGAGCCCGCTCAAATCCGCATATCCGAGCGACGCGCCGTTCGTTCCGATCCCTCTTTCAGCTTGCGTCGGCACCAGCCCAGGGTACGTCGAAGAGGTGCTGTTGCGTGTCCACACGTAGGCGAGAAAAAAAATCGGCCCGCGCGGCAGAATATGCGGAATCTTGATTGGCCCCTGCAACGCCGCCACACCCGTGAAAAGGTTAAAAGTTGGTTTGGCGGTGGGAACTCCGCTGAGCGCATACTGCCGTGCGTTGAGCGCGGAGTTGCTCTCATTCACCTGCATCCCGCCGGTGTAGAGAGCCTTGCTGCCGGAACGCGTATTGCCGAAGGCTGCATTGGTGGCGTATTGCGAGGTGGCCGCGTTGTTCACGCTGCCCTGCACCAGAAGCCCGTCGGCGCTTTCCTCGTTTTCTTCGGGCGCCTTGGGGATCTCGGTGGGCGCGTTGCTCTGCGCGGGCTTCTTCCCCTGGGGCGGCTGCGGTGGCTGGGTCTGCGCTGCTGCGGGCGCGGAAGGCGGCGCTTCCGCAACCGGCTTCGCGGTCTGCGCGCTGGCCTGGATTTGATCGGGGGTGAGAAGTTTCAGATCATACGCCGCAGCGGGCACGCTCGGCGCGATCGTTACCTCAGCGAGAAGCGGCGCGAAGGTTTGCATCTGAATGTCGATGGTCCATTTGCCGTCGGCCAGGTCGTCGAACTGAAACGCGCCACTGTCATCGGAGACGGCGGTTTCTGTCTTTGTCCCTTGTGTGGCTGTGACGGTAGCGCCGGGCAGCGGCAATCCGCCGAAGGTGACCACGCCGCGCCAGGACGAGGCCGCGGCGGCTGCGTCGCCTGCAGGCGCAGTAGCCTGACCGGCAGGCAAAGGCGGCAGTGCGGGATTGGTTGCCTGTGGTGCGGCCGCTGCTGCCTGGGCCAGGGCGCAAAGCACCAGCAATAACATGCATACCATGCCGAATCCGCGGATTCGTCCGGCTCGGCGCGGTGCAGCTTCGCTCATCGTAGTATGCACTCCGTCTTGAGATTTGCCGCGCCTTAGATTCGCCGGGAGACGACCGAGGCACACCAACACGCCTGCTTTGCATCAGGAGGATATCAACGATAAGACGTCGCGAACCCCCGTTTTGTTCGCTCCGTCTCGCATTTTTTCGCGCCGGGATGCCCAGCCGGCTCTCTCCGCGGGCTCGGATTCCCAGTCGCGGCTGCGAACGTGTCTGCCTACTGACACCGGCGCCTGAAACCTGACACCGCCATTAATTCGCCGACGGCTTTTCTACGTGGTCGATCACAATTACATCGTCCATGGCTTTGGTCGCCGAAAACTTCAACCCCAACTGCTCCTGCATTGCTGTGTAGAGACTGGGCGGCGCATTGGGATTGTCGCCTGCTGCCGGAGGCGGCGCTGTCACGGCGCCACGGAACTGGGCAAACTGCGAATCGTCGGGTGTCCACTTCAAGGTGAAGTCGTACTTGGCAGTCAGCCCCGTTTGATCCACCACCGGCTTATCCATCACGCTGGACTGCATCCACGTTGCAAATTCCTTCATGCTCATGTTGATAACAATCAGGTCTCCCAATCCGCGGAATCCAAATCCCTGCTGATCATTCGGCCCCGACGCGGTCACTTTCATTTTTGGACCACCGGCGCCAACCTGGATGGCATAAACCGAAAGCTCGCGCTGCTCGTGGTGAAACTTCAGCGCGAACCGGTCGGCCAGCAGTTTTTGCAGCATCAAGCCCTGCTGCTTGATGTTTGGCCTTCCCGGTACGCCAGGCACGCCGTCAATGTCGAAAAGATCTGTGCCAAGCCAGTCGGGCGCGGCAATGATCTGCTTCGCATGAAGCCCATACGCCACGGCAATCATGTCATTCACGTCGAAGTTAATGGTCCTGAAGTGCGTGCCCTGGAATCCTATTCCCTTTCCCTGCCTGCCAGGTTGACTCGGCTTGATGGTGGCCACGTCCAGAGCCGGGTCCGCATCGGCCGCCATCGGCTTGACCGGCTCGGGAATCGGCCACGCCGCATCAGGTGTGGTGCGGGCCAGTACCAGCGGGATCGGATTCGGCCCCTGCGTCCATGTTCCTGTAATCGTTTTGCCATCGGCGCTCATCTTGCCTTCGTACTTACCGCCAACTACGTCGATCAAGAAAGTGAGCGCGCCATCCTGAAAAGTCGTCTTCGACACCGGGATCGCCTGGCCGCCCTGGTCGATGCTGTAGAAGGTCGCCTTGTACTCGCCGCCGGCGGCGGCTTGCGTGATCTTCAACTCCAACCGAAGATCCCGGCCTGCGTGCAGGGTTCCCTGCCAGATGCCGGCAATATCTGTTGGCGAAGAGGGCGCTGGCGAATTTGCCGCGGGCGCGGTGGTTTGCACGGCTGATGCGGGCGTCTGCGCCGCGGCGCGATTCGCCTGGGACGCAATTGCGAATGCGATCGCTAAGGACGCCCATCCCGTCAGCGAAGACAACTTTTTCAAGCCTGACCGCAAATTGCGGCCCTCAACTTTCGTTTTCATTGTGAAAATTCTCATTCTTCTCCTGCGGGGGCAAAGCCAAAGGACGCATCTTGCCGATTTCCCGACCTTGAGCAGGATACATCGGTAAGACGGATATACGTCCTCTTTGTTGCAAAGGTTCCCGTGCACTTTGTCCGAGGGTTTATGCGCCGCTCCTCTGCGAGACGTTAATTGGCAGTCGGCTGCTCCACGTGATCGATGACCAGCACCTCTACCGGCGCCTTCTGTGGCTCGAGCTTCAGCCCGAGTTGTTTCTTCAGCGCCTCGCGAAATGGGGCGCCGAATGAACCCACATCTCCCGGTTGGCCCATGTCTTCTGGAGGCGTCCATTCGATCGAGAAGTCGAATCCGCCTGTAAGCCCGGTCTTGTCGATGAGCGGCCGCTCGAGCGTGGCCAACCCGGTCTGAAACGGCATGGATTCGGCCAGCATCTTCATCGTCACATTGCGCCCGCCGAACCGGCGCGCTCCCCGCGCGCTCACCGGCAAACGCGCCATCATGCCGCACGGAATGGGCAGCGCTGCGTTCGGTGTCGTGGCATGGGTTCCTTGCGCTCCCCCGCTGGCACTGCTGTCAGAGTTCTCAGGAAGCGCCGTCGTCACGCAATCGTCGCTCGCCGGATGCGGCTGGAGCTGCGGTCCCGGCGTCCCCGGCGTCGCCAGCACCAGAGCGAACACGGGAACTTCGCGCGCCTCCCAGTGCACCGCGAGCTTGAAGCGCTCGGCCAGCAGGCTCTGCATCATCAGCCGCATCTGATCTTTTGTCGCAGGCTCCGACGTGCGCGCTTCAATATCGTAGCGGTCGTTGCGCGCCCAATCGGGCACGTGGAGCTCCCGCCCGGCCCAGTAATCCATGCGCAGCGCCAGCTCCTCGGTGCCGCTCAGCT
>PLRZ01000679.1:798-15823 GCA_003164075.1 Bryobacterales bacterium | reverse complement strand
CGCGCGCCAAGTGGCTGGAGCAACGCACCGCCGAATTGTTGCCGGTAGAGTATTTTCACGTAGTCTTCACGATCCCTGAGGAGATCGCCCGCATCGCTTTCTACAACAAGGAAGCGATCTACGATCTCCTCTTCCGCAACGTATCGGAAACGCTACCGACAATTGCACGAGACCCGAAACATCTGGGCGCGGAAATCGGCTTCTTCGCCGTACTTCATACGTGGGGCCAGAATCTCCACCTGCATCCTCACTTGCACTGCGTGGTCCCCGGCGGCGGGATCTCCCCGGAGGGGGCGTGGAAGGCCTGCCTTCCTGGGTTCTTTCTTCCGGTACGCGTCCTCAGCCGTTTGTTCCGCCGCCTGTTTTTGAAGGCACTGCGGCAGGCGCATGCCGACGGTCTGCTGCACTTCTTCGGCGATCTGGAAAATCTTGCCAATCCGGCTGCCTTTCACGATCACCTCGCTCCACTGGAAAACAAAGAGTGGGTAGTGTATGCCAAACGTCCCTTCGGAGGACCGCTCCAGGTGTTGGAATATCTGGGCCGTTATACCCATCGGGTGGCTATCTCCAACCAGCGCCTGGTGGCCCTGGAGGAAGGCCTGGTTTCTTTCCGCTGGAAAGACTATCGCCATCCCCAACGACCGAAAGTGACGACTCTTCCAGCCGAAGAGTTCATCCGCCAGTTTCTGCTGCATTCTCTGCCGCGCGGCTTCCAACGAATCCGCTATTTCGGACTGCTGGCGAACTGTCATCGAGCGGCGAAGCTGGAATTATGCCGCCGACTGCTGGCGTCACCGTGCGCCGATCTGCTGCCGCGGTTGCCGGAGTCAATCGTCCACCGCCTCGCCCAACACCTGTGTCCGCGATGCGGTGTGGGAATTCTGGCGCGCGTGCAAGTGTGGGCACCCTCTCACGGCCCGGTCCCGCTGCGAGCAGATTCCTCATGATGCCAGCCTCCCAAACCAGCGCCATTCTCGCCACTGCCCTGCGGGGCAGGACTGCGGTGACGTGTGTCCATCTGCCAGTGAGCCCATGCAAATTCCGGGGCTCGCGCATAGTTTCGGCGGGCAGGCGCGCAATAGGGGCGCGCGGCCGATATCAAAACCGGCCAGCCCCGGGATTCGACATTCGGAAATTGCCGTCAACGTCCGCAAAACGAGCAGCCTCACCCACCAAGCCCGAAAGCAAAACCCATTAAAGACCGGCCTTCACACTGCGGTTTAGTTCAACGAACGGTTTACTCGATTCCGCGGCGATCGGGCATCGCGTCTTCCCCGAGTTCCCGGCGCCGCGAAACCGAGCAAACCTTTTTCATTCACAACTATTTTCCCCGTCACCACCCCGCCCTTTCATCCACTTACCGCCCATCCTCGCCAGCCGCCGCTTGTCGACCAGCTACCCTCCTGTGTCATGGCATCCCAAAAACAAACCGAGGCCAACCGCCTCAACTCTCAAAACTCCACCGGCCCGCGCTCCCCTGAAGGCAAATCCGCCTCCCGCATGAATGCCCTCAAATCCGGCATCGACGCCAAATCCCAAGTCATCCGCGGCGAAAAAGCCGCCAACCTCGAAACCCTCAAAACCGAATATCACGACCGCTTCCACCCCACCACCCCCGAACAGCGCATGCTCGTCGACACCCTCATCGACGCCGATTGGCTCCTCCGCCGTTTCCGCATCGTCGAAGCCCAACTTTGGGAGGAAGGCTCGCTTTCCGCCTTCAAACCCAACGACGAAATCACCCTCGGCCAGTCCTACTGTGAAAACTCCAACCAGTTCACCCGCCTCCAACGCCGCATCGACACCGCCCAGCGCAACTACCGCAACGCCCTCCAGGATCTCCAGCGCCTCCAGGCCGAAGCCCCCGATCCGGCTCCCCAACCGGACCCGCCCGCCCGACGGAATCAACCAGTTATCCCAGCAAATGGCTTCGTTCCTCAAACCACCCCCGCAAACCCTGTCGAAGCCCCGCCGTCCCCCTCGCCCAGTGAAAAAGGCGAATTGCAAACATGCGAACACTCGTTACAGAGCCGGGCCCAGAGGGCACCCCGTTAGGGAGCGTATTCCGCGCCTGTGCCCCGAAGCAGCCAGCCCCGAGCCCGCTCCGAGATATATTGATAGTGAAAGAAGGTGAAACGAAAGTGGATTACAACCCTGGACCGGGAGACGTCAGCCGGCGAAAGTTCCTTGGCAGCAGCGCCGCCGTCGCGCTCGCGGCGCCCTTCGCGGCCAAAGCCGTAGCGGCCAACGACAAGATCGCCGTCGGCATGATCGGCCTCGGCATCCGCGGAAGCTACCTGCTGGAGCGCCTCTACGCCCGCAGCAAGGAGACAGCCACCGTCGCGGCCATCTGCGACGCCTACACCGGGAACCTGGCCAAGGCCGGCGTCCGCATACAGACCTTGGGCGGCAATACCCCCAAGCCGTACGCCGACTATCGGGATCTCCTGCGCGACAAGAGCATCGACGCCGTCTTCATCGCCACGCCCGAGCATCTCCACGCCACCATGCTGATCGACGCCCTCGCCGCCGGCAAGCACGTGTACACCGAGAAGCCGCTGGCCCACACCATCGAGGAAGGCGAAAAGGTCCTGCAGGCCGCCGCGAATTCCAAACAGGTGGTCCAGGTGGGCACCCAGAATCGCAGTAACTCGCTCTACGTCAAAGCCAAGGAAATGGTGGCCGCCGGCATGATAGGTGAGGTCCACTACACCCGCGCCTTCTGGTATCGGAACTCGCTCGAAGATGCGCCGGCGTGGCGCTACGCCATCCCGGCCGATGCCAACGAGCAGAATACCGATTGGCTTCGTTTCTTAGGGAACGCCCCCAAACGGCCCTTCAGCAAGGCGCGCTTCTATCAATGGCGGCTCTACTGGGATTACTCCGGCGGCATCTCCACAGACCTTCTCGTGCACCAGACCGATATCGCGCAATTCGTGCTCGGCAAGCCGGCCCCGCAAGCCTGCATGGCCGGCGGAGCCATCCTGCGCTGGACCCATGACGACCGCGAGGTGCCCGATACCATGAGCGCCATCTATGAATATCCCGGCGGTTTCCACCTCAACTATAGTTGCTATTTCGGTAACGACCATTACGGTTACGGCGAACAGTTCATGGGCAACGAGGGCACCATCGAGGTGCTGAATCGCCAGTCCCTGAACTTCTACCCGGAAAAGCTGGGCGGCAAAGCTCCGCAGCGCGTGGCCGCTCGCAAGGAACTCGGCATCTCGCTGCCGGGCAACGACGCCAAGGCCGTGGAGGAGCACATTCACAACTTCTTCGAGGCCGTACGCGGTCGCGAAACGGTCGTCGCGCCGCTCGACGCCGGCCAGCGCGCGGCCATCTCCGGACACCTCGCCACGCTCTCCTTCCGCCGCAATCGGAAGATCTTCTGGGACGAGCAGACCCGGCAATACCACTCGTGAAGCAGTGGAACGAGGTCGACCGGGCGCTCACTCCCGGCGGGAAAACCATCTCGCTCCAGGAGCACGACGGGAGTTACACCATCCGTGTGGACGGCGTGGCGCTCATGTCCACCCGCCAGCACGGTTCCGAAGAGAAACTGGCGCAACTGGCGTGCGCGCATTTGAAAGCCAAGCCCGGCGCGCGGGTGCTGATCGGCGGTCTGGGCTTCGGGTTTACTCTGCAAGCGGCGCTTGCGGAACTCGCGCCTGACGCCAGCGTAGTCGTGGCCGAGATCCTGGCCGCCGTCATCGCCTGGAACCGCGACCCGGCCTTCCCGTTGGCGGCCCGTGCCATGGCCGATCCTCGAGTCGTCGTCCGGCAGCAGGACGTTGCCGGCGTGATCCGCGCGGAGCGGGGCGGCTTCGACAGCATCGTTCTGGATGTCGATAACGGACCAGTGGCGTTGAGCGCGGAGGGCAATGATCGGCTCTACGATTCCGCCGGACTGAAACTGATTCGCGCGGCGTTGCGGCCGGAGGGTGCGGTAGCCTTCTGGTCCGCGGCGCCCGATCCCGCATTCGAAAAGCTCCTCACTCGCGCCGGGTTCCTGGTGGACGTGCAAGGCTGCCGCGCTCACGCCAATTCCGGGCGCCGCCACACTCTCATTTTGGGGCGTCTGGAGTAAGTAAGTGCCCGTCGGAAAACAGCATCTCTCGCGGGGTGCCGCTGGGCCCGGCTCTGAACGCGTCCGAGCCGCGCGTACCGAGCCGCGACCGTNNAGGGAGCG
Organism: Bryobacterales bacterium; assembly: GCA_003164075.1. The sequence goes on along the minus strand of PLRZ01000679.1, from coordinate 11,631 downwards.
TTAGGTGGCGATTGAAGAGGTTATTTCCACACAGGCCCTAAGGAGTGCCCATGGCCCTGCGGGCCACCAAAGGTGATGAAGACGCGGGTGGGCGGCGTCGTGTATTTTCGCCGTTCCTTCGCTGCATCTTCAACCGAGCGTTGGGTTTTGGCGGTTCTCAATGTGCACTTCCATGGAGACGCCGGAACGCGCGTATGAAGCAGGGACCGTCCGATCGGCCGGAAGATGCCGGAAGCCCAGCGACTCGTACAGACGGATGGCCCGCTCCAGGCGCCTGGTCGCTGCCGGCCTGAGCGTCTCTCTCGCCCCGGCTTGCGTGAAGAACGTAGTCATCAAGGGGGCCATCTACCGCGAAGTGCATGCGGACTGCCGAACCACCATCGACCTCGGCATTAAGACAGGATCCGACAAGGCCGTCGCCAGGGCCTCGCGAGCGGCGCTAGAATCGTTTCACCGTCATGAGTAAGACTACTGTTCTCGCGTCATCCCTGTTGACTGCCGCGGTCATTGCGCTGGGCGTTCATCCCGGCGCCACCTCAGCGGCAACATCTCAGCCCAAGATCGAAGCGCGCAAGGCCCAGGTGCTCACCGTGGACGGCCTGCGGTTCCGCGACCTGAATAAGAATGCCAAGCTCGACCCGTATGAAGATTGGCGCCTGCCCGTGGAACAGCGTGTCGCCGACTTGCTCTCCAAACTGACCCTCGAAGAGAAGGCCGGCCTGATGATCCACTCGTCCCTTTCCGGCTTTACCGGTCCGAATGGCGAGGTGCTCGGCTTGCCGGCCGCCGGTGGACGCGGCGGCGGGCGCGGAGCCCCGGCGGAGAACGCGAACCGCGCGTTTCAAGGGCGCGCGAACCAGAACAACGTGGAGCCCATGGGCAACGCCAATCCCAGCGAGCTGATCGTGGATCGCAGCGTCCGCTGGATTCTGGTGCGCCCCAATGCCGGCGAGGCTCCGGACGTCACCGCAAAGTTCCACAACGGCTTACAGGAGATGGCCGAAGCGTCAAGGCTGGGAATCCCGCTGGTGTTCAGCACCGATCCGCGGAACGGCCCCGGGCGCGGCGCTCCCGATGCCAAGCCGGCGATCTCGCAGTGGCCCGATCAGCTCGGCCTGGCCGCCGCGCGCGATCCGGAACTGGTGCGCCAGTTTGGCCAGATCGCCGCTCAGGAACTGCGCGCCCTCGGAATCCGCGTGTTGCTCGGCCCCATGGCGGACACCACCACCGAGCCGCGATGGAACCGCATCGGCGGCACTTTCGGCGAAGACGCCAATCTGAACGCCACCCTGATTAAGGCCTTCGTGGAAGGCTTTCAGGGCAAGCAACTCGGACCCGACAGCGTCATGACGGTCACCAAGCATTTCCCGGGCGACGGTCCGGTCAAAGACGGGTACGATGGGCATAACTCATACGGTAAGTGGACCATCTATCCGGGCAATAACTTCGACTATCATCTAATCCCCTTCAAGGCTGCCTTCGAGGCCGGAACCGGCGGCATCATGGGCGGTTATTTCATCCCCGTGGGTAAAGACACGGTCGGAATCAACTTCTCCAAGGCGATGATTACGAACCTGCTGCGCGAGAAGCTCGGTTTCCAGGGAGTGGTGGTTACCGACTGGCTTCGCAACATGCCCTGGGGTGTGGAGAAGCTTTCGGAGAAGGACCGCCAGAAGGCCATCGTGCTGGCGGGCGTAGACCAGATCGGCGGCGATAACGATCCCAAGTACATCCTGGCGAGCGCCAAAGACGGCGGCATCCCCATGGCCCTGATCGATGCGTCGGTGCGGCGGATTCTGCGGCCCATGTTCCGGATGGGCCTGTTCGAAAACCCGTATGTCGATCCCGATGTCGCGAAGAACACCGTGGCGAGCGCCAAGTTCCTGGAGGCTGGCCTCGCGGCGCAAGTGAAATCGACCGTGCTTCTCAAGAATGCCAATAACGTATTGCCCGTGGCGGCGAATCGCAAGATCTACGTGGACGGCGTCAATCGCGACGTTGCGGCTCGCTACGGCACGGTAGTGGACGACCCCAAAAGCGCCGATCTCGCCATCATCCGGGTGGCCAGTCCTTCGACCACATACCCATATGGCGGCGCCTTCGCGGGCGGCGGTGGCGGGCGCGGCGGGGCCACTCCGGCGCCTGCTCCTCCGGTGTCTACATACGGTGTCACGCTGGCCTACGGCAACGCGGCCAACTGGCAGGTGCTCGATTCCATCCGCAAACTGGCAGCCTCCGGCACGCCCACGGTAGTGGTGGTCAACATGGACAAGCCGGTCATCCTGACCGAGTTCATCGACAGCGTCCCCGCGGTCCTGGCGGCATTCGGCGCCAGCGACGCCGCGCTGCTCGACGTGATTTTCGGCAGGCATTCGCCCAGCGGAAAGCTGCCGTTCGATCTGCCGAGCGACATGCCCTCGGTAATGGCGCAGGCCGCCGATGTTCCCTTCGACATGGACGACCCGCTGTTTAAGTTCGGCTTCGGGCTGACTTACAGTCGGAAGTAAGTCCGGAACTCCTGATGTCGTGGAATTTNNCTCAGCCCATTTTCCCCGCCAGTTTGAAATTGCGGGGCGACATCAGGAGTTCTGAAGTCACGCGCGGATCACTGCCGGGCTTGGCCCGAATCAGGGTCGAGCATCAGGCCCGACTGGTCCACCGCTTCGAGGTCTATGCCATGCAATGTGGCCAGCTCGCGTGAGACCGCTGCCGCCCACCGGCTATCGTGACTCCCCGAGATGTACCAGTTGCCTCCGTTGTCCGCGAGGATCATGCCGTACTCCTTCAGCGCCGTCAGAATCACGCGCGTCTGTGGGCTGAACCGGCTGATGTCGACGCCGGCCCGCAACCGGAAGCGCTGGCCCATGGGTGGAAGGTTCGGGTCGCTTGAGCTCGAAGCGAAGTGCCGGGCGGGCCACACGTACGTTCGCCGGGTGCGGCGAGTGGTGAATCGCAGAGCGTGGCCGATATGGCCTGCCTCGACCTCATCGTAGCGGGCCAACCCGACCAGTACGGACATTCCCGCGGCGTCGGCAGCCGTCCACCCGGCTGGCCGCAACCGGTTGGAACGGAGGTCGAATATGGCGGCAGAACCCGCCGACCACTGATGCGGTCCGGTATGAGCCGCGCCGAAGAGCTCGTACATCAGGCAGCGGCCGGAATCGAGGACCAGCACATGTCCCTCCGACCCCTCCTCAATGGGTGCGTTGTCGGGTAACCGGTACGGCCCACGGTCGCTCTCCCCGGCGGCGTCAATGGCCATCTCGGCCGCCGGTTCGCTCCCGTCCGAAACGACATACCGATAGCCGCCTCCGCCCCCGAAGTCGGCGTGAAGTTTGTCGCCGGGCCCCATACTGTCGATGTACGCCTGGGAATGAACGTCGACCGGCAAGTCCAGGGCACGCCTGTTCCAAATGTTATCCGGCGGAAAGAACGGACACCCCAGCCCCAGGATCGCCGGACTCTTATCCCGGCGAATCAGGCTCAGAATTCGCGCCCGATAGGGGCGGGAGAGCTTGACTAAGCCGGCGGCGGGGAAACTGGCAAGCGACAGAAACAGGACCAGCGCCGTCAGGGGGTACTTTTTCAGGCATCCGAGTCCGAGCTCTCGAAGCACCAGGGTCACGGTACAGCACACGGCGCACCACAATGCGAGGATGGGCAGGTATGCAGTCAGTGCGCTCAGGTGAGCCAAGCGAAGAGTATCGCAGGTAGTCCCCCGCCAGTCAATGGGCGCATGGAGCGCTGCCACCCTGCCGGCGCTTGCCCTCACGCCCGCGGAGCAGATAGACCGGAAGGGATTGCCAGCGTTTCGGAAGAAACCACGGAGAAGGCCAGGTTGCGAGCGAACGGAGCAGCAGGGAAAGGGCTCGCGGATCGCCGGTCTCGCGTGCCGTAATGGCGCTTCGCGACAGTTCCGCGCTCCACGCCCGCCGCCTCCACGACCAGCGCTCCCACCCCCTGAGGTCTTTGAGAAGGCTGGTCGCCAGCATTCTGTTCACGGCAGACAGCATCAGGTCGATGTTCCTGGATATGCTGGTGGGAGTCAACCGGTATAGAGTGACAGGTTCCTCCACGGCCGCCATGGGGCAGCCGGGGCCCAGCCGAAACCACAAATCCCAGTCTTCACAGGGGGGCAGCTTCTCATCGAAACCGCCGGCCGCTGCAAAGGCATCCCGACGCATCATCACGGTCGAAAGGGCGATCCCATTGGCGTAACGCATGGCCGGCCAGAGCCGGTCTACGGGCGTGGCACGGAGGACTCCCCCGTCGCCCTCGGCACTGAAGAGGCGAACGGCCGTGTAGCAGAGGATAGCCCCCGGATTCGCCTCCAGGGCCTTCACCTGCAGCTCGATCTTGCGCGGGTCCCATCGGTCGTCGGCGTCAAGAAACGCGATCCAAGGCGACGAGGTCTGCCGCACGCCGGCATTGCGTGCGCTGGGCGCCCCGGCGTTCTCTTGCCGGAAATAGCGCACCGGGCCGGGGTAGGACTCAACCACCTCCCTTGTGTTGTCTAAAGACCCGTCATCCACGACGATTACTTCGGAAACCGGGCAGGTCTGGCCAAGAACGCTGTCCAGGCACTCGCGTAGATAGTGAGCGTTATTGTACGCGGGAATGATGACGGCGATCCGCACGGCCTCCTCAAAGGGTACCAGAAAGTGCCGGTTCCTACTGGCCCGCAGGTGGGGCAGGCGGTGCTCGCCTGCCCACCCGCAAAGCTCTCGCCATCGAAAGGAATGGCTCAGCCCATTTTCCCCGCCGGGCTGAAATTGCGGGGCGACATCAGGAGCTCTGAACATAGCGATGGAAGCTTCTAAGTCAGGCGGCAGCCAATGGCGAAAGAACGCGCGGAGCGCGGAGGGCATCTTCGCGACTATAACCGGTACTGGTAACATCCTGCTCCTCTGGCCGGGTGTTTTGACCTGCGCCGAGTAGTATGTCGAACTTATGGTTCCAGTACCCTTACGGGATGGTGAGGGAAGCGTTGACGGTTTCCCCCCGGATCGGTAGAGCACGCACGGCCAGGATTCTGCGTCCAGCGCCGGGGAACTCACGGTATACACTGGGAGTTGGGCGGGAGCCGCGTTTTCACTGCGAGCAACTGTAGCGGCTGCGGCATACCCAAGGGCTTGGCGAAACTACTCCTATTTTCCGACACCTTCTTATGATAGAATCTCGAAAACGTATCCTGGTCACCGGCGGGGCGGGCTTTTTGGGCAGCCATCTGTGCGACCGGCTCCTGGCTTCCGGCGCGGAAGTCATCTGCCTCGACAACTTCTTCACCGGTTCCAAGCGCAATATCTTCCATCTTGTCCCCGATCCGCGATTTGAGATCGTTCGCCATGACGTTGTCCATCCGATCCTGCTGGAGGTCGACCAGATCTACAATTTCGCCTGTCCCGCTTCTCCGGTGCACTATCAATACAATCCCGTGAAAACCGTGAAAACCAATGTGATGGGCACCATCAACATGTTGGGCCTGGCCAAGCGGCTGAGGGCGCGCATCCTGCAGGCGTCAACCTCGGAGGTGTATGGCGACCCCAAAATTCACCCCCAGAAAGAGTCGTACTGGGGACACGTGAATCCGATCGGTCCGCGCAGTTGCTACGACGAGGGCAAGCGCGTGGCTGAAACGCTCATGATGGATTACCATCGGCAGAACGGAGTCGAGATCCGCATCGTGCGCATATTCAACACGTATGGACCGCGCATGGCGCTCAATGACGGGCGCGTAGTGAGCAATTTCATTGTGCAGGCGCTGCGCAACCAGCCGATCACGATTTATGGGGACGGCACGCAAACACGTTCGTTCTGCTACGTGTCGGACCTGGTGGATGGCGTCTTGCGTCTGATGAATGCCGAGGGGTTGACGGGCCCGGTTAATATTGGCAATCCGGACGAGTTCACTATCCGCGAACTGGCGGATCTGGTGGTGGCGCTGACCGGCTCGCGATCGGAAATAGTTCACCGTCCGCTCCCCCAGGATGACCCCACGCAGCGCCAACCGGACATCTCGCTGGCCCGGGAAAGACTTGGTTGGCACCCTGCCGTGTCCCTCAAAGAGGGATTGGGGCCGACTATCGCTCACTTTGAGAAACTGCTCTCAGAGCACGAAACCGGCGGCCAGGCGCCGGCGTAATCCTTTACCGCCGGGGCGGATTGGGATCGGCTTTGTTTTCCCCGGCGCCGATCTTGCGCAATCTTGGAAAAACAAATGCCCAATATGCCGCCAAGGCGACTACTCCAACCTGTCCGATAGCCCGCGGAGAGTCTAAAGGTACCAGGTTCAGGTTCGAAACCGTGAGGAATAGCGCCAGCACCGCAACTCCCGTGGCCGCCAGATTGAACCATACGGACGCATAGAAAGGACGACTTTTGGAGGGCGACGCCATGCAACAAATGGTATTCCAATCAATAATTTAATGCAATGCCTGCGGCGATGTCTCCGTAACCCCAGCGGACCCGTGCCAATGGGTACTGGCGGTTGGGGCACTGCCCCATACTAGGACTAAAGCTTCAAAAGAGCTGTAGTAGACTGGTAGGGCGTATGGATTCTAGTAACCCGGTGGCGGCGGAGGTGGGTGCTGTCTCGGCCACGGGCCAGCCCAAGCTCGAACTGCCGTTGCCCGCGATTCTCTTCTTTCTGGTGCTGTTGATCGTACTGTTTTTTCCGGTGCTCACGCCCATGGTATCGGAGTGGATGTACGACGAAAACATGGGTTATGCGTTCTTCGTGCCGTTCGTCGCGGGATATGTCGTGTGGCTCGATCGGGAACGAATTCTGGCGGCTCCCGTCAAACCTTGTTGGCCCGCTCTGGCGTTGGTGGTGTGGGGCATGTGCCAGATGCTGCTTGGCTTTTTGGGCGCAGACTTTTTCCTGGCGCGGACGGCTTTTCTGATTGCCGTGCTGGGCGTGCTCTGGACGATCGCCGGTACGGCAGTGGTCCGCACGCTGGTGTTTCCCCTGTTTCTGCTGCTATTCATGATTCGCATTCCGCTTTTCGTGTACCAGCAGATCACGTTTCCGTTACAGATTCTGGCCAGTCAGGTGGCCACCTGGGGGTTGGAGATTTTGGGGATTCCCGTGTACCGGGACGGAAATGTGCTGCAGTTGGCCGACAAGCGGCTGGAGATAGTGGAAGCTTGCAGCGGCATTCGTTCGCTTCTGTCCCTCACGTTTCTGTCGGTGGCATACGGCCGCCTTTTCGAAACGAAGTTATGGGTGAAGATTGCCTTGTTTGTGTCGACCGTGCCGATCGCCATCGCGTGCAACGCCGCCCGTATTACTCTGACCGGAGTGCTTACCCAATACAAGCCGGATATCGCCGAAGGAGCCTATCACGCTTTTGAGGGCTGGGTGATCTTCATGTTCGAACTGATGGCTTTGCTCGGTTTCCACCGGTTGTTGACCTGGTTGGGAAGGCGGTCTCATGCCTGAGGAAAAAACGCGTTCCATGTTCCATTTCTTGCGCAACAAGCCGGCGCTGGCGGTGACCGTCGTGCTGGTAGTGGAAATCGGCCTGTTTTATGCCATTCCGACCAAGGAATTCATCCCTGCGCCACCGCCGCTGGAGCAGTTTGCCAACCACGTGGGTCAGTGGACCATGGTCCGGCAGATGCCCATCGACGATTACACGCGAGACCTTCTCAAAGCCGACGATACCTTGACGCGCGACTATGCAGGCCCGAGCAACGTGGAGCTTTTCGTTGCCTTCTTTAAATCGCAGCGGGCGGGCGTCACGCCGCACTCGCCGAAGGTCTGCCTGCCTGGCAACGGCTGGACGGAAGAGAGTTCCCGTATCATCTCCATAAGAGTACCCGGCCAGCCCGCCCCGATTCCGGTGAACCGGTACGTGGTAAGCCACGAAGAGCAGCGCAGGCTGGTGCTGTACTGGTACGAAAACCCGCACCGCGTGACGGCCAACGAGTACCTTTCGAAGTTCTACTTGATCTACGACTCGTTGCGCTACCACCGGAGCGACGAAGTGCTGGTCCGCGTGATGGCGGAAATTGACGGGAGAGTGGACGCCCAGGCGGAAGAACATGCCATCCGGTTTATTCAGGACGTGTTCCAACCGCTCAAGCGGCAGATTTGGTCCAGCCCGTCCAACGCGGCGGTTCAGCCGCCTTCCCTCCACTAGCCGTCCGGGGCGGCTCGCATCGCCGCCTCTACCATCGGAACGCTATAATGATTTCAGAGTCCAACCTCGGGATTTTTCATGGAGACGCTGGCGGACCAACTCGCCCGGCAGACACGCCCAGCGGACCTTTACCGGCCGCTGGATCGCAATCGGGTGGAGTGCTTTGCCTGCGGCCATCGCTGCCCCATCCCACCGGGCTTCGCCGGCGTCTGTAAGGTCCGTTACAACCGCAACGGAAGACTGTTCGCGCCCTTTGGGTACGTGAATTCGGTCTTTTGCGATCCCATCGAGAAGAAGCCCTTTTTCCACGCTCTTCCGGGGACGCGCGCCCTCAGCATGGGGATGCTCGGCTGCGATCTGCATTGCGGCTACTGCCAAAACTGGGTAACTTCGCAGGCGCTGCGCGATTTCGGCTCCGCCGTGGAGTTTCGCACCACAACGCCCGAGGAACTGGTGACTCTGGCGCAACGCCAGGGCGCCACCAGCGTGGTGAGCACTTACAACGAGCCGCTGATCACCGCCGAATGGGCGGTCGCGGTGTTCCGCGCGGCCCGCCAGGCCGGCCTGGCCACGGGATTCGTCTCCAACGGAAATGCTACTCCTGAGGTATTGGAGTATCTTCGGCCCTGGATCGACTTATATAAAGTCGACTTAAAGAGCTTCGACAGCCGGCACTACCGCGAGTTAGGCGGACGGATCGCGCCCATCCTCGATTCCATTGCGCGCATTCACGAAATGGGTATCTGGCTGGAAGTAGTGACTCTGGTTGTCCCCGGTTTCAACGATTCCGACGAGGGGCTGCGCGGGATGGCGGAATTTCTGGCCGGCATCTCACGCGACATCCCGTGGCACGTGACTGCATTCCACAAGGATTACAAAATGCAGGGGCCGGACGACACGCCGGCCAGCACGCTGGTTCGCGCCGCGGGGATTGGCCGCGCCGCGGGCCTCCGCTATGTCTACGCCGGCAATCTGCCGGGTGGGACCGAGTCTCTCGAAGACACCCGCTGCCCTTCGTGCGGGGGCACGCTGATCGCCAGGCGAGGGTTCCGCATTTTGCGGAATCGCATGGCAGCGGGAGGCAAGTGTCCCGACTGCGGCGCCACCATCCCCGGCGTATGGGACGCGTTGCCGCGGTAATTTCGGGGACAGGCTACATAACCTCGAAATACACTGGCCGAATTTCGACCCGATTGGGGAAAACATCAACTGGAAAAGAAAGGTTTTCATTTGACGGAACCTGTTTGCGAGTGCCTCTGCATGCGCTCAACCGCCCGGTCCGCCTCTCAACTTCTCCCGCTCCGAGGATTAGCCGGTTAAGGGCTTAACCGACCTGGGGATTTCGTGGCTCAGGCGCGGAATACGCACCCGTTTTCAAAGGGCGCGTAACCGTTTCGGGGGAATCGGCGCGCGCCTAACGCTCCCTTACGGTCGCGGCTCTGTAACTGCTTACAAACAAGCGATGCCCCAAAACAGAGCCGGGCCCAGAGGGCACCCCGTTAGGGAGCGTTAGGGGGCTGAATACGCATGAATCCCCAAGACGGTTACGCACCCGATTTCAAACAACCGCCCCTTCAGTCCTCCCAAACACGGTAGAATGAATGGGTTTGACTAAAATGGGAAACGTTATCATCCTGGGATCCCAATGGGGAGACGAGGGTAAAGGCAAGATTGTCGATCTTTTCTCCGACCGCTTCGACATTGTGGCGCGCTATCAGGGCGGACACAATGCCGGCCACACCGTGTTTATCGGCGACAAGAAGTTCGTCCTGAAGTTGATTCCGAGCGGAATCCTGCGGCCCGGTAAACAGGCCGTCATCGGCAATGGACTGGTCATCGATCCGGCGGCGCTGCTCTCCGAAATCGACGCCCTGGAAGCGGCCGGCGTGCCGGTCACGGGCCGGCTTCTGATCAGCAATCGCGCGCACGTGCTGTTTCCGGCCCATCGCATGATGGAGAAAATGTCCGAAGCGCGGCCCGGACGGATCTCCATCGGAACCACCTCGCGCGGGATCGGACCCTGCTATGAGGATAAAATCGCCCGCCGCGGCATCCGCGTGGCCGACCTCCTGAATCGCGATTTCTTCCGCGCCCAATACGACTCCGTCATGGCGGAAAAAGTCGCCATCGCCAAAGCGCTGGGCATCTACGAGGAACTCGATCTGCCTGCCATCCGCGCCGGCTATGAAGGCTTTGCGGAACGCATCCGCCCGCTGGTGCGCGATACCGCCTGGTTTTTGAATCAAGCCATCCGCGACGGCAGGAGCGTGCTGTTCGAGGGCGCCCAGGGCACCATGCTCGACATCGACCATGGCACGTACCCCTTCGTGACTTCCTCCAACGCCAGCGCCGGCGGCGCCTGTACCGGTACGGGAGTCCCGCCCACCCGCATCAACGGGGTCCTGGGAGTTTCCAAGGCGTACATCACGCGCGTGGGCGGCGGACCGTTTCCCACCGAGGCGCTGGACGCTAAGGGCGAGCAGATTCGCGCGCGCGGCAAGGAATACGGCGCGGTGACGGGACGGCCGCGGCGCTGCGGCTGGTTCGACGTGCCGCTGCTGCGCTATACCGCGGCTATCAACGGCTTCGACAGCATCGTGGTGACCAAGCTCGACGTGCTGGACGAGTTCGACACCATCCCGGTCTGCGTGGGGTACCGCAATGCCGCGGGCGAAGTGCCGGACATGCC
>PLRZ01000679.1:328-697 GCA_003164075.1 Bryobacterales bacterium | reverse complement strand
TGTCTGCCGGCGCTGGTGGCAGCGCAGGACGCCGCCGGGATCATGCGCCGCGCGCTGGCGGAGGACTCGGCCTCGGCGGCCCTGGCGCGGAACTATACCTACATCGAGCACCAGGAATTGCGGACCCGTGACGGCGCCACCGTGAAGGTCCGCGACAGCAATACCTACGATGTGACGCTGCTGGAGGGNNCAGGCCAAGGAAGAAGAGAGGCTGCGCAGGAGCATCGAAGACCGGCGCCATGAGACCGAGGCGCAGAAGCAGCAGCGGATTGCCGACTGGCGCCGCAAGGAAGAGAAGCAGCACGAGCCCTTGCACGAGATCCCGGACGCCTTCTCTCTGCGCATGGCTCCCGACGAGAACATCGAGGG
>PLRZ01000679.1:0-227 GCA_003164075.1 Bryobacterales bacterium | reverse complement strand
GCATTCTGGTGGCCGGATCGGCGCGGGTGATGCTGGTGAAAGGCTATACGGGAGAACTCGATCTGACTTATAGCGGCTTCAAGAAATTCACCGTCGATTCGCGCGTGGTATCGGTGGAACAGTAAGGGCGCGACTCAGCCTCTGCCTGCATCCGAGTAGCGGTAGAATGGTCATCAAGATGGAACGTGTACCGTCACAGCCCGTTAAGGATCCGCCTAACCTCGTTC
>PLRZ01000288.1 GCA_003164075.1 Bryobacterales bacterium | reverse complement strand
GTCGGATTCGGACGTAAGTTGGCGGTAACTTCCGCCGCCTGGTTCTGTTGGATTTGAGTGCGCGCCGCTTGCAAGGTATGGTTATGCTTGAGCGCCAGGTCGATGGCCTGATCCAGAGTGAGGCGCACCGGCGCCTGGGCGAANNCCCTCCGGTGCGGGAAGTTGATCGCCGTCCCGCGCGATCCAGACATAAAACGTGGGCAGCAGGACAATACTCAGCAGTAAGTCGGAAATCAGGCCGCCGACGATGACAATCGCGAAGGGCCGTTGGGAGTCGGACCCGATGTCGTGCGAGAGCGCCGCCGGTAGCAGTCCCAGCGTCGCCACCAGCATCGTCATCATAATGGGACGCAGTCTCAGCACCGCGCCTTCCACCGCGGAATCCTCAATCGAATGGCCTCTGGCCCGGCGCTGGTTAATGTACTCCACCATGATGACGCCGGTTTGCACCGACACGCCAAAGAGCGCTAACATGCCTACCCCTGAGGACACGCTCAGATAAGTGCCCGTAATCATGAGAGCCAGGAAGCCGCCCACGCGCGCCAAACCGACGTTCAGCAGAATCAGCAGCGCCCATTTGTAAGAGCGGAACATTGTATAGAGAATGATGAAGATGACCAGGACGGTCAGCGGAACCACGAGGGCCAGCCGCGCTTCCGCCCGCTTTTCGCTCTCGTACTCACCCGACCAATCGACACTATAGCCCGGCGGCAGCTTCACCTTCTCCTTGATCAGCTTGGCCGCATCCCCGACCGTAGTCCCCAGATCGCGGCCTCGTACGTTGAAAGTGACTGCTATATAGCGGCTGTTGCCTTCCCGGTATATATCGTATGCGCCGTCCTTGACCTCGACATGAGTCAGCTGCGCCAGAGAGACCCGTTCTCCGGAAGGGGACAGCAGGCGAACGCTCGTAATGGCCCGCGCCGTATTGCGATATGGCTCCTGGTAGCGCACCGCCACGTCGTACCGCTGCTCGCCGATCAGTACCTGGCTCACCGCATTCCCGCCCACGGCCGTCTGGATGGCGTCTTGTATGTCTGTCACGTTGATTCCGAAACGAGCCGCCAGCCGGCGGTCGATGGTTAAGTTGAGATTTGGTTGGCCGAAATCTCGTAAGAGCTTGACGTCATGCATTCCCGGGATCCCCGACATGACGGCCGTGACCTCTTCGCCCTTCTGCTCGAGAACCTTCAAGTCATCTCCGAAAATCTTGAGCGCCAGCGAGCCCTTGGTTCCCGTCATGGTTTCTCCGACGTTGTCTTCAATCGGCTGCGAAAAGTTCCAGTCCGCCCCCGGGTATTTCTCCAGGGCGCGGTTCATGGCGGCGATCAGTTCCTCTTTGCTCTTATGAAATATGGGGCGCCATTGCTCGTGTGGCTTCAGGTCGACGAAATACTCTGTATTGGAAAATCCTCCGGTGTCGGTTCCATCGTCGGGCCGGCCCACCTGCGACACCACCGTTTTCACCTCCGGGAACGACGCGAAAACATAGCGGCACTGGTTAGTGAATTTCTCGCCCTCCGAAAGACTGGTGCTGTTCGCCAGAGTGCCGCGCGCCCAAATGGCGCCTTCATCCAGATGGGGCAGGAATTCCGCGCCAATCACGCCGCCAAAGCCCAGATAAACCGTTCCCGACAACGATATCAAAGCAACGCATGCCACAATCCAGCGATGTCGCACGGCCCAGCGCAACCGCCTTCGGTACTGTTCCACCAGGAACTCCAGAACCACGTTGTGCCGTTCCCGAACGCCCTTGCGGAAGAAGGTGGCTGCCAGCACCGGTGCGATAAGAATCGAAAACGTCATAGCGCCGAGAAGAGCCAAAGCTACCGTCCAGGCCATTGGCCTGAATAAGCGGCCCTCTACGCGTTGCAGCGTGAAGATCGGCAGATAGGCGGTGATGATAATGGCGATAGCGTAAAAGACCGGCCGTTGCACTTCATGGCAAGCTTCGCGGATGACTTCCGCGACGGTTTTTGGAGGTCCGGGGGCGCCGCGGCGATCCTTGTTCAGGTGCCGGATGATGTTTTCCACCATGACCACGGCGCCATCCACCACCATTCCGAAATCCAGTGCACCCAGCGAAAGAAGGTTAGCCGGAATGTGGGCCAAGTCCAGCCAGATGGAGGCAAACAGCAGCGAGAACGGAATCGTCAGGGCAACAATAAGCGCGGCCCGCGCATTCAGCAGGAAGAGAAACAGGATGACGCTCACCAGCAGCATGCCTTCAATCAGGTTGTGCATCACTGTGTGCAAGGTGAAATGCAGCAGATCGGTGCGGTCTAACATGGGCACCACCTCCACGCCGGGAGGCAGAATGCCGTGGTTCAACTCGTAGACTTTCTTGTGAATCGCGTCGAGTGTGGGCTCCTCCTCGGCGCCTTTGCGCATCAGCACGCCGCCCTGAATAACATCCGGCTCGTCGATGATGCGCCCGTCTTCCATGTGGTTGGCTCTAGCCATGTGGCCCAGCCGGATCTTGGGCCCCTGCGCCACCAGCGCGATATCCTTCACCCGAAGCGCGGTGCCGGCCTGGGTCTTCAGCATGGTCTGCTCAATGTCGTTCACCGTGCTGAAAAGCCCCAGCGCGCGAACGTTCATTTGCTGCATGCCTTCCTCGACGAAGCTGCCGCCGGCATTGATGTTGTTGTTGGCAAGCTGCTGCTCCACCTGGCCGATGCTCAATCCATAAGACACCAGCTTGTTGGGGTCCACTCGCACCTGGTACTCTCGCACCGTGCCGCCGAAATCGGAAACGTCCACCACGTTGGGAACGGATTTGAACTGCTTCAGCAGCACCCAGTCTTCGAGCGATCTCAACTCCATCAGGTCGTACTGCGGATTGGAGCTACGCAGCGTGTACCAATAGATTTGCCCCGTGGTGCTCCAGTCCGTGCCGATTTGAGGCTGCAGGTTCTGGCCGTTGGGAAGATTGACCTGAGTCAGCCGTTCCAGCACCTTCTGACGGTTCCAGTCGTTTACGGAGGTGTCGTCGTAGATCATAATCACGAACGACAGGCCGAAAATCGACTCGGAACGCAGAAAGGTCATATGGGGCATTCCGGCCATTTGAATTTCGATCGGAATCGTCACCTGCTGTTCCACTTCTTCGGCGGAGCGTCCGGCCCACTGGGTAATCACCGTCACATAGTTGTCCGCTATGTCCGGATAGGCCTCCACCGGCAGGTTGTGAAACGAGATAGCTCCCCAACCGAGCAACAAGACGGCGATCGCCAACACCACGAATTTATTGTTAAGCGCGAAGTCTACAAGAGCGCGAATCATTCTGGGTTCCTGTTATTGAGCGAGCACGTGGTCCAGGACCAGCGCGTTAGTGACGACTTGTTGTCCCGGTTGCAGCCCTGACTTGACTTCCTGCATGTTCCCGTCATCGGCCAGAAGATCTCCGCCAATCACTTCGAGCCGGCGAAACTTACTGCCGGGCGCGGGAATGTAGACGAAATCCCGATCGTGCATGTGCATGATGGCGGATGCCGGAACAATGGTATGCATCTCCCTGGTTTGACCGCGGAAGGTGGCCCTCACGAACATGCCCAGCCGCATAAAACCCGGGTTCTGAACTTCAATTCGAACCTTGGCCGTGCGGATAGTGGGATCGAGAATCGACCCGATATTACTCACCGTTCCTTTGAACTTGCGGTCGGGATACGCGTTTAGAGTAATATCGGCGGTATCGCCCATCTTGACCGTGGACATGTCGTTCTCGTACACGTCGCAGACCACCCAGATGGTAGAGAGATCGGATATCGTGAACGGGCTCGGAGTATTGAACGCCTGGATGGCCGCCGCATAGGTGACTTCCTGATCGGTAATCACTCCCGAGACCGGTGCGAAGATATCCACCATGAATGCCGGCTTATCGGGGTCGTTGCCCAGCAACCGGAGATGCTCCGCCAGGGTCTCAACGGCTATCTTGGCCTTGTCTTCGGTATCTTGCGCTACCTGCAGATCGTTCAGGGCAATAGCGCCGTGAACGTACAGATCCTTGGAGCGCTCGTATTGAGTCCGGGCGAGAACCTCATCCGCCACCGCCATCCGGTAGTTCGAATAGCCGCCCGAGACGTCATCGCTTCGAACGGTCAGCAGCAACTGGCCTTTTTGGACCGTGTCGCCGAGCCGCGCGTGAATGGCCATCACGCGCCCGGAGGCCAGCGAGACTACCGGGACGTTGCGCGAAACGTCGGGAAGGATTGTCCCGGTCACCACCAGCTCCGACGTGGTGGGATGCTGGGTCGCCGCAGCCAAGGGGAACTGCTCCGGGTGATCCACCGAAAAAAGCGCTGCGTCCGGCGCGAGAACCACGTTGGCGGTCGGCGGCGCTTCGGCTGCCTGGTCGCCGTGCGCAGTGTTGCAGCCCGCCAGCGTCAGCAACAAGGCACTAGACATGGTTATCAGGGTTAGTGACGCAATGATAGGCTTCATAGTGACTCCACGAACTAGAATAGGGTGCATGGCATGAGGGCCGCATAAGTGCCCCAATGAAAAAGAAGATGCATTCGATAGATAGTCTTTATAGAGGTCTGACGCGGGGCGCGCAATCCTGCGTGGAGCCGGAAGCGGCCGGCGGTAGGCGGACTCTCGGAATTCCCGGGCTTAGGAACGACGCAATAATAACTTCACATTGTCTGTGGTGGCGATGTGGCGCAGGCACTCGTGCCTGCCGGGTCGAGACCCATCTCGACCCTCTTGGCAGTGCGGCTCCCGGGGCGCCGGTCCCGATTCCTTAGGCTCTCAGCGCGCGCCTCAACGTCAAAGTTCCAGCTTGCCCATGAACTCCATTTCGCTCAGCTCGAAAGTTTGGCCGACCACAATCCGGCCGATCTGCGCCTCGAACCGGACTTGCCCATCCCTCTTGCCGATTTCCGCGGACAACGGGAACAGGTACTCTACCACCACGCCGTTCTCCGACGGGAACACCGCGGCGCTAACCGGCCTCACGTCCTTCTTCCCATCGCGCTTCAAAACGGCCAGGTTCTTCGGAGGTTTGCCTAGTTCCCTGGGATCGCCCTTGAAGCCGCCGCCAGGAATGCCGTAAACGGCAATGCGATAACCGTCGCCCTCCAACGGGGTCTCGGCTGCGTGCGATTTCAACTCGGCGATCCGAATCGGGAGAGCGCTCTCCCAACGCAGTTTTAATGTAATTGGCTGGGGAAGGGACCGGGGGCTGCGGTCATCGCCCCCGGGTCCCGAGAAGACGTTCAGCGAAACTTTCGGCCCGCTGCCCTTTGGGTCAACCCCCTCATTGCCGACGCCGCCGGGTTGTCCCATTTGTCCGCCTTCCCTAAGTTGCTCCTCGGTCAGCCGGCGCGTCACGACGGCCCTAACTTCCCTCACCCAGGGTGACGTAGCGAGGATCTGCTTCACGTCCTCTTCGGTCCACTGCGCGGCCGGCTTGCTCTTCCAAGCCGGATCCGCCGCCGTCAGGCTAACCGCGGCTACAATCAGGCAACCCGATTGCCGCCATGCATTACGCATAAGTCGCTCCTTAGAACTTCACCATCACCCCAACGGAAACCTTCGTTTCGCTGCGGCGAAGGTCGGGGAACCAGACGCCGCCGGAGCTGGCGCAATTCGTCGTGGCTGTCGGGAGATCGCTGGCGCCGGACGCTGCTCCGCTCATGCAGGCGTACTGTCCGGGAGCCCCATTAGTTCCGCCGACCGAGAAGCCGGGCGGTGTGACCCCGCCTCGTCCCGCGAAATACGGAACATCGGAGTGACGATAACCAACTTCCGCCCACCAGGTGATGTACTGTTTCGGCATGTACTGGAAGGTGACCGTGCTATCCCACATATGCGCCCTTTGGCCGGGTAACTCCGTGAAGTAAGGCGAACCGGTGACCGCGTCAGCCCCGTTGATCGGCGGCAGCAGCGTCAGGTAGCGGCCCCAGTTACTCATCTCTCCGCCGCCAAGAGTAATGGCATACGTGTTCTTGTGGAACCACATCCGGTCATAGAGCATCCACCCTACGAACGATTCCTTGTTCTTGCTGGGTGCGCCGGTACACTGCAGTCCACCGCCGTATTGGCATCCCGCATCCGCCGTGAGGGAGAATGCCATCTTGGAGATGTTGGGGCTCTCGGGATCGTTATAGTACCTGAGTTCGATGCTATCGTCGGTGTGAAGACGTTCCGTGTGCGGCAGGCCCAGGTTGTCCTGTCCGAAGCCATATTGGTTCGCGACAAGCTTGAACCATTCCTTCGGCTGCCACAGAAGCTGTCCTCCCAAACCCGGATGGCTGTTGTATTTGGCGTAAGATTGCCATCCATTGATCAGCCAGGGTTCGATTTTCAGCTTGTTCGTAGGGAACCACTGGACGCGCAGTCCGTTAAAGAACCAAGGCGTGTTTGAGGACACATAGGACGGCTGGTAAGTCCAGTTATCGAAATTGTAGTAACTGAACAGACCGATGTACGAGACGAAGATTCCCGCGTCCACATTAAGCCCGTGATTTACGTTGAAGTGGTACCCGCCGTAAGCTTCCGAAACGTACTTGTAGGCGTCGCGGAGATCCCATTGGCCCACCCCGAAACTGGCGTCATTGCGCGGCGTCGTAGTGGCAAACATGCCGAACATGGTCAGGATCCTGCCTCGAACGTTTTGCCAGTGGAAATCGCCGCCCACGCTGACCTGCTCGATCTGGACTTCGCCGGAACGGAATGACTCGGTCGCCCCCACGATTGTGTGATCCTTCGGCTGGTTGAAATCCTCCATGTAGTTCGTGTCGAAGCGAATTTCCGGGGTGAAGAACTTGGTGTCCAGCACGGTATCTTTATTGCGCGGCGTGCCGTTGAGCCAGGTGAAGTCGCCGAACGCGAACGGAGTGGCATTGTCCACCGCCGGAGCGGCGTCGGGCGCCTGGAGAGCTTCCGGAATGGCTGGCGCGGGCGGGGCCGGGGCGGCAGCTTGCGGCGCTTGGCTAGGCGGTGCCGGGGCGGGTGGCGCCGGTGCTGGTGCAGACGGCGCCGGTGCGGCTTCCGCGGTGTTGCGCGCCCTCAATTCCGCTTCCAGCGCGGCGATGCGCTCCTTCATCGCCGCGAGTTCCTCCTCAATGGAAGGTGTGCTCTTGGCCGCCGCAAGAACCACTTTGGGACGAACCGTCTGGTCCCGTGCGACTTCCACCGTGGTAGCTGGCGGGCTGGACAGGCCCTCCTTCGAAGCCGTGATCCGGTATGTCCCGGGCCTGAGATTGTCCGCGGCGAAAGACCCATCCGTATCGCTGAGGACTTGTCTGTCGGTGGCGCCATCGGCGCTGCGTATCGCGACCGTGACCGTAGCCAGCGGCTTTCCGCCTACGTCCATGGCAATTCCGCGCACCGAACCGTAGCCCGGCGCGGGCGGCCCGTCGGCCGCGCGCACTAAGGGCGCGGCTAACCCGGCTGCCATTGCGATAGTCAAGATTCCCCGTATCTTACTGTGAACGTTCATATCCTTGTCAGCTCCCCCGGCTGGACTTCGGCCTTTCACGCTTGTCTTATGTGTCTTTCAATAGCTGCGTAGGGACCAGTATAGGGGAAGAAGGATCTGGAAGGCGTAAGCGAGATATAAGGAAATGATAAATATTCTTTATCGGCTTGATTGTCCCGCGCGGCCGCGCCGGACACATTGTCGACCGCCGGCGGATTGGCCTGGCCGGTGGCATTGTCGACCCCGCCGCGAAGCGCAAAGCGGTATCCGTGGAACGTCACCATGCGTTCGATCGCCACGTTCAAATCGAAATTCAGAACTCCTGATGTCGTGGAATTTGCAGTGAGCCCACAGGCGGAGCAGGCGGTGCTCGCCTGCCCGCCCGCGCCGAATCAGGCCCGCTGCTCGAATAGGATCGAGCGAAGGCGAGCACCGCCTGCGCCACCCGCGAAGCTCTCGCCATCGAAAGGAATGGCTCAGCCCATTTTCCCCGCCAGTGTGAAATTGCGGGGCGACATCGGGAGTTCTGAAATTCAGCGGAGAGTGGATGACTCAGCCGGTCTGGTCCCGGACCGAAAATGGATAGCCGCTGTTGGCATCCACCACCGCATTGGAGATGGTGCGCGAATGCGTATACGCCGCCGCCCACTCGTACTGGCCCGAAAAGGTCCCGGACCGGGATCCGGACCGGGTCGCCGTCGCGCCGAAGGTTCGGGAGCTGAAAATCCCCACCCGATTCGCCGCCCGGCAACGGCAGCAACGACGGCGGTCCGTTGGGCGCCAGTGTGTTCACGAAGGCGAAGCCGTCGGTCCCGCGCCGGTGCAGATACTAAATGCGGTCACAAAGAGGTACGTCGAAAGTTGACGATCGAGCCCTGCATTCCAATTGCCCGAGCGGGGCAGACGCAGCGGTGTGTTGCCGATCGTAAATGTCGTCGGCGCCGGGCGTACCAGCATCACTCTCTATTAAGGATAGCCCAGCCGGGGGCGCGCTCGATACATGCGAAGGATCACCGGTGAACGTTCCCTAACGCTCCCTAACGGTCGCGGCTCGGTAACTAATTGCAAACACGCGGGCACTCGTTACAGAGCCGGGCCCAGAGGGCACCCCGTTAGGGAGCGTATTCCGCGCCTGTGCCACGGTCAAAGTGTCGCGAGTGTCTCTGGCGACTTACTGGACCGTTTGGGCACGGCCCTCACGAAGCAGCCGAACTTGAGCTGCTCTTCCAGCCGGCACGACCAGACCAGTTCCCCGTTGAACACCGTGATATCGGGGCAGCC
>PLRZ01000072.1:1634-6775 GCA_003164075.1 Bryobacterales bacterium | reverse complement strand
GAGTGGCCACGGAGAAGTCCTTTCTTTCTGTCAACTCGAATAATTCCCGTTCCTCGCGCAGCACCTGGTCGTCAATCACGGCAAGGTGGCCGGCGGCGCTCTTCGGAATCGTGTGGACTCCGTGCAGATCGCCATGCAAAAGGTCGCCGGGCGAGATGCGCAAGCCCCCAATCTCGACCGGATCTCCGAAATCCACCACGTGCGCGTAGGCGTGCGACACCGAAACATTGCCGGCGAAGATCTGGAAGCCGAGCGCCTGGATTCCCGGCAAGTCTCGCACGGCGCCGTTGGTCACGCAGGCCACGCAGCCCAAGGCGCGTGAGATCCGCGCCCAGCCTTCTCCCAGCAGCGCTCCCACGCCCGGTGCGTGGTCGGCATCCTGGATCACCAGGATTCGCGGCCCGGCAATACTGGCAATGTATTTCCAAAAGTCCGGGTGCTCGTGATAGCATTTCCCGTCGACCGGAGTCGCGGACGATCGCATCCTGGCCGTGACCGCGTAGCCTATTACCGGCGCCAATTGGGGGAATCGGCAGGTAACCGCTCCCGAGATAAAGCCCTCGTTTCTGGGGCGGAGGTTCAACCGCTCGATGGCGTTGGATAGAGTGCAGGTGTCGAACTGCCCGAGCCGCTCCAGATGTTCGTATGAGAGATCACCGTTTGTTGGCATATGCATAGCTGGGCGCTCCGCTGGTCTTCAGGGTTTGCATTTTCAATTGTATGAGACAATTCACGCTTCAGCCCATACCATCATCAGAGGAGTTTTTGGGGGAAATCGATGTAGTTGCAAATCATTACGAAAATACTACGGTTAGAGTATTCACCCTGTGGAAGCCGATGGCGTAACATGGAAAACGATGAGGGTCGATGCCGCCATGGGGCCCAGTCGAATTCTGATCGCCGACGATCATGCCGTTGTCCGGCGGGGTTTGCGAACGCTCCTGGAGCACGAACCCGGCCTGGTGGTGATCGCCGAGGCACGCGACGGCCGGGAGGCGATTGCCATCGCGCGGCGAGGACGACCCCAAGTGGTGATTCTCGATATCTCCATGCCGAACCTCAACGGAATCGAGGCGGCCCGGTAAATTGCCGAAATGCTGCCCGATACTCAGATCGTGATCCTGACTGTACAGGCCGATGAGGCCTACCTGCTGAGCGCCCTCAAGGTTGGCGCCCGCGGATATGTGCTCAAAAGTTCGGCGGAATCCGAAGTCGTGGATGCCGTGCGCGCGGTGAGCCAGGGGAAGGCCTTCTTCAGCCCCAAAGTGAGCCGCATCCTGGCCGACGATTACACGCGATATCTGCAGCGCGAGCAGACCACCGACGCCTACGAACCGCTTACCGATTGCGAACGCGAAATCCTGCAACTGCTGGCCGAAGGCGCAACCAGTAAAGATGTCGCCAGTAGCCTAGGTTTGAGCCCGACCACAGTAATCTGCCATCGCCAGCACATATTTCAAAAGCTCAATCTACACAGCCTTGCTGACCTGATCCTATATGCCGTTCGAAAAGGTATCATTTCACCGGAACGCAGCGATGTCCCTGGTTAAGGGGCCGTCAGCGGCCGGAGTCCGGCTGTTGACCATGCGCGGCGGGCTGGTGCTCGGTTTTGGCGTCCTGCTGATACTCCTGATCCTCTCAGGACTGAGTGCGTTGCACGCCCTCGCCGAAGTCCAGAACGCGAATCAAACCAGCCTGGGGCAGTTCCTGGCCAAGAATCAGCAACTCGACGAAATCCGCGCAGCGGTGTATCTCTCGGGTACTTACCTGCGCGACTACCTTTTGGAACCGGACCGAACCAAAGCGGAACAGAGCAGAGGCGAGTTGATCGACGCCAAGGCGCGGATCCAGACGTTGCTGACCGATAACGCACTGCTAGCCGACGGCGACGACCGCGAGATGTTCGAGGCCCTGAAGCGCGAGCTGAACGATTACTGGCAGACGATGGAGCCGGTGCTCTCGTGGAGCATGGAGCAACGGCGCCGGCACGGTTTTCGCTTCCTGGACGATGAAGTATTTCCGCGGCGTTCCAACACTTTAGCGATCGCCGATAACATCCGGTCGCTGAATCGGCAGCAACTGATGCGGAGGGATGCCGAGCTGCGCTCTCAGTTTTCCGGGGTCCGGGGCCAACTGGTGCTGGCGTTGGTGGTGATGCTGCTGGTGGGCATGGGCCAGGCGTATTTCAGCACCGCGCACCTCCTGCGGCTGGAAAAGCAGACCCTGAAACATCTACAGGAAGTCACTGAGGCCCGCCAGGAGTTGAAAGATCTTTCCGCCAAACTGGTGGCCACGCAGGAGACCGAACGCAAGAGTATCTCGCGCGACCTGCATGACGCCGTGGGACAGTCCATGTCGGCCGTGCAATTCGAACTGCATGACCTCGCCGTGGCGCTGCGGCCGTACGACAAGGAGCTTCGCGAGCGAGTGGACCGCGTGCGCGAGTCCGTGGAGAGTTCGCTCGCGGTGATTCGCAATATGGCGCTACTGCTCCGCCCCGCGATGCTCGACGACCTGGGGCTGGCGGCGGCGCTCGGCTGGCTGGCGCGCGAAATCTCGCGGCCCACGGGGCTTCGCATTCAGGTTCAGGCCGACGACTTGCCGCCCGACCTGCCCGACGAACACAAGACCTGCGTCTTCCGCATCGCCCAGGAAGCTCTCAATAATGTCGCCAAGCACGCCAATGCGAATGCCGTAGAAATCACCGTGCGCGCCTCCGATTCCTGGCTGGCGATCACGGTGCAAGACGACGGCCGGGGGTTCCAGCATGGGCGCGCGCATGGACTCGGGCTGACGGGAATGCACGAACGTGCCGAAAGCCTGGGCGGCTCGGTCAAAATCACATCCGGGCCGGGAAAAGGCACGCTCATCGAAGTGGCGCTTCCGCTGCCGCAGCGCTTGCAGGCCGCGTCACCTAGCCTATTTCCACAAGACCTAGCAGTTTCTCCTGAACCGCTTCCCTCGTTGGGCTATCGGGAGTGATCACCAGGATGATGTCGTCGCCGGCGATGGTGGTGGCGACTTCGGGCCACTCTTCGTGATCCAGCGCCATGGCGTCCGAATTCACGTGGCTCGCTGTCAATTGTGAGTTCTCGGCAAGGCGCTAAGGCCGGTCGCAATACCCGATAGGGGCAAGGAGGATCGACGATGGCAACCAAAGCCCAGTGGAACTGTCGGCTGGCGTGGCATACAGAGGATTTGCGGTTGTTCGAGCTCTGGCGGAGTGCGCTGCCAGGGCCGGTTACCGATTCCAGAAAGGTTGGTATGGCGAGGCTCCTCCTCCAGGCATTAATTCACAGACCACGAAAACTACGGTCCATTGACGCAAGCTCCCATAGAGCGTTCGAGGAGTGGCTGGCAGCGTATCGGCAGCGATTGGAAGAGTTAACCGGAGACCTGAAACACAACGATTCGAAATGCAAGGAACGCGACAGCCGAAGTTGCCCGGGATGAACTCCAGGATTGGAATGCCGGAACATTAATGCCCTGGGAACTTGGTCAGGGCCATGGCGGTTGGGTGGCACCAGTTCTGCTCCGGCATTCCTTGTTTTGAAGTTAATACGCGCGGATCTCTCGAACAATACCTAATCCGTAGTAGCTGACGGCAATTTGAATAGTAGAAAACGGAGTGCCTATCGACGCGTCTCCCCAGACTTCTCGACTCACTTCTTCCGCACCGCTCACCGAAAACGGCCGTTTCACTCGCGGGAACGAGGTGGTATATCAGGAAGGGAATTGCAAGAACGCTGGTCCACAAATGCACCTGTACCCAGCCCTGGCCCATGTACGGCCGAATCAGAGCTTGCCAGGTGACCGCGAACCCCGTTACAGTGCTGGCGGCCAGTAACCAAGACCCGATATAGGCCGAGATCTTCCGGGGCCTGCGCGGCGCTTTCCTTGTGCCTAGCCAATGGCCGAGCAGCCAAACAGCCAAGGCTGCCGCCGCCAATACGCCGACTGCAGTGTGGAGCAGGACCAGAACCTCGTTGAATACGTGGAACGGTAGCAGCCAGATCGCCAGCCCGCTCACTATGACGAACCCAAACAACCCGCCGATCGACCCAAAATTCAACCAGCTTCGCCCGGTGACGAAGTCATGGCGAACTGGAACCGATGCTGGATCGCTGCCTCTCATTGCATCTGCGACTTCTGGGGACTGTGCTACCAGGCGCGAATCAATCGCCGACTTCCCCGCAAAAACTTCGGCAAGTACTGTTTCAGATATTCAGATGCAATTATTTATCTT
Source organism: Bryobacterales bacterium (assembly GCA_003164075.1). The sequence goes on along the minus strand of PLRZ01000072.1, from coordinate 2,529 downwards.
GGGTGACAGATCGCCACGGAACAATTGTTAAGTTCCAGCGTCACAACCTTACGCCTTTTCTTCTCCAGGGCGTGCGCCGGGCAGCGGTCGGCGGTCCACGTACCGGCCGTTCACTCGGGAAANNGGAAGCACCACCCGATTTCCGGCCGGCGGTGCGAGTGGCAGGATGAACGCTGCCACCGCTGCGGGGGTGCTTACACGTTTTCGGGAACGCTCCCGCTTGCTTGCGCGCGCGGCTCGGTAACGCTTGCGAAATCAATGCGAACGTTACGTTCCGAGCCGCGACGGCAACGGAGCGGGTTGTGCCCGTAATCCCGAGATCGTGTACGCACCTCCGCTGCGGAAGCCAGTCGAAGTGTTATTCTGGCAGCATTCATCGGTTGCCTCCTGTGCGCGAACTTCGAAATAGCTAAGTAGCCGCGAAGAAATATCCTGTGCACTCAGATCCAACCGCTTGCTCACGCGCGCGGCTCGGCATGCGCTTTTGACGGAGCCGCGACCGTGAGGGAGCGATTGCGCACGTTCGAGACATTTGGTCAGCTTTTGTTTCGCGGCCCCTAAGGGCAATGAGGAGCACAGCTACATAAGCACCCGTGCGCGCGAACCGCATTGCCGGGAAACGCAATTCCGCCCCGCTCGGGGTGGAATTGGGAGAAGATGGTTACCAGCAGTCACCTGAACATCCGAAAGGAATCTGGATGAGAACTCTAGCGATCGGAATCCTGACCGTGCTGGCCGTTGGGCTGGCAGCAGACCTGGCTTTGATCCAGCCGGGAGATGTGGCAGCCCGCTTGGCCGCGAAAGGCGCGGGCCCGGTTATCTTTCATGTGGGTCCCAATGTGCTTTATCGCAACAAACATATTCCGGGATCCGTCTACGCCGGCCCCGGATCCAG
>PLRZ01000072.1:0-1580 GCA_003164075.1 Bryobacterales bacterium | reverse complement strand
CGCTTCTGTTTACGCGGCGAGGTCTAACGCCTGCTCGAAATCCGCCAACAGATCGCGCCAGTCCTCGATTCCTACCGACACGCGGACAAGTCCCTCTGTGATGCCTGGTGTACGCCAATTTATGCCTGGACGGCACCGACGCCGTTGCCAATCACGCGCAAAATGAAACTATGAAGACCTTCGAAACGATGGGGCGAGAAGAACTCTTACGGGCGCTCGCCATGTTCGCCAAGAACTGGCTCGCGCACGATGGCTGCTGGTTTCTGGCGGCCGAGGAACGCTTCGGCATAGAGACCGCGATTGAGCTGGACGCTCGTTCGTGGGAGCGATTTGCGGCTGCCGAAGCGCGGCGAATTATGAGCACTTTCGATATCCCGGCGGGAGGCGGCTTGCCGGCGCTGGAAGAAGCGCTCGGGCTGCGACTCTACAGCGTTGTCAATGTGCAACGTGTGAAGTGGTCGGATGATCGGCAACGCTTGCGTTTCTTCATGGACCGGTGCCGCGTCCAGGAAGCCCGTCGCCGCAAAGGACTGGCAGACTTTCCTTGCAAACAGGTCGGGATCGTCGAGTTCGAGACGTTCGCCAAAACGGTCGATTCGCGGATTGTCACCAAGTGTCTGCAGTGTCCGCCGGATGCGCCCGAGGGCCAGTACTGCGCCTGGGAATTCACTCTCGGGGCGTAGCGAACGCCCGCCTGTTCGCCAAGTCAGCGTCTGACGGCCCGGTGTCCCTTCGAGATGCTGCCGGACCAGTCAGGCGGTCACCAAGCGGAAGGGCGAGACGGCTCACCTCAGTGTAAAGCGGACAGCCTTTGCAGTGGCGCGTCGAGATGCCTGGAATCGGCAGGTCTTCCAGATACCGCCAGGGACCGTCAACTGCCGAGATGCCGACAACCTGCTGAGCGGTCGGCACCAGAATTCGTCATCTCCTACCGGTTCGCAGCACAATTGGCTTGTTTGCAGCGACTTTCCGGCGATTCCCGGTGGTTCCCCAGTTGCATATCAGTGATGTGAAGGATGCCAAGAGGAGCCAAAAGATGAAGATCAAATCCACGCTTTTCGGACTCGCCCTGCTCACGGTTTCGAACACGACCCGGTTGGCTTGCGGCGCCGAGCTGAAACCGGAAACGTTGCGCGCATGGGAACAGTACGTTAGCAATGCCGACTCACGGATGCACGCGCGGCTTGAGCCGGGACGTCATTTTCTTTGGACGGACGAAGCCCCCGATCGTGGAGCGCGCGTTCGGGGTGGCGAAATCCTGGTTGCGCCGGTTGACGGATCCGGAATGCAGCACGTGCCGGACGGATTGATTCATCACTGGGTCGGATCACTGTTTATTCCAAAGGCCACCTTGGCAGGTGTCCTTGCCGTGGCTCACGACTACGACCGTTACAAGGAAATCTACAGACCCAAGGTCCTCGATTCCAGGTTGTTGGCCTGTGGAGACCGCCAACAGGAGTATTCGATGGTTTGGATGAATAACATCGTGTTCGTGAACGCAACCCTGCAAAGCCGGTACGAAGCGCGCGATTTCGCAGTGGATCCGCAACGTTGGTACACCATTACGCATGTGACCAGCG
>PLRZ01000241.1:5681-8917 GCA_003164075.1 Bryobacterales bacterium | reverse complement strand
ATGGCTCAGCCCATTTTCCCTGCCAGGCTGAAATTGCGGGGCGACATCAGGAGTTCTGACCTACGTCCCGGCGCCGCGGGTCGACGTGCGAAAACTGCGTGCCAGGATGGGGTTGAGCCAAACGCAGTTTGCGGCAAAGTTCGGTTTCTCGCTGGATTCGATTCAGAACTGGGAACAGGGTCATCGACAGCCAGAGGGACCCGCGCGTGTCTTACTTGTCGTGATTGCGAAGAACCCCAAGGCAGTCGAGGCGGCCCTCCGTCCGCAATGAAATCGTCGCGGCGGGCGCGATCACGAGCCGCCCGCGCGATTACCGCAGCAGCGCCTCCAATTTCTCCTGCTCCACCCCTTCGATCTCCACCACCTTCATGCGGCTGCTTGCGCCCGTCACAATGCGCACGCGCGCTCGCGGCACGTTCGCCAGTTCCGCGAAGAAGCGCACGCACTCGTCGTTCGCCTTGCCGTCCACCGGGGGCGCGGCCAGATCCAACTTCCAGGCGTCGCCGAATCTGCCCGCAAGGGCCGACCGCCTGGCTCGCGGATGCACTTTTACCGTGAGACGCGCCATTCCACTTTGGCCCTCAAGTTGGCAACGCCCGCGGCCACGCGCGTATCCACCACGTCGAATGCGATGGCATCGTCCAGCCAGTCGTGGCTCGACCCGTCGGCATTCTGCGTCGCCACCGTCAGGGTGTACGGTTGCGGAGTCAGCCAGCATTCGATGGCGAAATCCACCTCCAGCTCGTCACCCGGTTGAAATTCGCCCAGCGCGGCGTGCTCGATGCCGGTGTTGGTGCCGTAGACGTCCATTCCGATACGCGTGCGNNTCGCCGCTGGCCACCGAGACCGCCGGCTCTCCGCGGGAATTGAGCAGCTTGACCTCCAGGATCTCGCTGGCGCCATCGCCGTGACGGAAGCTGGAGCGGATGCGATCGCCTTTCTTGTCGCCGGGATCCTGCTTTTCGAGCACCAGCCCGATGTAGCGATTGATCACGTCGCTCGGCCGGCCCTGCGCCTCAATGCGGCCTCGATACAGCAGAATCGCGCGGTCGGAGAGTTGCTTCACCAGTCCCAAATCGTGCGAAACGAACAGCACCGTGATTTTGCGCTGGCGCAGTTCCTGGAATTTGCGCACGCAGCGATTGGCGAACACCGCATCGCCCACCGCCAACGCTTCGTCCACAATCAGGATCTCGGGATCCACGTGGATCGCCGTGGAGAACGCCAGCCGCACATACATGCCGCTGGAATACTCTTTCACCGGCCGCTCGATGAATTCCCCGATTTCCGCGAAAGCTTCAATCGATGGCATGGACTTGTCGATTTCCGCGCGGCTCAGACCCAGGAGCTCGCCGTTCAGGTAGACGTTTTCGCGCCCCGTGAACTCCGGGTTGAAGCCCGCGCCCAATTCGAGCAGCGCCGCGATACGGCCGCGCGTCACCACCCGCCCGGTGGTGGGCTGCAGAATGCCGCTCACGATTTGCAGCAGCGTGCTCTTGCCACACCCGTTCGGCCCCACCAGCCCCAACATCTCTCCCTTTTCGACCTGGAAGCCGATGTCCTGAAGCGCCCAGAAATCGGTATGGCGAGGCTTCGCCCCCGGAAGCATTTCGTGCAGCCGGTCCACCGGGCGACGGTAGAGGCGATAAAGCTTGGAGACGTTCTGTACAAGGACCAAATTTGATGATAGCGGTCCGGACCCTCGCCGCGGGGAGGTAAAATGGGCCAATGCCGGCAGGCTGGTATGAGGACACCGATCCCGAAGCGTTGGAAGTCTTCCTCCAGTTGCACCGCCGGATGACGCCCGGCCAGCGCGTGGCGCGGGTCTTCGAGTTGACGGCATTCCAGGAAAGCTTGCAGCGCGCCTCGGTGCGTTCAATGTATCCGCGGGCCGGCGAGCGCGAAGTCTTTTTGCGGGTGGCCGCGCGCCGCCTGGATCGCGAGACCATGCTCCGCGTGTACGGCTGGGATCCGGACTTGCATCCGTGACGGCTCTCGCCCAGGCGTTCGAGGAATTGCTGGCGGCGCTCGACCGGACCGAGACGATGTTCCTTGTCGGGGGATCCGTTGCCAGCGGCGCGCACGGGCTCGCGCGGCTGACCAACGACATCGATATCGTGGTGGACCTGACCCTCGACCGCGTACCGGCGCTTTGCGAGGCGCTCGGTTCCGCCTTCTATGCCGATGCCGGCATGGTGTCGCGAGCGGTGGCCGCGGGCCGTCCGTTCAACCTGATCCACCTGGCGACCGCCTACAAGTTCGACTTCTTCCCCGTTGGCAACGAAGCCTTCGGCCGTTCCGAACTCGCCCGCCGCAGGTTCACCGCCGGCAGCATCACCGGTCTGGAGCACATCGAGTTTCCCGTCGCCAGCCCCGAAGACATCATTCTGGCCAAGCTGGTCTGGTTCCGTAAAGGCGGGGGAGTCTCGGATCGCCAGTGGCACGATATTCTGGGCGTGATTCAGGTTCAGGGGGAGCGGCTCGATCGCGCCTATCTGAATAAGTGGGCCGAGCAGCTCGGAGTCTCGGACTTGCTGAGCGAAGTTGTGCGGTAACGGCGGCTGGGCATGCATCGCGCGGAGTTAAGTGCGTATCCGATCCGGGGAAGGTCCGTCATCCCTGAACGCTCCCTAACGGTTGCGGCTCGGTAACTAACTGCAAACACGCGAGCACTCGTTACAGAGCCGGGCCCAGAGGGCACCCCGTTAGGGAGCGTATTCCGCGCCTGAGCCACGAAATCCCCGGATCGGTTAATTAAGCACAATCCAAACTTCGTTCTTCTCCGCGAACGCGTGCTGGCTGCTACGCTCAGACATTGAGGTCAGTGTCATGTCAGAGAAAGTAGCGGTATTCGACACCACTCTGCGAGACGGCGAACAGGCGGCCGGCACCCGGCTTGGCAGCAGGGAGAAACTCACCATCGCCAGGCAACTGGCGCTGCTCCATGTGGATGTCATCGAGGCCGGCTATCCCGGCTCCTCCCCCGAAGATGCCGAGGCCGTCCAACTAATCTCGCGGGAGATCGAAGGCCCAACCATCTGTGCCCTGTCCCGCGCCATCCCCGTGGATATCGAAGCGTGCGGCAAGGCTCTGTCACGGGCTCGCAAACCGCGGATACACACCGGGATCGGAGCCTCGGACATCCACATCGCCGGCAAGTTTCGAGACGAACGGTACGGCAAGAACCTCGGCGAAAAGAAGGTCACAATCCTGCGCATGGCGGTGGATGCCGTCAA
>PLRZ01000241.1:2601-5637 GCA_003164075.1 Bryobacterales bacterium | reverse complement strand
TGGCCGTGGCGAATTCTCTCTACGGCATCCTCAATGGCGCGCGCCAGGTGGAGGGCACCATCAACGGCGTCGGCGAGAGGGCCGGAAACGCCGCGCTGGAGGAGGTGGTCATGGCCCTCCGAACGCGCGCCGACTTCTTCGACGTGCACACCGATCTGGACACCCGCGAGTTCCATCGCACCAGCCGGCTGGTGGCCAATGCTTTGGGAATGAAAGTGCCCCCCAACAAGGCAATCGTCGGGGATAACGCGTTTTCCCACAGTTCGGGGATTCACGTCGATGGCTTCCTCAAAGAACGGGAGACCTATGAGATCCTGCGGCCCGAGGACGTGGGAATTTCCGAAAGCCGGGTGGTGTTGACCGCGCGTACCGGCCGGCACGGGCTGCGGGACCGTCTCAAGAAACTCGGCTACACGCTCTCCGACCGCGAGTTGAACCAGGCTTACGATCGCTTCCTGGGCGTGGCCGACAAGAAGCAGGAAGTATTCGATGAGGATCTGGCCGCCATCTTACACGATGAGCTCCATCCCCTGCCGGAACTCTATCAACTGGATTACCTCCATATTTATAGCGGCACGGCGGCGATTCCCACAGCTACCGTCCGGCTGCGTCTGAAAGATGAAGTGCGGGAGGGCGCCGCCATCGGTGACGGCCCCGTCGATGCCGTCTGCAAGGCCATCGCGGCGGTCACCGGCACCGCCGCCAAACTCGGCCGGTACGAGATTCGGGCGGTGACCAGCGGCACGGAGGCCCTGGGCGAGGTCACCATGCAGGTTGAGGACGCGGGGCGAAAGGTCCTGGGGCGGGGCGCTTCCACGGATGTGATCGAAGCCAGCGCGAAAGCCTACATCGACGCCCTCAACAAGCTCGCCAACCTTGCGGGTAAGCTGTAAGTGAACTAACTTTGGATCTCAGGCTAGTTATCCAGCGACATCTTTCGAGTTAGTTCCATGGCGGCTTCCGGAGTAGTGCTCGTGCCCATCTCGGTGTCCACATAGCCCTTATAGTTCAGCTCTCGCAGAACGCGCATGATGTAGGCATAATCAATCTCGCCGGTCCCCGGTTCCTTGCGCCCCGGAACCTCCCCAATCTGCACCAGCCCGATCCAGCCTTTCGACAACCCCTGCCGCAGGTGGGTGGAAATATTCCCCTCCATCAACTGCAGATGATACATATCGAAGCAGACTTTCACATTCGGATGGGCCACTTCTTCAATCACCGGAAACGCCACGGCCGCGGTGTCCAGCGCCATGCGGACCTGTCCGGCTCCCGTGCTGAGCGGCTCCATGACCAGCGTCACGCCCCATTCTTTAGCGATATCGCCGGCTTTCCGGAGTCCGCTGACAATCTGCGCCCGTTGCGTTTCCCAGGGAACGTCCGGCTGCGTTTTGCCCACGAATACGATCGGCTGCGCGCCGCCCAGCTTGGCCGCGATTTTGATGCGCGCGGTCACTTCGTCGAGATAGATCTGCTCTTGCCCCGGCTTGGTCAGCCCCGTGGAACTCCCCACGCTGCTGGTACCGGAGATGCTGGCGCATTTCACGCCGGTCCGCTCCTGCACCTTGAGCATGGCGTCCCGCTCTTCTTCCGTGGCGCTCCAGAAACTATACGCCTTGAAGCCCTGAGCGGCCACCATCTCCACCCGTTGGACTTTCGGCATGGTTCGCGGGAACATCACTTCGATATTGATCGACACCGTGTACGGCGGCGGGCCCGGCGCGGCATCGGCCACCGGGGTATCCAACGCGAGTGGTAGGGCTGCCCCGGAAGCGATCATGGCGCGGCGGCTAATGAGAGGTTTCATGTTCAAAGCGAATTCTACCCTATTTCGGGGACAGGCTACATAACCTCGAAACTCCGGGGTGCTTACACGGTATCGGGAGGCACGTCTCTGAACGACCGCTCCCTCGCGNNACTTACAAACATTGAGACGCCATTCTGAGCCGCGCGCGCCAGCAAGCGGTTCTTAACCAAAATCCCGAAACTGTTTAAGCACCCGAAACTCCGCCCCGCTCACCGATTTGTATTTCGAGGTTATGTAGCCTGTCCCCGAAATAGCTCTTGAGGTTCAGCCGGGCTTGGGCGCCGACTTTGCACGGGAAGTTCCGGGTCGCTTCGCCGGTTTTGGACCTGCGGATTCTCGCGACAGACTTGCGGGCGTGAACACAATTCTCAAGCCGAGAGCGCCGAGAATTCCCATAAAGCTGCTATATGTGGGGTTGCCGCCCTTGTGGAGCATTCGATATAGGGCTTCGCGGGACACTCCAGCCTCTCCCGCTACACGGGCCATTTGCCGGGCCTCGGCAATATCGCGAAGCGCCACGAGCACCATCTTTTCCGAGTCTTCAGCCGCCGCATTTAAGTAGTCGGCGGCCTCTTGGGGATCGGCTAAATCCTCAAGAAGATCCGCGCGAAAGTCGCTTGTCCGCTTAGGCATTGTAATCCTCCCAGTACTCCTTAGCTTTCCCGATATCCGAAACCTTGAGTGCTCTTGTTGCCGCCCAGGAGCAATATGATCTCGACAGGTTCGCAATCCCCGTAGTTCCCAAACTGTTCGATCCGCCTGATTCTGACGTTGACGCGGTTATGCATTTCACCGTCGATTTTACGAGTAACCCACTTCCTAAAGGGGCTGTCACCAGCAGTGTTGCGATAGTTCTTTGCATTTCCGGCAATCGGTTCCACAAGAAGCTTTTCCGGGCGCCGTGATTTTTATATCACAAATCTATCATAATCACAGCAAAGGGCCCAGCGCCGCGGCGGCCAGGGTTCCGAGTGCGCCGCGCCGGGTGGTTCCGTGCGGACGTCCGGTTTCCATCCGAGCCAGTCTATCGGACCCTGTTCAGGGACAGCCGAATTCCCTTATAGTAGACGTTTATGGCCATCATCGCCGTAGCGGGACGAAAGGGCGGGGTGGGCAAATCCACCATCGCCGGCAATCTGGCGGGGGAATTCCACAAGATGGGGCGGAGCGTGGCGGTGCTGGACGCCGATCCGCAGCACAGCCTGGCGACATGGGCGGAGCAGGGGGACGGA
>PLRZ01000241.1:0-2476 GCA_003164075.1 Bryobacterales bacterium | reverse complement strand
GAAGACATGGGCAAAAAGGTGCTGCCTGCCATCGGGCAGCGCGTGGTGGTGGCGGAGGCGGTAGCCAGCGGGCTTACCGTGTCGGAATACGCGCCGGACTCTCCCGCCCACGAAGAGTTCCGGTCGTTGGCAAAAGCTGTGGTGAAGCTTTTGAATCGATAGCGTGCCGCGGCGGAGGCGCGGTCCAGTATGTATCGGGGCGCCAAAAGCTAAAAGTTAAAAGCTGCTTTATCCCTTATTCCACACACCGCTGCCGCGCATCGCCAGGTTCGCCACATGGCCCGCCCGCGCGGCGGACACACCCACTTCGATAGGCGCGTTGGGCGTCTTGCGCGAAGCCAGACAATCCAGGAAATTCTTCATGTGGGAAACCGTGCCCTCCATCTTGGATTTCACCTCCATGATGGGCTCCGACGGTTGGGGATTCTCGCTGTAGCGCGGGAATTCCTGGTATACCGAAAACCCGCCGCGCCATAACCGCATGGCCGCCTTCGTTCCGCGAATCATCAGGCCGCCGCCTTCGATGTANNGCGGTGAAGCCGTTGGCGGTGGCCCGCGACGGCATGTCGACGCCCATGATCCAATGCGCCACATCCACCCAATGAACGAACAAGTCGGTCATGGCGCCGCTTCCGAAATCCCAGTACCAGCGCCAATTGGCGTATTGATCGGCATCGAAGGGGCGGTCCGACGCGGGACCGAGGAAACGCTTCCAATCGAGCTTGGTGACGTCGAAATTNNTCGCGTGCCTGCGCGAAATGTTCCCAGCTTCTCTGCTGGAGACCGATCTGGACGATGCGCTTGGACGCGCCTACCGCGGCGACGATCGGTTCGCTCTCTTCCAGCGTATGAGTGACGGGCTTTTCGCAATAAGCATCCTTGCCCGCCTGCAACGCATCCGTCAGCACCCGCACGTGCCAATGGTCGGGCGTGGCGATGACCACGGCATCCACGTCCTTGCGGTCGAGCAGCGCGCGATGGTCGCCGTATTCCTCGGCGTTCGGGGCATGCGCGGCTTTGGTGGTGATCAAATGCGGTTTGTAAACGTCGCAGAGCGCCACGATGTCATTCGATTCGAGCTGATTGAGCGCGCCCAGAAGAGTCTGGCCGCGCTGTCCGGTCCCGATGGCACCGATGCGAACGCGGTCATTGGCTCCGAGAATCCGGCTGTATGACGCGGCCGTAACGAGTGTGGCGCCGACAAATCGACGGCGGCCGCACGAATTGGTGAGAGGCATCCTGTCCGAAGTATACGACGAATCGGGATACCCAAACGGAATGCCACCGGGTACCTCGAGTATCCCAGTCATGACACCGGTCCTTCGCACGATAAGTCTCTTGGCCGCCCACAGCCTCGGGCTGACCGCCGCGGAGATCGATGTTCCGACCTCCTGATCTCGCCCCGCAATTTCAGCCTGGCGGGGANNGGTGGGGCAGGCGAGCACCGCCTACCCCACCTGCGGGCTCACTGCAAATTCCACGACATCAGGAGTTCTGAATATATACCAAGCGGTGGCCGCGTGGAGCCCCGTCACCGCACCGCTACGGCCGGGTCGCCGGAAGTACGCGGAACCGGCGGCGGCCTTCTATTCGATACGTGTCGAAGTCGGCATGATCCACGGTGAAGATGGTCGACAGAGCCTCACGCTTCGCGAGATACACGAGAGTGGCATCTGCAAAATCCATCGGGCGATCCGAATAGCGTGACATCAGTGCCTGTATTTGCGATAGTTCCGAGTCCTCGATCACGGCCAGCACGATGGCGCCAGAGCGGACGAATCGCCAGGCGGCCTTCATCTCATGACGGCTGTCACCGGCCAGGTGAAACAGTTCCGTCAGCACCGCTTCGGAGGTTACCAAAGGAAGCCGGAGTTGTTCAAATGCATCCACNNTTGACGCACCGCCTGGCTTGCGGTCTCCGAGCGATGCGCATTTCCGCTCGCGACGACTCCAAAGCACTTCGATGCGGCCTTCTGAAGGCGAATTTGCTCGTCATCGCTCTCTATCGCGGCGCCACCTTTATTCAGCCAGTCGCGGGCGGCCAGTTCGAGAACCGCGGAAAGCGATACCTTCCGCAGGCGCGCTTCACGCTCCAATCCAGTCTTGAGATCGGTCGAAACGCGCCAACTATAGACTTCGTTCTTCATGCACTACATTGTAGTGCATCTTTCGTTTTACTTCCAGCCCGGCTCCGAGTATGGGTGCCCCCGAACACGAACCGGGCCGCTCACTCCTCGCGCAGGGCAGCGTTGGCGTCGAGCGCGGCGGCGCGGGCCGCGGGCGCCCAGCAGGCTACCGCCGCCACCAGCACGAAGAGAATCGTCATGGCCGCGAAGGTGGATGGGTCGGTGGCCTTGACCCCCACCAGCAGGGCCGCGATCAGGCCCGTCAACCCGAAGGACGCCAGCAAGCCTATCCCAATCCCCACTACGGTGAGGCGCAGCCCGTGGCCCACCACCATTCTGAAGATGCCGGC
>PLRZ01000056.1:7421-12814 GCA_003164075.1 Bryobacterales bacterium | reverse complement strand
AAAACTATGCGGCATTAACCGTTAGGGAGCGTATTCCGCGCCTGTGCCACGAAATCCCCAGATCGGTTAAGCACCTGGTGCCCTGGATTCGCCGGGCAGGGGTCTGCTAAAATGGCGTTGTCACATTCTTTGGGACGTCGTCTAACGGTAAGACTGCAGACTCTGGATCTGCGTATCGGGGTTCGAATCCCTGCGTCCCAGCCAACCCATTTCAACGACCTGGCTGCTATACCGATGAAACACTGCCATGAGTCTCTGATCGACTTTCCCGTCGTGGTGGACATTCCCCTGCTATGGGGGGATCACGACGCCTTCGGGCACGTGAACAACCTGGTATACCTGCGCTGGTGTGAGACGGCCCGTGTGGAATATCTGTTGCGCATAGGACTGTGGCCGTCGTTGCCGCCAGCGGGCATCGGGCCGATACTGGCCAGTGTTACGTGCGACTATAAGCGGCCTTTGACTTACCCCGATACGGTCCACATAGGGGCCAGAGTGACACGGATCGGGAACCGCAGCTTCCGGATGCAGCATCGAGTGTGGAGCCAGGCGCTCGACGTGGTCGCCGCCGAGGTGGACTCCACCATCGTGATCCTCGATTACGGCCGGAACGAAACGGTCCCCGTCCCCGAGGACTGCCGGAAGGCCATTGAAGAGCTGGAATCGAAGTCGGTCGGCAGCGGCCAGGGGTGAGCCCCGTGCAGGGGTCGCTCCGCGCGGTAAGCGGGCTATACTGTGCAGGTGAAGCATAGTCGAGCGCAGCGGCAAGGGAGCGGCAGCCGCACTGTGCAGGTCAAGCCTGACGGAATAGCGCGGCAAGGGACCGGCCGCCGCGCTCGAACGGTTCTGCGGGCAGGAATCGCCCTGGCAGCTTTTCTGGTGGTCCTGCTTTTCGCTCAATACGCGCTCGCCACCGTCTTCAATACCTACGATGACGAAGGCTACATGCTTCTTTCGCTGGACCACTACCTGCAAAGAAGCCATCTCTATACGGAGACCTTCAGCCAGTATGGTCCTTTCTACTTCTACGTCCAAACAGCCTTCTTTCGACTGCTGCAACTGCCGGTAAGTCACGATTCCGGCCGTCTTGTCGCCCTCATTTGTTGGCTGCTCTCCGCGGTGTCGGGCGGATACTTCGTTTATAGGGTGTCGAATAACATGGTCCTGGCATCGGCGGCGATGCTGGCTTGCGGGCAACTCGCCATAGTCCTGGCCAACGAACCGGGACACCCCAACAGGTGATTCTGCCGATCTTCATGGTGGCATGCTGCGCTTCCGTGCTTCGCGGACGGGGACGTCCGGCCTCCTGCTGTTAGGTGCGCTGGGGGCGGCCTTGTTGTTCACCAAGATCAATGTCGGCGTCTATTATCTGGTTGCGCTGGCACACGTCCTGGTCTGTTCGTTTCCATCCAGCCGCTTGAGGACCGCCGGCGTGGCTCTGCTGTGCGCCTACGCCGTTGGATGCCCTTTGCTGCTGATGCACCGGGACATCGTGGATCCCTACCCGTGGGCTCGCGGCTACTGTTTGTTGGCCATGCTGTATGGCGTGTCCGTGTTCCTGGCCGGCTCGTTCACCATGCCTCCCGCTCCGCGGCCGATGCGCCGCATCGGTTACGCGGCCGCCGGCGCCTTTTCGGTGGCCATGCTTATCGTGGCCGGAACCATGCTGCAAGGCATGTCTTTAGCGACCCTGATGGAAGGAGTTCTCTGGGCCCCCCTCCGGCATCCAGGCGTGTTTTTTGTGCCGTATCTGGTCCGGATGCGGGAGGTATTCGGCGCAGTGCTGGCCACCGGGTGTATTGCCGCGCTGTATTGGTACCGCGATCGGGCGTGGGCCCGTGCGGACTGGATAGGCGCTGTGCGCTGCGCCGTGGGCTTGTGCGCAATCTATATGCTGGCATTGCATAGAGAGAACCCCGCTTGGGCCTTGCAATTTCTTCCTCTCGGGTTGCTGCCGATAAGTGGCCAGGAGTGGCGGCCCGCCGATTTCTTCCCGCGTTTGTTCATCACAAGCCTGGCCGCGACACAGTTCCTGCAGCCCTACCCGGTGGCCGGCAGCCAACTCGGCATCGCCGCCGCGCCAGCGCTCCTGTGGGCATTCATTTGTGTTTACGACGGCGCCGACGGCCTTTTCAGTCTGGCCCGCCGGGCCACGGGTCTGTTTTGGGGCGCCTTTCCAAGAGATTCCACGCTCGGCGGTCTGGTGGCTGTGGCATTCGTGGTTGCCATGTTTCGAACGGGCCCCTGGTTCCAGCCTTATCCCTACCCGCCTTCGCATCTGCGCGGCTCGGCCTCTCTTCATCTCCCCCCGGATCTGGAGGATCTCTATCTATTCCTCGCCAACAGCGCCCGCGCAAACTGCGATGTTCTTTTCACCATGCCCGGCATGGGGAGCCTGAATTACTGGTCGGGCGTGCCCACGCCGAACGGTTGGAACCTGACCGCCTGGATGAGAGGGTTCAGTCCGGATCGGCAGCAGCGGATCCTGGAAATCCTGCAGGCCAACCCGCGGGGATGTTCCGTAGTCCAGGCAGGACTTGTGCGCTTTTGGCAGGTGCCCCCGGAAGAGTTGGAGGGGCTGCCGCTGGCGCGGTATATCATGCACAATATGCGCCCAGTCGCAGCAAGAGATGGTTTTGAAATCCGCGTGCATCCCCAGCGCAGTTCGCCGTGGGTAGACGTGCCGGCGGATCCTTTCCCTGAGCCTCGATGAGAGAACCGTTGCCACAAACACCGATCCCCTTTCGTGTCGTGGTCCTGATGCCGGTGTTTCAGGACTGGGAATGCGCCGCCCTGGTGTGCGCGGGTCTCGATAAGTATCTCGGGCAGTTGAGTGGAGTGGAGTCGCGCATTCTCCCGGTGGACGATGGGAGTCCCTATGGCATCGAGTCCTGGCCTCCGCTCGAATGCCGGACGATCGTTCAGATAGACTCGTTGCGGTTGCGCCGGAACCTGGGACACCAGCGGGCCATCTGTACGGGGCTCTGCTACATTCACGATCATGTCCCTTGCGATGCCGTACTGGTCATGGATGCCGATGGCGAGGACCGGCCGGAAGATGCGGCGCGGTTAATCGAAACGGCGCGCTCCAATCCCTCCCGTGTGATTTTCGCGGAACGCCGCAAGCGCCAGGAAGGGTTGGTGTTTCGTTTCGGTTACAGCCTCTTTCGAATGGTGCACCGGGTTTTGACGGGCATCCCGGTGCGAGTGGGCAATTTCAGCATTGTCCCGTTTGCCGTTCTGGGGCGATTGGCCTCCATGCCGGAGTTGTGGAACCATTATGCCGGCGCGGTGTACCGGTCAAGAACTCCATTCGAGTGCGTTCCGGCCGATCGGGGCCGGCGCTTGGGCGGGCAGTCGCATATGGATCTCGCGTCCCTGGTTGCCCATGGGATTGGGGGAATTGCGACTTTCCAGGAGATGGTAGCAACCCGCATTCTGATTTTCAGCGCCATCGGCCTGTTCCTCCTCTCGGCCGCTCTCTTGGCGATCGCGGGAATTCGACTGCTGACCAACCGTGCGATCCCGGGCTGGGCGACCTACGCGACAGGGTTGGTTCTGGTGTTGGCGATACAACTTGCGGCCCTGTCTTTCAGCCTGGTATTCACGCTGATCTCGAACCGCACCAACATGCCGGTTGTACCAAGCCGCGACTATTCGTTGTTTGTAGACAAGGTCGCCCCTTTGTCGAGGCGGGCATGACTGGCGGGGATACATTCTCGTATCAAGGCCGGGAATTGGATGTCTTTGCGGCAGCGCTGCACTGGAAGGCGTATTGGGCGTCGCGCATTGGCCGCTGGGTTCGGGGCGATGTTCTGGAAGTGGGCGCGGGTCTTGGCGCCAACACCACCTTGTTGCAGAACAGCAGGGTCCGGTCCTGGCGCTGCATCGAACCCGACCCGCAACTGGCCGCTCAATTAGCCGGCGCCGTGGCGCACTTGCCGGTTTGCTCCGTGAGCGCGGGAACCATCGCCAGCGTAGCGGAATCGCGGTTCGATGCGATCCTGTACATAGACGTTCTGGAGCACATCGAAGCGGACCGCGACGAACTTCGTGCGGCGGCAAAGATGCTTCGGGACGCCGGTCACGTAATTGTCCTGGCGCCTGCGCACCAGTTTCTATTCAGCGAGTTCGATGCGAGTATCGGCCATTACCGCCGGTACAACAGGACTTCGTTGGCCGCCTGTTCGCCTCCGGGTTGCCGGCTGGAGGCGATGTTTTACCTGGATTGCGCCGGCATGTTGGCCTCATTGGCAAACCGCATTCTGCTGCGGCAGAGTCAGCCGACCGCGGCGCAGATTGGCTTGTGGGACAACTACATCATACCGGTGTCGCGAGTACTCGACCCCGTGCTCCGTTATTCGTTCGGCAAGACGATTTGCGGCGTGTGGACACGTACCGGCGAGGAAGCGCCGCACCCCGGTGTAGGTCCTGCCAGTCCGGCTCCGTAGTTAGTTTCTGTCGCGAAACTCCGGCTCGTAACGGCAAGACCGCTCCCTNNGCAAGCGGTCCTTGCCACTTGAAGGCAGCGGGTGCCCGGCAAGTTGGCGGAGAAGTCCCTGCCGGAGCCGCTGCGATATTATTGGGTATGATTCGGGCGGCGGTGCTGGCGTGTTGCCTGGCGGCGGGACTCTGGGCGCAATATCCTCCGGGAACCGAATGGCGCCGGATCCGGACCAGCCACTTCGACATCGTCTACCCCCGCGAGATCGAGGCCGACGCGCAACGGGCCGCCAACGCACTCGAAACGCTTTACGCGCCTTTGAGCCAATCGCTCGGCGCCGCCCTTCCCAGGCACACCACCGTCGTGCTGGCCGACCAGAATGTCACGCGGCTCTCGGGGGGCTCGGTCTCCCTGTTCCCCCGCATGGCCACCTTCCAGACGATGCCCGCGCAAGGCTTCTGGGGCACCAACGATTGGATCGCTACCATCACCGTCCAGGAGGCGCGCCCCTGGTGCAAATCGCCAAGATGAACCACGGTTTCGGCAAGGTGGCCGGCGTCTTGTTCGGCGAGGCGGGCCTGGCTGCAACTTTGGGGATGAGCCTGCCCGATTGGTGGATCGCGGGCGATGCGCGCGCTGCGCAAACCGCCCTGCTGCGCGGAGGTATCGGCCAGTACGCCTCCTCGGAAATGGCCACGCGCGCCCTGCTCTTGTCGGGCGACAACTTCTCTTTCATGAAAGCCATGCACGGGTCGCTACGCGATGGCGTCCCCAGCCAGGAGGAGTTGGGCGCCTTCCTGGTCAACCACGTGGAACGCACCACAGGGGCCGACTCGTGGGATAAGATCATGGCGCGCACCGCCAATCATTCCTTTAGCCCTTTCTCCTTGAGCCGCGCCATGAAGACGGAAACGGGACGCAGCGCGGCCGATAACTACCGCGACACTAT
>PLRZ01000056.1:7081-7395 GCA_003164075.1 Bryobacterales bacterium | reverse complement strand
CGGGCCTCGATACCTACGCCATGGAAGTGGTCCGCATCAGCCCGGATGGCCGCGAGCGGAAGTTGTTCCACTTCGCTCCCGCCGTGAGCGCCACCAACCGGACTTCGGTGGTGAATGGCAAGATCGTGTGGGACGAATATGTGCCCGACCCGCGCTGGATCCGCGGATATTCCGAAATCCTTATCCGCGATATCTCCAGCGGCCATACGCGACGCCTCACGCATAAGACACGCTTCATGAACCCGGTGCTCTCGCCCGATGGCGCGCGCATCGCCGTGGTGGAATTCCTCCCCGACCGGATGTGCTCTCTTGTC
>PLRZ01000056.1:3402-7017 GCA_003164075.1 Bryobacterales bacterium | reverse complement strand
GTTCTATCGCACTTATATCTTATATAAGTCGTCGCGCGACGGCGTGGTCAACATATTCGCCGCGGATACCTCCACCGGCCAATGTTACCAGGTGACTGCCGCTAAGTTCGGCGCCGATTACCCGAGCATCTCGCCCGACGGCAGCAAGCTGCTGTATAGCGACTACACGGCTCGCGGCTATAATGTGGCGGAGCTTCCTCTCGATCCCACCACGTGGACGCGCGTCGACACGGTGGCGCCGTCCAGCCTGGGCGCCCCGAAGAATCCGCACGATTACAGCGCGCAGATTCCGGGCACGCTATTCCCCGTGGCGCCTTACCACCCCTCGCTGCATCTCTTCGATATTCATTCCTGGGGCTTCACCGGAGGCCCGCCGAACCTGGGCTTCGGCCTCCTGTCGGACGACAAGATGCACTTGGCCGAATTCAATGCGGGCATACTCTATAATACCGACGAAGGCAAGGCCGGGTACCAGGCCGGCTTCAGTTACAGCCGGTTCTTCCCGGTACTGGATTTCAGTCTTACGGATCAGGGCCGCCGGCTGCAGTATGTGGACCATACCGATGACTTTACGGAGCGCACGGCCGCTGCGGGCTTCCATATCCCGCTGGATTTCTCGCGCGGCTACTATCGCACCACCCTCAGCCTCGGCGCCCGGGTGGAACATATCGGGCTTGCGGGCGGTGGCTTGGTACCGCTGACTTATGGCCTGCGGTTATCGCACATCCGCCAGTCCAGCCCGCGCGACCTGGCGCCCGCCTGGAGCCAGATTCTGCGGCTCAGTTACAGCCACACCATCGAACGGAATAACTATACGGCCACGCACCTCGCTGTCGATGGGCGATTCGCCTTGCCTGGGCTAGCGCCGCACCACGCCCTGGTCCTCGAAAGCGGATACGAGCGCAACGGCGGCAATTACTATTTCTCCCGTCAGATACAGTTTTCCCGCGGCTATACTTATTACACCGGGCCGAACCTGACTAAGTTGTCGGGCACTTATAGCGTCCCGCTGTTCTATCCGGATTGGTCCGTCGGGCAGTTCCTGTATATTAAGCGGATCGCCGCGAACGGGTTCTACGACTACGGCAAGGTTGGGGAGACACTATACCGCTCCACCGGCGCGGAACTGGTGTTCGACGTGAATATTTTTCACTGGCCGGGACTTCGTGTGGGCCTGCGCGAAGCGTACCGCGTGGATTTCGGCAACGCCCGGATGAATCCGTTCCTGGCATTCGGCTGGTAAGATTCTCTCAGCTAGTTTCTGTCGCGAAACTGCCATGCGGCGGAGCAGTACCGCTCCCTGGCGGTCGCGGCTCGGTAACAAGTCCCGTAGGAATCATGGCGGCGTTTTCCGAGCCGCGCGCGCAAGCAAGCGGTCCTTGCCACTTGAAGGCAGTTTCGCGACAGAAACCAACTGGCCCGGCGTCATTCGTACCGCAGACACACAATCGGATCGAGATTCGCCGCCCGGTTAGCCGGATAATATCCGAAAAACAGCCCCACGCTCACTGAAATCGTAAAGCCCAGCACAATCCACAGCGGCGATACAAATGCCGGAATGGCGGGCATCGCGGTTCTCACCGCGAAAGCGATCAAGGCGCCCACCAGGATTCCAATCACCCCGCCGATGCACGAAAGCGTGATCGCCTCCAGCAGAAATTGCACGCGGATGTCCGCCTTTCGCGCGCCTACCGCTTTGCGGACCCCGATCTCGCCGGTGCGCTCCGTTACCGAGATCAGCATGATGTTCATCACGCCGATGCCGCCCACCAGCAATCCCACCCCGCTGATGATGCCGGTCAACAGGACCATGGCGCCGGTAAGTTGATTCCACAACGAGCTCAGGAAGTCAGGCGTTGTAATTTCGAAATCGTTCTCCGCGTTGTACGGCACGTGGCGCTTGCGCCGCATGGATTGCTCCACCTGGCCCTTTACCGTATCGAGAGTGAATCCATCCTTCCCGGCCACCGCGAGGAAGCGCTCCTTAATCTCCGGGAAGCTCTTGCGGAAATTGCTCATGGGGATGCAGGCAAACTGATCCACGCCGAAGCTGGAAAAGAGTCCCTGATCGGGCTCGAAGACGCCCACCACCTCATACAGCCGGCCGTCCAACCGCACCGATTTGCCCAGCGGGTCCACGGAAGGGAAAAGGGAATCCGCAATGGCGCGCCCAATCAGGACCACGCTGCGCGCGTGTTCCTCGTCGAAAGGCGAAATGAAGCGGCCCTCGGCTACCGAGAAGAGCGGAAAGGCGTTGATGTACTCCGGCTGTACGCCGCGCAGGAAGAAGCGCTCCACGTGGGCATCGCCGTAGCGGATCTCGTCCGTCTGATCGTTGAAGTTGATGCGATTGGCGAANNCGGGCGGTGTTCTGCATGGCCGGAATCCGCGTGATGAAGAGCGTGTTCGACCCCAACCGCTCCACCCGCTCCTTGATCTCGCCATTCAGCCCGTCGATGATGGACGCCACCGCAATCACGGTAGTCACGCCGATCACGATTCCGAGGATGGTCAGGCCGGAACGCACCTTGCGGGCGCGCAGCGTGTCGAGCGCCACCGAAAGATTTTCAAGCACCTCCTGGCGGGTCATCCGGTCTCCGTTCGGAGCGCGTTCACGGGATCGAGATTGGCCGCTTTTTGCGCCGGATAGATTCCGAAAAAGAGCCCGATGGTGGAACTGATCCCGAGGCCGAGCACCGCGACCCAGGTCTTCACCGAGGCAGGAAACGAAGTCAGATCGCGCAACGCCAGCGCGCACAGGAAACCGATGGCGATGCCGATGGCCCCTCCAATCAGGCATTGCAGCAAACTTTCGGCCAGAAACTGGCGCATGATATCCGCCTTCGTGGCGCCCACCGCGCGGCGTACCCCAATCTCGCGGGTCCGCTGGGTGACGCTCACCAGCATCACGTTCATGATGACAATTCCGCCCACCACCGCGGAGATGGAACTCACCATCACGAAGACCGCGAAGAACGATCCGCTGATGCTTTGCCACAACGCAATGTAACTTTGCGACGTGCCGATGAAGAAGCTGTCGTCCTTGCCGGGCGGGTCGTGACGGCGCGTGCGCATGATCACGCGCGCTTCGTCCTGCGCGCTCTCGAAAACCTGGTCGCCGCCCGAGGCTTTGATTTCGAGCGTCAGGCTGGACCGCGAACCGCGCACCTTCAGATAGGTATTGAGCGGGATGACCACGAAATTGTCCTGGTCCTGCCCCAGCACCGAACCGAGTTTCTGAAACGTGCCGATGACCGTGAATTCCAGGCTTCCGGTGCGAATCGTGCGGCCGATCGGGTTGTCGTGCGGAAAGAACTGGTCCACCATGGAGGCGCCGATGACGCAGACATAGGCCGCGTGCCGGTCTTCTCCGGGCGTGAAGTAACGCCCCAGGTCCAGCGTGCGCGTGTCGATGTCCACCATGTTGGGGGTGTAGCCGATGATCGAGGTGTCGTCGGTCTGCTTGTTCCCGTACTGCACCGAAAGGGTGCCGCTGGCGGACGCGCCCACTTCTTCGCAGGACTTGCACAGCTCGGCGACCGCGCGGTAGTCGGAGATATCGATATTCTTGTTCTTCAGCGACTTCACCACGACGGTGAAATCGACCACCGCGAA
>PLRZ01000056.1:0-3348 GCA_003164075.1 Bryobacterales bacterium | reverse complement strand
TCTGCTCCGCACTGCTCTTTTTGATGGCCCGCCCCTGCCCGAATGACCGATGTGCCGGAGGGCCCGGGCGCGGCATCCTGAAATCACAGGAGAATTTCATATTAAACGAATTAGCGGCGCTTTCGAGCGAAATGGCGGACGTAGTGGGGAAGGCGGGGAAATCGGAGGATTCATCCCGCGGGACCCGTGGAAATACCGCCTTGCGCCATTTTGGCTGGGGGGGCCGGAGGGCAATACGGTCCCCCGTTGCGCCCGACCGTCGCGTCAATACATAATGTAAATATGAACCGATGACCTACGTTTGGGACAAACGAAAGGGCCGGGGGAATGTTGCGCGTCATGGAATCGCTTTCGAGGATGCGATCCGGATTTTCGAAGGGCCGACGCTGGAGAGGGTGGATGACAGGTTTGACTATGGAGAAACGCGAATCTACGCAATCGGAGTCGTAGACGGTCTTGAGATCACGTTGATTTACACCGATGTATCGGAAACCGAGCGACGTGTCATTTTGGCATGGAGGGCAGAACGCCATGAAAGAACAGCCTACTGGCAGAGCCTCAGCTAAGGGAGGCGCCACGGATTGGAAACGCCTGCGCGCCTTGAGCGACAAAGGCATCAGGAGCGCGGTCAAGGCAGATCCGGAGGCGCGCCCAACAGACGTGGACTTTTGGAAGCAAGCGAAAATCGTAATGCCGAGAGCGAAGCAAACGGTCACAATCCGGCTGGATGCCGACCTGCTCGGCTGGCTGCGGCGACAGAAGGGCTACCAGACGCGGATCAACGCCGTGCTACGGACCTACATGGAAGCCCAGAAGCCATGATGGCTTCGGTCTGGATCCGGGCCATGGCGTTGCGGATANNCTAGTCTCCGTCAATCCACCCGACTTACTCTCGCCTCATCGCAGACTTACTTGACAGCCTGTGCGACAACCGGACCTGAGATTCTTCCCGGCCGGGCGGGACACAAGACAGTTCAGAACGATTCAGCCCAAATCAACAACTTACGGACCGAGCGCCTATCCCTCTTCCACCTTGTAGTCCTTGAAATCCTCCAGGACCGCCTTTTCCATGGCGCGGGCCGCCTTCAAGAGCCACCCCTGCGGCCGCTTCTTCAGATCGGCGGCCAGCACTTTCGCCTTACCTGTTCCCAGGTGAATGTTGGCCGTTTCCCAGCCCATGGCGTGCAACAGTCGCAGTTCGTCGCGCTCTTTGGGGAGCGCCGAGAGCTCGATGCGCGAACAGTCCGGCGCCAGCCGCCGCACGATCCAGCGCTTTTGCAGACGCACAAACGGATCGCGGCAGCGGACCGCACGGTCCAGCATTTCCTGGTACAGAATCGGCGCCGTGCCTTTGCCTTTCTCGGCCCACAGACAGGCCGATGGCGCCAGCGCTTTGGCCTCACGCGCCACCGAGCCGCCGCGCCAATCGGCCAGCGCTACATACCGCTGCCGTCCCAGGCTGCCCAAACCGGCCACGCGATGGGCCGCGCGCCAACGCATCCCGCGCTCCGGCATCATATGGTCGAAAGCCTTGCTAGCGGCTGCCGGACCCGGTTCGGTGGATTCTTGCAGAGCGTGCAGCTTGGCCCAGTAAGGCTCAGGGTCGTGCAGGCGCGCGGTGGCCATCTGGCGCAGCGCCGGATGGTTCTCGGCCAAAACGAATGGCCGTCCTCCCGCCTCCACTGCCTCGCGGTAGCCGTTGAGCAGGGCACTCAGGCCGGCCTTCTGATCGGCATTCATCTCCGCCATCAGGGCGCTGTTGGCCAGGCGGATCAGATCGTTGGTGTACGGGAGGCGCCACGCTTCGTCGAAGTCGTTGATGCCCCATACCAGACGGCCTTCGATATCGCGCCACGTGCCGAAGTTCTCCACGTGCAGGTCGCCCACCGCCAGTACGCGGGGTGCGTGGGCGGCCTCTTCGCAGACCGCGGTCCAGATCTGCGCCCAGCGGTAGTAGGTGGCGCGCAGGAAGGGGAATGGGGCCGTGCGCATCTGTTCATGCTTGAACTGGAGGTCCGGCTCGATAATACGCAGGTGCCGGGCCAGCCAGGTTTCGTACTTCTCAGTAGCCTTCCTGATATTCATAGCGGGTCACGAGGTCGCGGGGGTCAGCATCCATTTGAGCACACCTTTTGGTTCCGGCCCGAGGCGGTCGCAATCGATGCGCACCAGCGCGGCCTTCTTCATGTCTACGGAGAGCGCCGGACTGGCCAGCAGAAAGGCCGCAAGCGTACTCATCAGGGGCTCATGGCTGGCCNNGGTAGGGGCTGGAGAGGATCAGGCTTGGGACGACATCCGCGGCGCGAGCCCGCCCCAGCACGCGGCGCAATTTTTCGCGGCCTTCGTCCGTCAGCGCGCGCTCGGAATCGGGCTTGCCGTGAGGGGCGTTCTCGGCGATGCCATGGCGTAACAAATAAATCTGCACCAGTCATTTTACCGCATGAGCTTGAGAATCATTCCGCTGTCGGTGGCCATCCAGATATGGTCGTCGTCGGAGGCCGCCAGAATGGTAGCGGTGGCTTCCGCGTGATAGTCCACCGGGATCGGCGTCCAATCCTTGAGATCTTTGCTGGTGAGTACCCGCACTTTCTCGGGAATCATGGCGCGCAACCGGCCCCGCACCTCCGTACCTGCCAGATAGGCCGTCCCATCGGTAGCCATCCAGATATCCGTGACGGCGAATTTGGCGTCACGGTAAACGGTGCGATTCGTGCCGGCCGGCCATTCGAGGGAGTAGACTTCGCTGGGATAACGGAACGTGGCGCCATACTGCATCAACCCCAGACCCTTGCCACCGGAGGCAAAGCGGATGCGGGATATGGTTCCAAACAACGAGCCCGATTTAGGTACCCAGCGGCCACCGCCATCCGAGGTAGTCAACGTGTACGAAAGATGGGGCACATCGCGCCGCTGCAGAGCTGAGTCGGGATCCACCCAATCGGGCAACATGGGACCGTACCGGCGGGGCGGAATGTTCCAGCCCGTGATCAAACCGACCTGCGGGGTGGCGAACGTAATCCAGGTGTAAGCACTGTACGCGATGTTTTCGCCATAATCCGCTGCCGCGGCAGCCAACGGTTTCCAGGTCTTGCCTCCATCGTGCGTCTCCACCGCGTTCTTCTTGGGTCCGATCGCCCAACCATGGTTCTCATTGAGGAAGTGGACGCGATAGATCTGGCCGGGGACCTTCGGAAGCTTGGTCCAGCTCCGGCCGGCCTCGACGGTTTGCCAGAGACCCTTGGTAGTAACCAGCCATCCCACACTGTCATTCAGAAAGAACAGCGAAACCGGAGGCTCCTTGAGCGGGACAATCTGCCAGTGAAGGCCGCCATCGGAGGTGACCACCGA
>PLRZ01000517.1 GCA_003164075.1 Bryobacterales bacterium | reverse complement strand
AACATGCGGTGCACCACCGTCAGGTTTGAGAGGATGGCGATGACCCACAATACCTGCGCCATACGTCCGAACAGCGCGCCGATAATGATCAACACCACGCGCTCGGGCCGCTCCAGAAAGCCGACCTTGCATTTGGGGATGGCGTTTTCAGAGCGCGCGCGGGTGTAGCTGATCATCACCGAACCGGTCATCACGATGGCGGTCAGCACGATATAGAAGAAGCGGTTGATGGAGGCGTAATAGACCAGCAGGCCCATGTAGAGCGCCAGATCGGAATAGCGGTCGATCACCGAATCGAAAAAGCCGCCGAAGAGGGTCACCTGCTTGGTGGCGCGGGCCACCCGCCCATCCACCATGTCGAACAGACCNNTTGGAAAGCGCCAGCCAGCGCACGATGCGATCGATGATGGCTCCGAAGACCACCCCGATCCCGCGTGTAAATGTCATATCAGTCTGGTACTACATCATGGATGGTGGTGAGTTTCAGAATTTCAAGCTCCTTGACTCCCCCGGGGCTCTGCACTTTGACCACGTCCCCTACTTCTTTGCCCAGCATAGACCGGCCGATGGGAGACGTGGTGGAGACCTTTCCGTGGGCGGCGTCGGCCTCTTCGGTGGTCACCAGGTGATAGGTAACTTCTTCGTCGCGCTTGGTATCGAGCACCACCACAATCGAGCCCAGTCCCACGCGGTCGTGCGGGATCTTGGAGAAATCGATCATGGAAATGTCGGCCAGGCGCTTTTTCAACTGGTTCAGGCGAGCGTTGACCATGCCCTGCCGCTCTTTGGCGGCGTGGTACTCGGCGTTCTCGCTGAGGTCACCGTGCAAACGCGCCTTCAGGATTTCCTTCGGCAGCTCGACGTGCAATTCATAATCGAGCGTGGTGATTTCGTCCTGCAGCTTTTTCTTAATATCGGTCATCGAACGGGGACAGCTCCCAGGCTCCAATTATAGCGCGGGGCGCAATGGCTACCGTGCTATTTCGGGGACAGGGGGTGCTTACACGGTTTCGGGAACCCCCCGCTTGCTTACGCGCGCGGCTCGGTAACTCTTGCGAACACGCGGGCACTCGTTACAGAGCCGGGCCCAGAGGGCACCCCGTTAGGGAGCGTATTCCGCGCCTGAGCCACAAGATCCCCAGATCGGTAAAGCACTTCGGGGACAGGGGTGCTTGCACGGTTTCGGGAACCCCCCGCTTGCTTACGCGCGCGGCTCGGTAACTCTTGCGAAACCAATGCGACCGTTCCCGAGCCCTCGTTCCGTGAAGTCTTGTGCGGCGGACGCCCGCCGAATTTCGAGGTTATGTAGCCTGTCCCCGAAATAGGCTACTGGACGGGCAATTGCGAGGTCTGGGTGCTTACCCCGCCAAGGGTCAGCACGATCGGCTGCGTCCCCGAAGGCACGCCGACCGGCACGGTAATGTTCACCTGGTACAGCCCCACGATATTGGGCGCCAGGCCGGAGAATCCGACCGGCGCGTTCACCCCGCCGATGGTCACAGTAGGCAGCGTGGGGCTCTGCGCCAGGGGCGATAGCGGGCTGGGCTGGCCGGAAATTACGGAGCTTTGATTGGTCACCGGTCCGAGTCCGTTGACGTACAGTTCCACCACGTCGCCGCGGGCGACCGGAGCGGTGGCGCTGACCACCGTCCCGCTATTGAAGTCGACGGCCGCCACGATTCCGGAGCGCTCGAAGAAGTCGGGGCAATAAGTGGCCAGCGGAACGGGGTAGACACTGCTTTGCAGGTAGCTTTCGTTGCCGGTGACGCTGACTTTCATAGAGACCGAGGTCTGCCCCTGAAATTCCCACGGCACCTGCACGTTGATCTGTCCCGGGCTGACGAAATACAGATGGCCGGGCAGGCTGAGGCCGCCGCCATCGAAGCTCACACTCACGGCGGAAAGCGAAACCGGCAGGTAACCGGTGGAGAACACCTGCGTGGCGTCCGCCAAATTCGAGCCATAGATAGTGATGTACGATCCCGGCGCCAGTCCGCGGCCTCCCTGGGAGGCGGCGCTGTCGACCACTCCGCCGGAGGAGATCGCCGGCAAGGGGCGCGCGTAGCCGTCGAATTCGGCGCTGATGCCGCCCACCGTGCCATAGAAAATCTGTAGACCCAGTTGCGAGCCGAGATTTACAAACGCGGTAGCGACACCGTAGCGGAAGGTCTGAATGTCGCCGGAAGCGATGGCGCCGCCGCCCGTCCCCACGCTGAAGGTTACCGGCGCACTGAGAACCGGTACGCCGTAAGCGTCGATGGCGCGCGGTTGGATGGGCCAGCCGGTGTCCGCGGGAGGGGCGATGAAGCCGCCATCGTAGACGGGGAAAACGTCCGCCACCACGCCGCTGCCCACCAGATACTGATACGGCAACCGCAGAGTGGGCCCGCCACCGCCTTGTACCAAAATGAAGCCTTCATACGACCCGGCCGCGGGACGGTTGCCTTTCAGGGTCACGGAAACGCTGTTCTGCTGGCCCGCCTGTCCCGCCTGTAAGGTCAAGCTGGCGGGCGAAACGGTCACGGCCGCGCTGGAAGTATCGCGCGGTTGCACCGTGAAGGTGAATGTCGCTGTGGCCGCGCTCACATTCACCACGGTGACGGTGATGCTGCCCGAGACGGTGGTGGTGGTGAGGGCTCCGAATTCGATGGTGGCGGGGTCCAGGGTGGCGGCCACGTTGAGGGCGTCGCCGGCACTCAGTTTGCCCGCGCCGACAGCATCGATTCGTGCCACGGACCCATCGGTATCGGTGACATCCTGGGTGGCCGTATTTACTACCGCCGATTTCAGTTGCGCCGGGGTCCACGTGGGGTGCTTCTGTTTCACCATGGCCACCGCGCCCGCTACCATGGGCACGGCGTAGCTGGTCCCGGTAACGGACGTATAGCCGGTGGCGTTGTAAGCATCGCCGCTGGGGTCGTACTTTTGAGTCGCGGTGTAGATACCGGCGCCGACGGCCACCATTTCCGGCTTGATCACGAAGGTCTGATAAGGGCTCTCCGTGAAAGTGCCGATCGACGGGCCGCGCGAAGAGTAGGGCCAGATGGAGTTAGGCGGATTGCCGACCGGCGTGAAGGCCGGGTTGAACGCGGCCGTGGCGCCGGAATTCGCAGCGGCAATATTTTTCAAGTTTACGCCGTCGGAGTAGGAGATCATCACGGCCGGAATGCCGGTATCGTTGGTGCCCGTGGGGCCGAAGATCGGGTCCGTGCCGGCCTGCTGGTAGATGATGACGCCCAGCGCGCCGGCGTTTTGGGCGTTGATAATCTTATCGCTGAAGGGGCACGTGCCGCGTTGAATCAGGGCGATATCGCCAGCGAGCGAACCGGCGGGCAGCGCCGAACAGGCCAGCCCGTCGTTCCCCAGCTTGACGACGTCGACGACCGGTAGCCGGGGCAGCGCCAGTTGCGGTCCGTCGCTATACAGGGCCTGGACGATCAGCAGCAGAGCGGTGAGAGGGTTGGGGGCGACAATCACGCTCTGGTACAAAACGTGGGCATTGACCGATGCTCCCACGGTGATGGCGGCCGGCACGGTCCCCGGTGTGTGAATTGTGCTCAGCGTGTGCGGGAGAGTGCCGAGAGCGCCGTCATTGCCCGCCGCGGCGACTACCACCATGCCGGCATTCACGGCGTTGGCGACCATTTGCGCATAGACGTCGCATGCCACCGGCGTGGTGCCATTGCCGCAATTGGGGTCGACATCCAGCGGACCCCAGTCCGGCATATTGCCCTCGCCCAGCGACAAGGTCACCACATCCATGCCGTCGGCGAGCGCATCCTGCATAGCCGCGTTGATTGCCGTAAAGAGGGCGTAATCGTTGACGCCGGGCGAGCCGAAGACCTTGTAGTTGCCCAGAAAAGCTTTGGGCGCGACGCCCTGGATGGTGGCCTGAGGTCCGGTATTCTGCACGCCCGCGGCAATCATGGCGATGGCGGTGCCGTGGCCGATGTGGTCACGCGCGGTGTAGTCGTCGGGGGTGGAGTATTGCGGATCGGTATCGCTATCCAGCGTGACGTAACTGCGCGCCACGATCACTTTGCTGTTAGTGAAATTGGGATCGCCCTTGGGAAATCCGGCGGGCGGAGTCAGAGTGGGGTCGACGAAGCCGGGATGATTCTGATCGATGCCGGTATCGATAATCCCGATTTTGATGCCGGCGCCGGCATTGGTGGGCCCGCCGAGAGCGGTCCACGCGGCTGGCACGTTTTCCAGGTTCAGTGCCTGGTCGAGGTCGCGCTTCATACGCGGCACGGGCACCACGTGGACCACGCCGGGGATGGCCAGCAGTTCGGC
>PLRZ01000267.1 GCA_003164075.1 Bryobacterales bacterium | reverse complement strand
TGGTCCGCCACTTCGAACAGGTCCGCGAATTCTTCCTGCAGGTCTTCGGAGTGAAATCGACCAACGGAAAACCCGTCCGCATCGTCGCCTTTCACAGCGAAAAAGAATTTCAGCCGTACCGCCCCAACGAGGCCGCCACCGCCTTTTACCACGACGGCAGCGAGCACGATTACATCGTGATGAGCAGCACCGATGCGGACCATTATCAGGTGGCCACGCACGAATATACCCACCTGCTCATCGGCCAATCCGCCGGCACGATTCCCGTGTGGTTGAACGAGGGGTTGGCCGAGTTGTATTCCACCCTGGAACAGGCGGGCGACAAGATCGTGGTCGGCAAGGCGCCACCGGGACGCGGCCCGGCGCTCCTCGAAAACCGCTGGATCCCGCTCGACGTGCTGCTTTCCACGGGCCGCGATTCTCCGCTCTACAACGAAAAGTCGCGCGCCGGCATGTTCTACGCCGAAAGTTGGGCGCTGGTCCACATGCTCAATCTCGACCAGGATTACCGGCCGCACCTTGCCGCCATGCTGGACGCATTGAAAACCGTCGACAGCGTCGCGGCCTTCGAGCAGGCCTATGGCAAGAGTATCGCGGAGGTGCAGAACGACCTTCAGGAGTACGTGAGCCGCCAGTATCTGCACGGCGTGGCCTTCCGGATGCCGCCGTCGAAAGAGATGGAGTTGCCCCGGATCCAACCGCACTCGGCGATGACGGCGCGGTTGGCGCTGGCGGAGATGCTGGCCGATTATCCCGGCAAACTCAATCGAGCCTCCGAAATGTACAGCCAGGTAGCACGCGATTTTCCGCGGCGCTGGGAAGTGGAGGCTGCCCTGGGGCGGTTCGCCTGGCGCGAGCGGCACAACCAGGAAGCCGTCACCCACTTCGCGCAAGCCGCTGAACTGGGCGCGGCCGACGCTCGCATGTTTCTCGACTATGCCCGCGCGCTGACCGTCACCAACCATTCCGAAGAGGCCGTGGCAGCGCTGCGCAACGCCATCCGGCTGGACGCTTCCCTGAAAGAAGCGCACTACGATCTGGGACTGGCGCTGGTACGCGCCGGGGCATGGCATTCCGCCATGGCCGAACTGCAACTGGCGCGGCCGTTGAAGCCCCAGCAGGCTCCCCGCTACTTCTACGGAATGGCCTATTCCGAGTACCGTTTGGGCGAACCCATCGCGGCGCGCAATTACCTGGAGCAGGGGCGGACGTACACCAAAATCCCCGAGGAGGTGGCGGCGCTCGACCGGCTTTCCCAAACGCTCGGTCCGCCAATAGTGGAAGGGGTGCTGGAATCCATCGAGTGCCAGGGAAAGCTGGCCAGGCTGCATGTGCGCGTGGGCGATGCCGCGAGGACGTTCCTCATCCCCGATATCGCCGCGGCGCAAGCCTTGCAGTGCGGGCCGCGGACGGCCATCGCGGTGCGCATCGAGTTTCAGGCGATGCCCGTGGGCGCTGCCGGGGCGGACGGCATCGTGCGGTCGCTGGAGTTCAGGTGATCGGGTCCGGGTCGAAGTAGCGGTCCACGTAGATCCAGATGACGCGGGCCCATCGGGTGACCACGGGCACCAGCGGCAGATAGCAGAGAAACGCGCCCAGCATCACCGTATCGAAACGCCAGCCGGTCCATCGCCACAGGAGCAGTACGATGATCAGGCCCGGCGGGATGGACAGGAGATAGCTGAAGTACATGGCGCCCAGAAAATAGCCCGGCTCGCGTTCGAATTTCAGGCCGCAAACCGGGCATTTTTCATGCATCGCCAGGTAACCGCGCCACAGCGAGGCGCGGAAGATTGCACCCTGGCGGCACCGCGGGCACACCTGCCGCACGACGCCGCCGAGTGCCCCGCTCATGTCCGCCGCGCTCTCATTTCTTGGGCTTCCTGACCGGCTCTGGCCCGATGCGTTCGATGGTCACACTGAGCAACTTGGGCGGATTCACGGGCTTCTCGCCGTTCAGCGGCACTTTGGCCAACTTGTCTACTACACTCTGACCTTCCACCACCTGTCCGAAAATGGAGTACTTCATGTTCCAACTGGGCACGCTCGCCACGGTAATGAAGAATTGGCAGCCGCCGGTATCGGGGGCTCCTGCGTTGGCAATCGCTAAACTGCCGGGCTGGAAGCGAAGTCCCGGCAGCATTTCGTCTTTGATCAAGAGGCCGCAGTTGTAGGTATTGGTGCCGTCGGGGCTGCCTCCCTGCACTGCCGACTCCGGTACGACGCGGAAAAAGGTGGTGTCGTCATAAAAAGGCCTTTTTACGGCTTTGCCTGTGGGATCTCGCCAGGGTTGGGTGCCCTGCGCCAGACCGACGAACAAATTCACGCTGTTCGGCGCATCCTTCTGGAAGAGAACGGCCCTGATATCGCCGAATTCCGTCTTGAAAATTGCATAGAGCCCGTCTTTCAAGGGCTTGGGAGGCTTTTGCGCAAAAGCGCCAGCCACCAGTATCAATGCGACCCACATCCTTTTCATAAGCTACCCATTCTATCCTCAATTGCGAGTCGCGGGTGCTGGCTTGTGGGGCAGTTAACCGGCCA
>PLRZ01000713.1 GCA_003164075.1 Bryobacterales bacterium | reverse complement strand
CGGTCAACCGCCGTTTTTAGGGTTATTAGCGCAAAGTACCGCGCGACCAGATATTGCCTTTCGTATCGGTCAAAGTAAGCACCAGGAAGTTCCTGGCAGCCGACAGCCCGATACTCCCGTAGTAGGGCGTAGGTCCGCGGATCAAACGTCCGGCGTTGTGAAAGTGCGCTACCGCGAATTCCTCTCCCACGGGACGCTTGGACACGGGGTCCACATTGACGGCCCACACGCAGTCGGGGCCGTCATGGTTGGAGAGAAAATAAATCCGCCGGCCGTCCGGAGACCAGACGGGTTCCCGATTGGAGAAATCGTCGGTGGTGATTTCAACCACCTGGTCCGGCGCGACCGTGCCATCGGGCGTGATGGGCACAACCAGAATCTGCCTCTTATTCTCGGCTTCGTGCCAGCCGGTGAATGCCACCCATCGTTCGTCGGGCGAGAAACGGCCGGAGGCTTGCATCCACTGCCGGCGATCCTGGATGTGGAACAAGGAGCGAGGAGGTTGTCCTCGACCCGCTACCTGGAGTTCCTCTACCTTCGACGAGCCGCCGGCTTCGAAGATTACCTTCGTCCCGTCGAAATTGACATGAGTCGGTGGCCCGCAACCGCGGCAGATTACTTCCGGCGCGTCTCCCTTGACTGCCATGATGTAGCCGTTGCTGGCGGCATACCACGCTACTGTGCTCCCATCGCCACTCAATACCGGCCGAATGTTGAAAGCCTGGCGAAGGGTGGAGGGGAGCACGGGCGCGCGGTCTAACTTTGCCAGTTGGATGGAGTCTCCCAACTGCCGCCTGGCGGAAAAAGCCATGACCCTGCCGTCTAAACTTAAAGACGGGAAACCTGCGTGGAACATCGCATTCAGGAGTTCGGGATCGCTACCCATTTTACCCGCGGGAGTGAGAGGAATCCGCCAGATGGAGTTCGCTATTGTCAGGGCGGAGTACACTGTGTGCAGGGATCCCTTGGAGGTGATGGCCGCATCGGGATTCTGCTCCACCTCC
This sequence comes from Bryobacterales bacterium, assembly GCA_003164075.1. Next base: position 3,576 of record PLRZ01000713.1, on the reverse strand, counting down.
GTGCCGCTGGTCCAGTGGCGGGGTTCGTCCAATACATTCCCTTTGGGGTCGATGCGCACCGACCATATGTTGGTCGCATCGAGGGCTGTTGCGGTGAAGAGCACGGTATTGTCCTTTAACCACACTCCCGGCACCGGATAGTAAGTCCGGTACGCGTTCACACCCAGAAGGAGAAGTTTGTCCAGGATGCCGGTTCGGTGTACGCTCTTGTCGGCCAACTTTGCGATCCACCAATCTCCCTTTTTTTCGCCGGTTTTCCGGCCCAGGAAGAGAATGCTATTCCCGGCGGGGGACCATATCGGGTAAGCCGCTACATCGAAGCCGGGCGGGAACTCCTGCGTTTTTCCGAGCGCTTGAAAGCCATAGGCCGGCGTGACGAATGTCCGGGCGGAACCGCGGAAAAGGGCGTTGCCAACTTCACCTTTCCAATAGGCCAGCCATTCTCCATCCGGAGAGAAGTGCCCATCGCGCCCTCCGGGCGCCACCAGGACAGACTCGCCCCCGAGCGCGGATATCTCGTACAGGCCCCCGCCGTCCTGATCGGAACGGTAGACCAGCTCCGACCCCGAAGGGTTGAACGCCGGGGAATATTCATCGGCGGCATTGAACGCGATACGCTTGGCGTCGCTCAGATTCCAGTGCTGCACCCACAGGTCGAGATTCCCCACGCTGGCGCGATCGGACGCATACGCGATGAGCTGGCCGTCGGCGGAAATCGCGGGGAAGGATGTCAGCCCAGCGTCGTTGGTTATGCGGATCTGCTCGTATCGCGTTTCCTTGGGAAGAGCCTGACGGGACGCCATCCGCATCGCTCCGGCCGTGAGAAGGGCCGCGGCGGCCGCGGCGATACCCCAACCCATGAAACGCTTTCGTGTGCGATAGGAAAATCGCGACTGCGGCGTCCCGGTTTCCACCAACTCTTCCAGCCGGGCCGTCACTTCGTCCATGCCGGCGAAGCGTTCACCGGGTTCTTTCCGCAGGCAGCGCTGCACGATGGTTTCAAGCCGTTCATCGAGCTGGGGGGCCAGCAACCGGAGACGCGGGGCCGACTGGTGAAGAATTCTTCCGATCACGGAAAACGGGTTGTCGCCCTGGAACGCCTGGCTCCCGGTGAGCATTTCATAGAGGATGCAGCCAAACGAGAAGATATCGCCGCGATTGTCGACCGGCTTGCCCTCGGCTTGTTCAGGGGAGACATAGGCCACGGTCCCGGCAAAATGACCTTCAATCGTCGCCGGGAGGCTGGTATACCCAGCGCTCGGATTGTCGAGCTTGGCCAATCCAAAGTCAAGAATCTTGACCACCCCCCCGTTGGCGATCATGATGTTATTGGGTTTCAGATCGCGATGGACAATGCCGCCGCGGTGCGCGGCATCCAGGGCGCATGCAATCTGGATGGCATAACCGAGTGCCGTCTGAACGGGCAGCCCGCCGGGGGCGATTAGTTTGCCGAGAGGGCGCCCTTCGACGCATTCCATGACAATGTAATCGAAGCCGGCATCGGTTCCGATGTCATAGATGGTCACGATGTTGGGGTGAATGGTGGCGCTCGCCGCCTTGGCGTCCCAGCGCAGGCGCTTGCGGTCCTGGGCGCCGGCGGCTGCCCCGTCCGAGAGCACTTTAATTGCCACTTTGCGCTCGAGCGCCTGGTCGTACGCGCCATATACGACACCCGTGCCGCCAGCGCCAAGTTCCTCAATGACGCTGTAGCGGCCGATATGCGAGGGATGTGGCGTGGCGATCCCGAGGTGCTCCTGGGCCGCTCCCCCTCGCATGAACTCGCCGGAAGTGGCTGCCGCGCGCGCCAACCGCTCCACTTCGCACCGGACAGAGGCTGTCGGACAGTGTTCGCCGAGCCACGCGTCAAGGTCCGCCGGCTGGTCGGTTTCCCACTGAAAGACCAGTTCCTTGACGATTTCCCATTCCTTGCCGCTCGATTCGGCGCCGCCCAGGGTATCTTCCATGCTTTGCTAGCAATTTTAACGTCTTGCGCCCCGTACTCCAAGGCGCTGCAAGAAATGTTGGCCCCTTTTTCCACCCGTTTGCGCATTACAGAATGAGGAGCATGAACTGGTGAATCGCCGCTTAACCGGGCGCCGTGGACGTCCGGTACGTTACGTCAGCATGGAAGTCATCCGTGGCCTGTACGGCCAAGGCTACAGTTTTCGGGCCATATCCCTTACGACGGGGATTGGATACGGCACCGTACGCCGGGCATTTCATGGGCTGGCCCCGGCCGGGGCGGACAAGAAAGAGCAGGGTAGGAGCCTGCCGGTTGCCATTACCGCAAAATCCGGCAGCCGCCGCAAAACGGCTGCTGCCGCTTAGGGCTCTTTTAACACGACTTGCCCGGATGGTCTAAGTTCCAGACCATTAGTGGGTCGGTATCGCATGCGTTTCGGCTCGCTACCCCCGGCCGGAACGTACAACCGTCACTCACTGGCAGACCGGGGCATTCGACGAGATCCGCTCAATCAGATCGAAGAGCCGGCCAGCCGCCACTGGCTTGGAAAGGAAGTAATCCATTCCGGCTTCCAGGCAGCGTTGCTTTCCATCGGGCGTGGCATTTGCCGTCATAGCCACAATGGCAATCGGCTGTTCGATTTTCATCTGGCGGTTCGGCGCGCAAACGCTCGATGGCGTTGCCCGCCAGGCGGGCGCCAGCCTCCACCAGCCGGCGTTCCTGGGGCCGAGGTGTCCCCGGGCGGGCGTGGTACATGGCAAGAACCCCGAGGACGTTGTGCTTGGAATCCCGGATGGGAACGCTGTAGCAACTGCGCAAACCGAAAGCCGTAACGTGGTCCTTGACGCCGGCAAAGCGGGAATCGGTGGCGATGTCCTCCACAATCACCGTCTGGTTGCGAAATGCCGCCGAGCCACACGCGCCCACTTCGGGGCCGATCTCCAACCCGTCGAGGGACGCCATGTACTCCGGCCGCATGCTCGGCCCCGATATGCTTTGCAGATGGCGCCCAGCCTCGTCCAGCAGCAGGATCGTGCAAAGGCGATTCGGGGCCAGCCGTTCCAACCCGGTGGTGAGAGCGTCCAAAACCTGTCGTAGCGACGCGCCCGTGGCTACCAGTTCGAGGACGCGCCGTTCCTCTTCCACCACCCGCGAGGAACGCTCCAACTCAGCCACCAGCTCGGACTGAGCGCTGTAGGTCTGCGCATAGTCCAGCAGCAGGCCGCTCAAAGGGACAGCGTACGCCAGGATCTTCAGCCAGTGCGCCACGTTGAAATTCGCGTCGTAGAGGGCCGATGCGCCCAGTGCCATGTGCAGATCGGACACCACCTGCGGCACAATGCTCACCAGCAGCGAATGCGCGAAACGGCTGGGCATACGCCGGTTCAAGTGCCGGAAGACGGGGTATCCCACCAGTATGTATAAGAAAACGGGGATCAGATCGTAGGGCCGGGGCACCCATGAGTGGGGGAACAGAAACGTAGGGAGGTTCCTGCTGTTGGCACAATAATCCACAAGGAGATAAGACCCGACTCCGAACAGGCATACAACGCCGAAAATCAGATTCTTGTCCCACCGGCTGTTCGGCCGTTGCTCCAGCCACTTGGCGCGCG
>PLRZ01000273.1 GCA_003164075.1 Bryobacterales bacterium | reverse complement strand
TGCCCGCCCGCACTGAATTAGGCCCACTGTTCGAATAGGAAAGAGGGCAGGCGAGCACCGCCTGCCCCACCTGCGGGCTCCCTGCAAATTCCACGACATCAGGAGTTCTGAGTCTCGGCGCAGCAGACTTGAGAGTCTGCGCCACGACGCTTGCGGCGAAGTTATTCTCGCCCGATTCCTTACCCGGGAAAGACAATCTTATCCGCGGATAAACGCAGAGGAACGCGGATAGAACATTGCTTTTCATCTGCGTCGATCTGCGTTCATCTGGGGCTAACCTGTGCTTCCACCAGCCGCGGCAGCAGCGCCTTGAGGAATCGCACCAGGGTATCGCGCACCATGGCGCCNNCATCCCCATGTGGTTGGCGGCGATGGCTTCCAGCACCGTCGACATCCCCACCACGTCGGCGCCGATGGTGCGCAGGTAGCGGATCTCCGCGGGCGTCTCATAACTGGGGCCCAGCATGGCCGCGTACACGCCCTCGGGCAGAGGCACGCACAATTCCGCGGCTACCTTTTTCGCGATCTCGCGATAGGCCCGCGAATAGACTTCCGACATGTCGGGAAAGCGCGGCCCCAGCGAATCGTCGTTGGGGCCCACCAGCGGATTGGCGCCTTGCAGATTGATGTGGTCGGAAATCAACACCAGCCCGCCGCGTTCGAGCGAGAGATCGATCCCTCCCGCGGCGTTGGTGAACACCATGCTGCCGGCGCCCAGCCGGCGCAGTACGCACACGCCGAAAACCACCTGGGCCGCCGAATATCCTTCATAAAGGTGGGCGCGTCCGGCCATCACGGCGATGTTCAGGCCGCCCAGTTGCCCAATGATCAGCTTGCCGGCGTGGCCCACCGCGGTGGATCCGGGCCAGCCGGGAATCTCGGCGTAGGGGATCTCGATGCGGCCGGTCAGTTCATCGGCAAAGGCGCCGAGCCCGCTGCCCAACACCACGCCAATGGACGGCCGCAGCGGCGTTCGGCTCTCAATCAGGCTTGTGGCATCGGCAATCACAGCAGCATTCCGGCGATACAGGCGGACATGAAATTGGCCATGGTGCCCGCGGCCACGGCTCGCAGACCGAGCCTCGCGAGGTCCGATTTGCGCGAGGGCGCCAACCCGCCAATGCCGCCGATCTGAATGGCGATGGAGCTGAAGTTGGCGAACCCACACAGGGCATAGGTGGCGATGATGAAGCTCTTCGGATCGAGCGCGCCCTTGATTTTGCCCAATTCCACAAACGCCACAAATTCATTGGTCACCAGGCGCGTGCCCAGCAGGTTGCCGATGGTGGAAGCGTCCTTCCAGGTCACTCCCATGATCCAGGCGATGGGCGCGAAAACCTTGCCGAAAATGGCCTCGAGCGAACCCGGCAGCCACGCCATCAGCGGGAGGGTGTGCACCCAGCCGAGGATTCCGTTGAGCATGGCGATCAACGCCAGAAACGCGATCAGCATGCCGCCCACGTTGAGCGCCAGGAACAGGCCATCGTGCGCGCCCTGGGCCGCCGCGTCGATGACGTTCACCGCAGTCTTCTCGACTTTGATTTCCACCTTGCCCGCGGTGACCGGTTTGCCAGTCTCCGGGACGAAGATCTTGGCCAGCATGATGGTGGCCGGCGCGGTCATAATCACGGCCGTCAGCAGGTGGGTAATGGAGACGTGCGCCACCATGACATACGCCGCCATCACCGAACCGGAGACGTGCGCCATGCCGCTGGTCATGATGGTAAAAAGCTCGGACTCCGTCAGCCCTTCGAGGAACGGCTTGATAGTGAGGGGCGCTTCGGTCTGTCCCATGAAGATGCTGGCCGCGACGTTGAGCGATTCGGCGCCGCTTACGCCCATGACTTTCTGCATCACGATGGCCATCCCTTTCACGATCCACTGCATCACGCCCAGGTAATACAGGATGGAAAAGAACGACGCGATGAAGATGATGATGGAGAGCACCTGGAATGCGAAGATGACGCCGAATGGGCCATCCGGAACCCCCAGGGGCCCGAACATGAACTTCGTGCCGGCTTGCACGTACCCCAGCATGTTGTTCACGCCCACGCCGATGGTTTGGAAGACCTTGCCGAAATCGGTCTTCAGGACCAGCAGGGCGAAAGCGAATTGCAGTCCCAGCCCCCAGCCGAGAATGCTGAGCTTGATGTCTTTCTTATGCGACGAAAATAGCCACGCCGCCGCCAGAATGACGGCCAGGCCCAAAAGCCCGGTGAAGCGGCCCATTACCCGACAACTTCCAGAATGAGCTCGCGCTCTTCGGGTTTTTGTCCCGAGATGCGGAAGGCGTCTTCCACCATATCCGCGGCTTCATCCACGCGGTCTTCCTTGGTGTAGTAGAGGCGGCACAATACCGAGCCGGCGTCCACCTTCTCGCCGGTCTTCACTTCGAGGATAATGCCGACGGCGGGATCGATGGAATCTTCCTTCTTGTCGCGGCCGGCGCCGATCATGTTGGAGGCGATGCCGATGTCTTCGGCCTCAATGGCGGTGACGTAGCCGCCGCGCGGGGAAGAGACTTCGCGCATGCCGGTGGCATTGGGCAGCAGTTCGAATTTGTCGAGCGCCTGCGGGTTGCCGCCCTGGGCCGCAACCACCTGCTTGAGCTTCTTGTAGCCCGAGCCATCCACCAGGTGCTTCTCCGCGATGCGCCGGGCCTCTTCCAGCGTTTCGGACTTCTTGCCCAGGAAAATCATGCGCGCGGCCAGTTCGAGCGAGAGTTTGGTCAGGTCGGCGGGGCCGGCGTTCTGCAACGTCTGGGAAGCCTCCATGATTTCCAGCGCGTTGCCGATGGCATAGCCCAGCGGCTGGTTCATGTTGGTGATCAGCGCTTGCACCTTCTTATCCATGCGGCGGCCGATGCCGACCATGGTCTGCGCCAGACGGCGGGCATCCACCTGCTTTTTCATGAAGGCCCCGCTGCCCACTTTGACGTCGAGTACCAGCGCGTCCACGCCTTCAGCCAATTTCTTGGACATGATGGACGACGAAATCAGCGGAATGGATTCCACGGTGGCGGTGACGTCGCGTAGGGCGTAGAGTTTGCGGTCGGCGGGAGCCAGGCGGTCGGTCTGCCCGATGAAGCACAGGCCCAATTCGGCCAATTGCTTCTGGAACTCTTCGGCGGTGAGGTTGGTGCGGAAGCCCGGAATGGACTCCAACTTGTCGAGCGTGCCGCCGGTATGGCCGAGGGCGCGGCCCGACATCATGGGCACCACCACACCCGCGGCAGCCGCCAGGGGCGCCACGATGAAGCTGGTCTTATCGCCCACTCCGCCGGTGGAATGCTTGTCCACTTTTACGCCGGGGATGGCCGATAAGTCTACGGTATCGCCGGAACGCAGCATGCATTCCGTGAGGCGGCTGACTTCGCGGTCGGACATCCCCGAGAAGTAGACGGCCATCAAGAAAGACGACATCTGGTAGTCGGGAATGTCGCCGGAGGTGTAGCCCTCCACCAGGAACTCAATCTCCTCGGGAGCGAGTTCTTCCCCGTCGCGCTTGCGCTGGATCAAGTCAACTGTACGCATTATGAGACACTTAGCGTACCATTCTAACCGGTACAAAGTAAAGGATGGGTTTCCGCGTTACGAGCGCGGAGTCACACCTGGGGGCATGGGAGCGTCCAACGAGAGGCCCTTGATTGCCGGGCTTGGGCCGTTCCCTGCACCGCGCCATGGGGAGAGATCCGCATTCCACATCCCACGACATCTGGAGTTCGGAGTCTCCGGCCCAGGGCACCGATCGCGCAGCTTACTCCATCCCAAACTTCGCGATGCGGCCCCGCGGTCCTACGGCCCAACCTGCTTTACTGGAAACGAACCCAATTGCGTTGTAGTTTCCCGTGTCGAATGGCTTCCAGTTCCGGCCGCCGTCGCTCGAGATATCGGCGCCCGACGTGCCGGCGGCGACCCAGATTTTGCGGTCGCCGAGCCACGCCACGGCGGACCGGAAGCCTTTGGGTGGCGTGCCCGCGGGCACGGTCCAGGTTTTGCCGCCATCGGAGGTCGCGGCGATATTGCCAGTCTCCTCGCCGGCCTTGGAGTAATCGCCGCCGACGGCGATGCCGTGCCGCGCATCGGAGAAGGCCAGTGAGAAAATGCCGGCGCTGGCGGAATCGGCGCGAATCGGCGTCGTGGCCACGCTCCAGGTGCGGCCGGAATCGGCGGAATGGTAGACGCGGGCGGCGTTCTTGCCGCCGGTGCCGATCCACACATCAAGGTCGCCCAGCACGGCGATGCCGGTGCCGCTGGCAGCGAAGGCGCCCTCGCCCGGAAGCGCGGGCGGCATTTTCAGACGCTGCCACGTGGCGCCGCCGTCTTCGGTCGCCATCACCACCATCTGGCCGTCCACCTGGTCGCCGACCAGAATGCCGTGCTGGGGATTCCAGAAAGCCATTTCGTCGAAGAAGCCCTCGGCGTCGGGGTTTTGCAGGGAGAGCGTCCAGTGCGCGCCGGCGTCGATAGTTTTGTAGACGCGCGAACTGGCGCCTATTCCAATGCTCAGCAGGTACGCCGTGTCGGCGTCGACGCCCTCCACGTCGCGGAAATCGAGCGCCTCGGCGCCAGGCACCTTGGACGCGGCCCATGTCGCGCCGCCGTCGTTGGTGCGCAGGTAAGTTCCATGGGTGCCGCTGGCCCAGACCACCGTCTCGCTCACTGCCCACACGCCGCGCAGCGATTCCGTGGTGCCACTCGGCTGGACGGTAAAGCTCTGGGCGAAGGCGGAGGCGGCAGTGAGGCACAGGAGGATGGATCGCATAGCGAATCAGGATAGCCTATTTCGGGACCAGGAGGTCGGTGGTTCGAATCCTTCCGCCCCGAGCAAATCTCACCGGGGCCGCCAGCCGCCTTGATGCCTGAGCGCGACGGCGGCTCAAATGCATGACGGAATTGTGGATCTTCAGAACTCCAGATGTCGTGGAATTTGCAGTGAGCCCGCAGGTGGGGCAGGCGGTGCTCGCCTTCGCTCGATCCGATTCGAGCAGCGGGCCCAAATTCAGCGCGGGCGGGCAGGCGGCACTGCCTGCCCCACCTGCCAAGCTCTCGCCATCGAAAGGAATGGCTCAGCCCATTTTCCCCGCCAGGCAGAAACTGCAGGGCGACATCAGGAGTTCTGATCTTCTGCCGGTTCGGCTGTCGAAGGTGCACGATCGGAATGCCGTAGTGCGGCACTGACCGGAACTCCGTGAAACCTTGTGTCCGTCGTGATGAGTGCGCGGAGGCCCTCCACCGTCATCCGGGGAATGTTCTCGTCTACGAGGAAGCGCATCCGCTAGAGGTTGGCGACCTTGATCGGCGTGACCTGCTCTTCGGCCAAGCCGGCGGCGTAGTCGAGGGAGGCCATGATGTCCTCGCGAGACAGAAAGGGGTATTCGGCCAGCAAAGCGTCGACAGTGTCGCCGTTCGCGAGCATGCGCACGATCTGGTGAACCGGCACACGAGTCCCTTTCACACCTGCCTGACCGTGGCAAATGCTCGGGTTGATTGAGATCCGGTCGAACTTCACGTACAGCGCCTGGTTGCACCGTTCTGTATTTCGAGGTTATGTAGCCTGTCCCCGAAATCGATATAATCGTTAACTATTCCCCATGCTCGACGCCCTCAGCGATGTCGCCAAGCACACGTTGCTTGTAGTGGGCGCGCTGTTTCCGATTGTCAACCCGATCGGCAACACGCCTATTTTCCTGTCGCTGACGCGCGGGCTTTCAACCCGCGGGCGCACCGTGCTGGCCCGCATGATCGCTCTGAACGGCCTGATTCTGATCCTGGCCTCGATTTTCATCGGCACCCACATCCTGGCTTTTTTCGGCATCTCCCTGCCGGTGGTGCAGGTGGGCGGCGGCCTGGTGGTGATTTCCACCGGATGGACGCTGCTGCGCCAGCCGGATCACGACGGCAGCGACGAAAAAGGCGCCAGCAAAGAGTGTAACGAGGCCGATTATTCCCGCCAGGCGTTCTATCCGCTGACTTTGCCCCTGACGGTAGGGCCAGGTTCCATTTCGGTAGCGATCACGGTGGGCGCCAACCGGCCCGAAGGCTCCGAATGGCACTGGCCTCTGATTGCCGGGATGGTGCTCGGGGCGGGGTTGATTGCGGTTTCGATTTACTGGAGCTATCGTTTCGCCGAGCGCATCGGACGTACCCTGGGAGACTCCGCGATGAACGTGATCATCCGCCTGTCGTCATTCATTCTGGTGTGCATCGGCGTGCAGATTCTGTGGAACGGCGTGAGCGCACTCCTGCGAACGGTCCGCTAATTCAGGGTCAAAAGCAGACCCTCGTCTGCCGATAAGGTAGTTTGGAAGTTCAAAGTTGCAATTTGGGGCACCCAACGTGAGAGCCGCGCGATTGAGGAGCAGTCCTAGTCGAAGTGTGTATCTGCTGCTGGTCTGTGGCGCGCTGGCGTCTGTCGCCGCGAGCATTGTCTTCCTGGCCGGCTTCTCCATGGATCTCCTGGTGGGCGCCCGTAAGTACAGTCAAGGCGAAGCGACGTGGTCGAAGGGGCAGAAGGAAGGCGTGATTCTGCTTCAGCGTTACGCGTATTCCCATTCCGAGGCGGACTTTCAAGGCTATCTGGAGGCGCTCCGCGCGCCCTTGGCCTTCCAGCGGATCCAGTCGGAATTCGACAAGCCTCGACACGATCCCGCGGTTCTTGGCCCCGCGCTCCGCACAGTTGGTTTGCCGGCCGGGAACTGGGCCCGCATGGCCCGGCGCTATCGTATTTTCGGCCGGGAACGCCACATCGCCAAGGCAATATTCTGGTGGGCAGAGGCGGACCGGAACCTGGAAGCGCTGGAACGCCTCGGCGAGCGCCTCCACAGTCTGGCCCCCGCCCAGCCGCGGGATGAGGCCGCCATCCAACAGACCCTGGCGGAAATCTACGCGATCGACGACCGGCTCATGTCCGTGGAAGCCTCTTTCTCGGAAAGTGTCGCGGATGCCGTTCGCGCCTTGCACCAGATACTGATCACCGCTTTTGCTTTGGTGACCGGCCTCCTGTTACTGGGAGGATTGGCGATGTATCTGCGGCTTTTCCAGAGGATCACGGACTCCGAACAGAAGTACCGGCATCTCATCGATACCGCGGGCGAAGCCATCTTCATCCTCGACGGACGGTCCGCCGCCATCCTGGAGGCGAATCGGAAGGGAGAGCAGATCCTGGGAGGGCCGGTAGAGCAATTTGTCGGCACGGTCTTGCCGTTGCTCTGCCTGGAAGGCGGCGTCGGGAAAGTCATGCCGGGGGAGATCTCCAAGCTGATCGGCGTCAAGCGGGAAAGCAGCTTGCGCTCGGCCTCGGGCGCCGTGTTTGACGTGGAGTTCAGCGGGAGCGCGGTGCATCTCCGCGGCGGGACGCTCATTGAGATCATCTTGCGCGACATCACCGAGCAGAAGAACGCGGCGGCGGCCATCCGCGAGAGCGAACAACGTTACCGGCAACTTTCCGACGAACTGCGCGCGGCCCGCGACTGCGCGCTCGAGGCCAGCCGCGCGAAGAGTGAGTTTCTGGCGAACATGAGCCACGAGATCCGCACGCCCATGAACGGCATCATCGGCATGCAGTCGCTGGCTCTATCGGCGTCGGGCCTGGAGGACCGCACCGGATACCTGGAAGCCGCGCAGCACTCCGCCTATTCGCTGCTGGCGATCCTCAACGACATCCTGGACGTCTCGAAGATCGAAGCCGGCCGCATGGACATTCATCCGGCGCCTTTCTCCCTGCGCGGTTCCATCGAGGATGTGCTTCAGTTGGTGCGGCCCCGGGCCCTGGAAAAGGGGTTGGAACTGGTCTGTACGCTCTCCGAGGCGACGCCCGACGCGCTGATTGCCGACGCGCTCCGCATACGCCAGGTTCTGGTCAACCTGCTCGGCAACGCGGTGAAGTTTACGGAGCGGGGCCGCGTGGAACTGCGCGTGGATTCCCACCCGGCCGCTTCCGACCGGTTGGAACTGAGCGCGGTGGTTACCGATACCGGAATTGGAATCGAAGAGGAACACCGGCAGATCATTTTCGAGCCCTTCCAGCAGGCCGACAGTTCGACCACCCGGCAGTACGGCGGAACGGGACTGGGCCTGACCATATCGGCACGGCTGGCGGCCATGATGGGAGGGACCATCGGGGTGGAAAGTACTCCCGGGCAAGGGAGCGCATTCCACTTTACGGTTCCGTGCAAGCTTGCGCCGCAGAGCAGCGTGACGGCGCCCGCGCGGCCGGTTTCGAGCCCCGCCGGCGGGCCACCGAGGAGGTTGCGCATTTTGCTGGCGGAAGACAATGCGGTAAATCAGCGGCTGGCGCAGCGGCTATTGGAAAAGCGAGGCCACGAGGTCTCGATTGTGGGCGACGGGCGGCAGGCCGTGGAGGCCGCCACGCTGGCGCCGCCGTTCGACCTCATCCTGATGGATGTGCAGATGCCCAGCATGGACGGTCTGGAGGCCACCCGCGCCATTCGCCGGATCGAGGATCCCGAACGCAGTTCCGTGCCCATCGTGGCGATGACCGCTTTCGCCATGACAGGCGACCGGGACCGTTGTCTGGCTGCCGGAATGAACGCACATCTCTCCAAACCGATCGATCCCACGGAGCTGAGCGCCACGGTGGAAAGTTTCGCCAGCCGGTAAGCGGCAGGCGGGCGCCCTCGTGTCTCAATCTAGCTGCACGCCAATTGTACATCGCGGCGCAGGCATCATTTGGCGATTCCGAGCGCTCTCACAATTCGGGCTAATGACGATGGCTTCCGTAGGGCACATTCCTTAATTCTAAGAACGATCCACCCGTCCCGCCTTAAGGACCGGGCGACACGCCTATCGCGGCGCATGTTGGCGTCGATTTTCTTTCGCCAGAACCCGGTGTTGGTGCGCGGCAAGTATTTGCACTGGCAGCCATGCCAGAAGCAGCCGTCCACGAATACGGCCACCTTCCGGCCAGGCCAGGCGAAATCCGGCTTACCCGCCACTGGCCAATGCTTCCGGTATCCGCGAATACCGGCCGCCCGGAGCATCTTTGCCAGCGGCAGTTCGGTGGTCGTATTACCACGCGAGTGGACGGCCGCCATAATCTTGGATCGGACTTCCTTCGGAACGTGATCCATGACCGACTTCTATTGCCATTCTAACGGTTGGCGTAAGTCCGGAGATCCTCGTCTGTGATCGATTTGGCAGCGACCAGGCAATAGTGCCGCTCCTCGACGACCGTGACCTCATCGTTCTCCAAGGTGAGTTCGAAAAGCGCAATGACCTTGTTTTGGAGGAACTGCGCGGAGATGGCCCTGGGCGTGAGGTTCGGATACTTCTCGGCGCAATAGCCCAAGTCTTGGCTGGTTTGAACGACGGCCAGCTTATCCTTGCCGACTTTGGCTTGCACCGGGACGACAAACTGCTGGCCGCTCTTGTTGACGCCCACGTAGATTTCGTCGATCTCGATCTGGCCCATATTCGTGACTGTGGTGCGCAGATGGTTCTGCAATGAATAGGTCGTGAGCCCCAGAAAAATATCGATCAACCTGTTATACCGGACTCTTGCAAGCAAAGCCTGCTCGTCCGTTTTTGCGTATGCCGCGATTATTTGGGGGGGGTAGCGTCCGGAATCTTCGTGGCGATGAGATTGTCCCGCGGCACGATCTGCGTCAATTTTGCAAGCTTAAAACGGTATTTGGCTCGTCCAGCCGGAAGAATGACCCATTGCCTGCCTTCCGTTTCAGTGTCCACGATCTCTTTCGGGAACGCCTTGCGGTAGCGATAGGAATAGATCAAATCGCCAAAATTCCTGGGCGGTCTCAACTTCAGCTCGCCGGCAACGGTCTCGATTTCCGTGCGGTCGAAGTCGAATGCGTCCGTTCCCCGCTTGTAATGATTACTGAACAGCCTGACCATCAGTGGGCTGTAGAGCAAAGGTTTCTTAGGCATTTACCTTCCCGGTCTCGCCCTTCCTGATGCGGTGCGGAATGACGTTCGCCGCCACGCCGTACCGCTCGGCGGCGTGGGACATGTTGTATTCAAGAAGCACCGGATCTCCGAGGGTGTGCGGTCCTTCGCTTTCGGCCTTTTGGCCCACCCGCTCCATGATCTTCGATGCGACCGCTTGCCCGAGAAGCGGCGGGACGGAGTTTCCGACCTGCCGGAATCCATGCCACTTGGTGACGTGGAAGCGGAACCAATCCGGGTATGAATGTAGCCGGGCCGCCTCCCTGACGGTGATACACCGAGGAGAGAAGGGATGGATCGGGCGCGGAGAAGTGAAGGCGCCTCGATCGCTCGCCGTTCCCGCGCGGATGGTATTGCATATACCCTGAGGATCGAGCTTGAGGAATCGGCTGACAGGTTCGGTTTCGCCCGGCTCTGTGGCTTTGAATCGCTTTTTTGAAAGGGGCGTGTGGAGGGTGCGTAGACTTGAGGTGAGAAGATTCCGGGACTTTCCGCTGCCGGATCTTAGCGGCTTGGCATAGGGGCTGGGCTTGGCGAATTCGGCCTCAACCCAATCCCGCTCGAGCAATTCCTCATAATCGTCCGCCTCAGGCAGATCGCCGAGCGCCTCCCACACTGTTGGCGTCGTTTCCGTGAAACCAAGGTCGAGGTTGGCGCCCGGCAATTCGTGGGTTTTGGCCGGGTATTCGGGAAGGCGCTGTCCCTTCCTGGCACCCATAAGGAACAGGCGCTGGCGGTCCTGGGGGACGCCGAAGTGGAGGGCGTTAAGGACTTGATAGTTCTCCTGGACTATGTAGCCCTTCGCCTTGAACTCCACGATGATCTCGGAAAGAAACTTCTTGTGTTCGCCAACAGTCAGGCCACGTACATTTTCGAGAACGAAATACTTCGGCTTCAGTTCGGAAACTATCCTGACGAAGTGATACACGAGGCCATTGCGCGGATCGTCTAGAGCGCGTTTTCCGATCATGCTGAATCCCTGGCACGGGGCACCCCCGAAAACCACGTCAACGTCGGCTTTCCCGATTTTGGATTGGGCGCGGATGTAGTCTCCGTCGATGTCGGCAACGCTGCGGCAGATTGTCGAGCAATCCGGGAAATTGTATTCGTGCGTGGCGGCGTGGACCGGGTCGTACTCAATCGCAGCGGCTATGTGGAATCCTGCCTGCTCGAACCCGAGCGACAGGCCGCCCGCTCCGGCGAAGAGGTCTACGCCAATCGGTCGTTCCCCAGTCCCTGTCATCGAACACTCAACCTCATAAATGTCTTATCGCCTCGGGGAAGGGATTTCAATCAACGATTCTAGCAGGTAGCCGGAGAATCGCGCGTTTAGCGACCGGTTGAAGACGGCAGGCATCGCGATGGTTGCCAAGATAATCGTCAAGCCAACAGTAAGGGCCGGTCATCTCTGCCCGACCCTGCTAAGAAGCCGCGAAAGAATATCCTGTGNNCGACCGTTAGGGAGCGATTGCGCACTTGAACCGGTGGGCCATGCTTTAGCTTGCCCAGAGCCGTTGTTGAAAACAAACCGTTCGGGAAAGCAGTCGGTGGACAGCGATCAGCTTCAGCGCTCGCAAGCCAACAGCTTTCTTCAATGCGTCATCGCGTAGACCACGTAATTGACGCCATACCGATACGCCAGCGCGGTCATCCTCTCGGGGTAGTAAGGAACGTCCGCGAATTCCCAGGCGTCGCCGATGTCGGTATTGTAGTTCACGGCCACAACCGTATGACCCTTGCCGTCTTCCATGGACATCCACGCCGGCTTAGTGCCGTAAGGTTGTACCGGGGTGATGGTACCGTCGGGGCCGCGGCGCAAATGGCGCGAGCCGGGAATCCAGGTGAGATCCCGCTCCTCAATGTCGTATAGGACATGCCGCACCGGGTCCGCTAAGTCGATGTCGGTAATCGGTTGGCCGGGCAACACCCGCGCCATGGTGCTTTCGAAGACTTGCCACTGCGAGGGATCGGTACTCCAGAAATCGTCGGTCATCAGGTAGCCGCCGCGCAGCAGATATTCGCGCAGCCGCGCGATCTCGGTATTGCTCAAGCCCCACCAACCGGTCTGCGTAGCGTAGATCCAAGGGTAGTCGAAAAGCCTGTCGTCGGTGAGACCCAAGTGGCGCGGGTCGCCGACATCGAGGCGCGTCAGGCGCTGCAAACCGGCGGTGAAATGATTGTCGGCGGCGGGCCAATCCACAATCCACCAGCCGGAGCCCTGGCCCATCCGCGAGGCATATCCAAAACCGCGGTGATGCTGCGGCAGGTCGGTGTATTCCATGCGGATGAAATGGAATTCGCCCTCACGCGGTTTGGCCACTTCGTCGAAAGGGTCGCCGCCGCGTTCCGGCACGCGCTGTCCGAAGCCGCCACCCTGGAAGCCGCGTTGCGCCAGCCCTGCCACCGCGAGCGCGCCGAGCACCGCTGCAATCGCCAAGGGTTGCAGGAAACTGCGCTTCATAGAGTGCTTCTATTGTAGCCCCGCGAGATTCTTGCGCAGGAACTCGAGTACCTTGGGGATGGAATCGATGGACGATTTGGCATCGCCTTCCGGCGAGCCGCCGGGGTCGTTCTCCCTACCGGAGGTCGGGTTCCGTACCTCGCCATGCCAGGCAGGCATGATGTCCGGACGGCCGGCATAGTGGCCGGCGTGCGGATACTTCAGGTTCTCGTAGCTGTAGGCGAAATGGTGGCCCTTGAGACGCGAAACTACCTCGTCGGCCATCTCCCACGAGTTCCAGATATGGTCGCTCTCCCCGGAGATCATGAGAATCGGTCCCTTGGTATACTCCGCCTCGATGACGGCGGTAGCCTGTGCGGCGGGGTTTCCGCGGAGACGGGGAAGCATGTAGGACAACGCGCGGCCCTCCCAGGTCCACGCCGGGCCGCCGTTGTTGCGGCAGCAGGACGCGATTCGCACATTAGCGGGCACATAGGCCACCACCGCGCAAATGCGTGGGAACATGGCGCCCAACTGCAACGCCAATTCGCCGCCCCGCGAGCCCCCCATCACGGCGACGCGCGCATNNGTGCGATGCCAGCCACGCCGCGCGACGCACGGGCACGCCGCCTTCCGACCCGCCCACCACCAGAACCGCCGGATGGCGCCCCGCGCCCGGCGGCACGAACAAAGTACCGCACAGGCCATCCTCATGGACGGGGAAGCGCTCCACCCCTGCAGCCAGCGTCACCTGTTCCAGGTGCGCGTTGGCCAGTTCTTTGCCCTGGCGCAGCAGGTGAAAATCCACAGTCTGCGGCCCCAGGTTGCGGGTCGCCATATAGGCGCTCACCTTCTTCGTCACCGGCATCATGGACCAGATCAGCCCCATGGCCGAGACCGCTTTATAGGAGCCGGTTACGGGAGCCAGTTTGGATGCGTCCACGGCGCCTTGCGCGTCGGCCACGAAATCCGCTTGCGAGGCCCAGCCTTGCGCGCCGCCATCGGTGAGCTCCGCACGAATGGTGACGCGCTCGTTGGGCTCGAGGCCGGTGGCGCGGATGGCGGCCGCTTCGTCGGCCATTATGCGGGCGGGAACTACCTCCAGGGACTGTGCGGAGATGCCGCCGAACAGCCCTCCGAATATCACCAACGGCAGTAGCTTCCAGAATCGCATCCGCGCGCTTACATAGATATTACAAAAGATTTGGCGGGCGGTTGATAAAATCTAGTTTAGGCACCGAAAGTCCCCAATGTTAACCCATCCGAAGGGCTGCAAGGCCCGTATTCTGCTCAGTTCCGTCTTTGGACCATACGCGCAGGACGACGAATTCGGGAGTCGCAAGATCAACCCGATGGAGCTGTACCACAATCAGGTGACCCGCGAACAGGGGCCATTTTCGCTGCGCATGTTCCACCGCTCGTGGGGCATCCTCATGATCCAGCAGAACATCTCCGCGCCCACCACGGTGATCGATTTCCCAACGCTCGCGGCCTTTGAGGCCGAACTAGCGGCGAACCATTACGACATTGTGGGCATCTCCTCGATCATCGTCAATGTTGGCAAGGTGCGCGAGATGTGCCAGATCGTACGGCGGATCGCGCCCGACGCGACGATTGTAGTGGGTGGCCACGTGGCGGCGATCCCGGGGATCGAAGACATGATCGACGCCGACCACATTGTGCGCGGCGACGGCATTTCGTGGATGCGGCGTTTTCTGGGTGAAGATGACAGCGCGCCCATTCGCCATCCGCAGATCGTTTCCGGATTCGGCGGGCGCGTGATGGGCATGCCGCTACCCGGCAACAAGGGGAATACGGCGGCCACCATCATACCGTCGGTGGGCTGCCCCATGGGTTGCAATTTTTGCACCACGTCGGCCTTCTTCGGCGGCAAGGGCAAGTTCCTCAACTTCTACGACACCGGCGCGGAACTGTTCACCGTGATGGCGGAGATGGAAGCCAAGCTCGGCGTGAAGTCGTTCTTCATGATGGACGAGAATTTCCTGCTCCATAAGCGGCGCGCCCTGCAACTGCTGGATCGCATGAAGGCGGAAAACAAGGCTTGGTCGCTGTACGTCTTCTCGTCGGCCAATGCGATCAGCCAGTATTCCATGCGCGAGCTGGTGGAACTGGGCGTATCGTGGGTCTGGATGGGCCTGGAATCGCCGCACTCCTCCTACCTCAAGCTGCATGGCGCGGATACCCTGAAACTGACGCAGGAATTGCGCCAGCACGGCATCAAGCTGCTGGGTTCCACCATCGTCGGCCTGGAACATCACACGCCCGAGAACATCCACGAGGAAATCGAGCACGCGGTAGCGCACAATACCGATTTCCACCAATTCATGCTGTATACGCCCGTGCCCGGCACGCCGCTATTTGCCGAAATGACGCAGCAGGGGCGGATGCTGGAGGGTGTCGAGCTGGCCGATATCCACGGGCAGCACCAATTCAACTTCCAGCACGCGGCCATCTCACGGGAAGATTCCAAGAAGTTTCTGGACTTCGCTTTCCGCCGCGATTTCGAACGCAATGGGCCGAGCATTTACCGCATCTGCCGCACCACGCTAAACGGTTGGCTGCGGTACAAGAACGACCCGGATTTGCGCGTGCGCGCCCGTTTTGCGTGGGAAGCGCGATCTCTAAAAGACGGTTACGCATCGGCCCTGTGGGCCATGGAAAAGCATTTGCGCCGCACCAATCCGGCGGTTAGCGCCAGCATCCACGAGTTGCGCATGGAAGTGGGCCGCGAGTTCGGGCTCGTGAGCCGGATCACAACCAGCCTGTTGGGTCCGGTGCTGTTGTGGTCGGCGAAGCGGGAAGAGCGTCGACTGAAAGCCGGCGAGACGTACGAGCCGCAAACCATCATCGAGCGCCGCAACTGGAGTGGCGTGGTGGCGGAGATGCCGCTGGCGGAAGCTGCTTGCGTAGAAGCGGCGGGGTGAAGGGAAGCCGGTTCAGTTGCCGTACCGAGCCGCGACCGTGAGGGAGCGTTTGGCAATGCTGAAACGGCGTACAAAGTTAGCCGCTAGCTGAAAGCTTTCACTCGCACCACACCGGGAATATCGTCGACCAGTGATATCGGTCGCGTACCGTTACGTCTGCGCCGGTGCGGCATCCGCGCTCCGTCAGAATCGCCTCGGGAGACAATTTCTCGTTCCATGCGGAACTGTATCCCACCCAGAAATGCGCTCCCCGCGCGTCCTCGATGCCGACGTGGCTCTTGACTTGGATTCGCGCAGCGCCGGCGGCCAGCTTGGCGCGATCGGCGGCGCGGATGGGGGCCGCGAACCCCGTAACTTTGCCGGCCTTCAGAGTCTCCAGATAAAACCACATGGGATAGTGCAGGTACTTATCCACGGAGTAGAATGTCACTGTTGCCGGGTTATCGGCCTCCAGCGCAAGCATCTGAATGACCAGCGAATCGAAGGGAGTTTTCTTGTCGTCGCCTTTCAGGTGGTGCTGAATCACCATGCCTGCCCAGACCGCGCAGAGGATTCCGCCGGTGATCCGGACTGCCGCCGAGTTCAACTGATAATAAGCCGCAGCTACTAACATCAGCATGGGAAATACCAGGTACACCATGTGCCGATGACCCCACACCGAATGCGGCAGTAATCGCGAGGCGATAAACGCCACGGCCACCGATCCCAGCACGAAATAAAGCAGGAAGCGCGCCATATAGACGAAGTGCCCGGCGTGCAGTTTCGCCCGCTCGATCCAGGCGGCCCATCCGGCGGCGAGCACTAACAGCACCAGGCCCGTCGCCACCTGCCGGCCGATGGAAGGGAAGTCGCCGAAACCGGCCAGGTCGACGAAAAACCAAGCCAGCGCGCCGGCGTCCGGCTTCTCGATCCACTCAAGATTCGACCCCAGCCCCCCCTTGGCGTATATATACTTGCCGGCCCAGTACATCCACGGCGTAAATGCCACTAACACCCCTGCCGACGACGCGATCATGCGCTTCACATACTCGCGCTTCCAGAAAATCAGGTACCAGAACTCCAGGCCGATTACCATCCAGCCATAGTAATGCGAGTACACCGAAACAATGTTTACCAGGGTAAGTATTACGAACTTAGTGGCCGTGGATCGCCTACCGGGCCGGATGCAAGCGTGAAATACCCACAGCGAAGTCAGGGCACAGAGCATTAGTAAGGTGTACATCCGGACATGCTGCGAGTAATAGAGAAGATATGGATGGATGGCCGCCAGCCCCACAGTGGTGGTGACCACCACGGGCCGGAGATTGAATTCGCGGCCCAGCAGGACCATCGGGACGATTGCCAGGGTGCAGAAGAGCGTAGGCAGCAATCTTGCCCAAAACAGCGAGTCGTTGCCGATGGCGATCCAGATCTTCAGCAGGAAATAGAAGAGCGGTGGATGGATGGAGTCCGCGCCCAAGGCGTGCATCAAGCCTGCCCAATCGTGAGCGGCCACCCCAACGCTGAAGATCTCGTCGCCATCCATGCAAATGGCCGCACCGTGGTACACTCGCATGGCCACATAGACCGCGACCACTCCCGCAAGGAGCCATCGGTACACGCGCCAGGTCATGGGGTGACCGCTCCGATATGCAGCGCCACGCTGCCGCCCGTGAAGCGCTGGTAAGTTACATTACTAAAGCCGGCGCGGCGCATATCTTCGGCTAACTGCGGCGCCGCCGGGAACTTGCGGATGGACTCCGGCAGATACCGATAAGCGTCGCGGCTGCCGGTAAGAAGTCCGCCGATCCACGGTAGAATGCGCCGCGAATAGAAGCCATACACCGCGCCGAAGACGGCGTTGGGCGGCTGCGAGAATTCCAGGATGGCCGCCATGCCGCCGGGCCGCAGCGCGCGGCGCATTTCTCGCAGGCCATCTTCATAGTTGGCCAGGTTGCGAAATCCGAACGCCACGGTGATCAGGTCGAGCGAGCCGTCGCGGACCGGCAGGCGCAGGGCGTCGGATTCGAACAGCAGCGAGGGCGCCAGGCGGCGCGCCACCTTCGCCCGCGCGGCCACCAGCATTGGATGGCAGAAGTCCGAGCCGAAAATCGGGCGCGGACAGACGCGCTGCAGGGCCATCACCAGGTCGCCCGTGCCGCAGCAGATGTCTAGCACGCGGGCGCCGGGCCGCTCCAGGATGGGCTGCACGCGGCGCACGGTGCGGGCGCGCCACAGGCGGTCGATATTGAAAGAGAGCAGGTGATTGGCCAGGTCGTAGCGGTGCGCCACGCGGCCGAACATGGCGCGCACCCACGTGGCGGCCTCCTGTTCGCTGCGCGCCCCTTCGGGTGTGGTTCCCTTCATGCCAGGGCCGACCGGATGGCTTCGAGGACCAGGTTGTCGGGAACGCCCGAGACCACCGTGGCTTCGCCGATACGCACTGGCAGGACGAAATGGATCTTGCCCTGGATGGTTTTCTTGTCGTGCACCAGGCGCGCGTGCAAATTGCCGGCGGAGATGCCGTCGAGCGGCGGGATGGGGCCATAGAGGCGCAGCATTTCCAGGATGTCGACGCGATCTTCGGCGCAAAGGTGGCCGGTGATGTGCGCCAGATGCACGGCGGCGCGCATGCCCCAGGCGACGGCCTCGCCGTGCAGGAAGCGGGTGTAGCCGGTTTCGGTTTCGAGGGCGTGGCCGAAGGTGTGGCCCAGGTTTAGAATGCGGCGCAGATCGCCCTCGCGCTCGTCGCTGCTCACCACCTCGGCTTTCATGCGCACCGAGTCGTCGATGATGCGGTCCACGGCGTGCGGCTGGCGGGCCAGCACCGCGCCGCAGTCGGCGGCCAGGAAGTGGAACAAGGCGCGGTCGCGGATGATACCGGCTTTGATAATTTCATAGAGCCCGGCGCGGTACTCGCGTTCGGGCAAAGTGTCGAGCACGGCGGGGTCGATGAGCACGGCCACCGGTTGGTGGAAACTGCCGATGAGGTTCTTGCCGCTCACCAGGTTGACTCCGGTCTTGCCGCCGAGGGACGCGTCCACCTGGCCCAGCAAGGTAGTGGGGATTTGCAGCAGGGGGATGCCGCGCATGAAGATAGCGGCCAGGAATCCGCCCATATCGGTGACGATGCCGCCGCCGTAGGTCACCACCACGCTGGTGCGGTCGCCGCCGAGTTCGACCATCTGATCGGCGAGCAGTTCGAGTGGCGCCAGACGCTTCTGGTCTTCTCCGCCCGGCAG
Source organism: Bryobacterales bacterium (assembly GCA_003164075.1). Next base: position 329 of record PLRZ01000273.1, on the reverse strand, counting down.
AAAGAGAAGTTCGTGCGGGACGCCGGAGAGCGCGCCGGCGAGGCGTCCGCCCTGATGCCTCCAGACGTCTTCGGTGGAGACGACGAAGACTCTACCGGACTTGGGGGGAAGATATTGTGCCGCTGACGCGATGACGCCGCGCTCCACGATGGCGGAATAGCTGTGCTGGGGTGTCTCGACGCGGAAAGTGGGCATAGGAATTTTGTACCACGGAGCGGGGATTGGTGCCCTACGGCCGGTCCTCAGACGCGTGATAAATCCGCAGGACTTCGACGGTCTGCTCTCTCACGCGGTACACCGCAACATCAGAACTCCTGATGTCGGCCGGG
>PLRZ01000082.1 GCA_003164075.1 Bryobacterales bacterium | reverse complement strand
TTGGAGGCGATCAGGCCTTCGGCGGCGATACCGGCCTTGTCGGCGGGCACCCCGGCCGCCGCCAGGATTTCGGCGGCAAAGCGGGTCAAAGTAGGGGCAGATAGGAGTGGCATGAAACCCTTAGGGTACCAGCCGTAGGAGGTACCGGCGGAATAGGGCGGGAACTTTTTGCGCTTTAGGGGTGTCTATACCTTTGCAAGGCCGTGGTTTTCCTGATAGGTTGAAATCAGGCTGAATTGTGAGGCCGCAGGTGGCAACTTCAATTCTCGATTTGAGCGCCCAACGGGCTGTGGAAAGCGCCGACAGCGACGATCTGCGGCTGGTGGAATCGCTTCGCACAGGCGCTGCTCAGGCCTACGAAGAATTGCTCGGCCGGTTCCAGCAACCGGTATATGCCTTGGCACTGCGGCTGCTCGACGACCCGTCGGAATCCTCCGACGTAGTGCAGGAAGTTTTCCTGAAGGTATTCCGGAACATTGGGTCTTTCCGAGGGCAGAGCAGCTTGAAGACCTGGATTTACCGGATCACGGTCAACGAAGCCCACAACGCGCGCCGATGGTTTTTCCGGCATCGCCGGCGCGAAGTGGAGCTGGATTCGGATCCGGAAGAAGCGCGTAACTGGAAGGATGTGATTCCCGACGGTTGTCTCTCGCCGTTCGATGTGGCTTTCGAACGGGAACAGCACGTCATGATTGAGGCGGCGCTGGAGAAGTTGACTCCCATATTCCGCGAAGCGGTGGTGCTTAGGGACATCACCGATATGAGTTACGAAGAGATCGCGGAAGTCCTTGGTGTTTCCCTCGGGACGGTCAAGTCTCGAATCTTGCGGGGCCGCGAGGCCTTGCGGGCGGAACTCGTAGGGAGCCTGAAAGACAGGCCTGCCCCGCGATTAGTGCCGAAGACGGCAGAGTAGATGGTATGAGCTGTGAAAACGTGCAAGAACTGATCTTCTTACTCCTCGACGGCAAGGTGTCGGCCGAGGAGCGGGAGAATGTGTTGGCGCACACCGGTGTGTGCCGGGAGTGTGGCACGCATCTCGAATCCGCTCAGATGCAACGTGTCCTGCTGCGGAGAATGGCGCAAACGCCGGTACCGGATGCGCTCGCCGCTAAATTGCGCGTGATGGCCTCCCACGCGCGCGAACGCCAACTGGCCCGAGTGAGTGTCCGGGTGCGGGCGCGGCGCCTGGCAGCGAATATCAACCTGATGTTTGACAACCTGATGCGGCCCGTGGCGCTACCGCTTACCGGCGGGTTGCTCTCCACGCTCCTGCTGTTCGGCTTGATGATGCCGAGCCTGAGTTTCTCCCATCAGACCGGCGACCACGATTTTTCCACCGTTCCGCGAGGCAAGATCGTCTCCACTCCGTGGGAAGAGGGCGTGGATGAAGATGCGGTGGACTTTCCCCTCTTCGCTTCGCTGGACGAGCCGAAGTCCGACTATGTCAACATCGTGAACCTCACCATCGACGAATCCGGCAGAGTAGTGGATTGGTCGATTGTGCGCGGTCAACTAACCGACGAGATCAAGAGCATCATTGTGCTGGGCCACTTCGAGCCGGCCACCACGTTCGGAGTCCCGACCTCGGGCACCATCCAGGTACGCCAGAGTCTTCCGCCCTGCAAATATACCCGTTGCAGCGCCACGGTTCACGGCTAGAAGCTTTCGGGTGTCGCGCCAGAGACTCGGTCAACATTTCCTCATTCGGGGCTCCGTACTGGAGCGTATCGCCGCGGCTGTCTGCCCTGCCCCCGTCGACCTGGTGGTCGAAATCGGGCCCGGCCGCGGCGCCCTCACCGAAAAACTCCTCAAGCGCGCGGCCCGCGTGGTCGCCATAGAGGTCGACCCCTTTCTGGTGGAACATCTGCGGCGGAAGTTCGCGGGCGAACCGCGCCTCGAAGTGGTCCATGCCGACGTCCTCCATACCGATCTGGCACAATGGGGCCGTGCGCCGGTGGCCGGCAACCTGCCTTATTACATTACGTCCCCGATTCTGCAGCAGACCGTGCGCAGCGACGTCCCGCGCGCGGTCTTCCTGATCCAAAAGGAAGTGGCCGAGCGGTTGGTGGCGCAACCGGGGAGCCGCGCCTATGGATTCCTCACCGTCGAGACCGCACTGTTTGCCGCCGCGCGCCTGCTGTTCGAGGTGAAACCGGCGGCTTTCCACCCGCCGCCGAAAGTGGATTCGGCGGTGGTCCTGCTGGAGCCGCACGGGCGCGATTGGGGGGTGGACCCCGAAGGTCTGCTACGCTTCGCCGGCCGTTGTTTCGAGCACAAGCGCAAGACCATCCGCAACAATCTGGCGGAAACCTACGGTAAGGAACTGGTGGACGCGTGGCCGGAAGCGGGCTTGCGCGCCGAGCAGATCCCGCTCGAAGACCTGGTGGGGATGTATGCGAGAATAGCGGCTTCCGGAGGCGATGCGGAGTGACTACAGAGCTGAATCTCGACTATGCGGAGGCCCGCAGGGCCATCGACACGATTGTAGCGGAGGTGACCCGCCGTGGTAAGGCGGCGGTGGTAGCGGTGGCCGATTCGCGCGGCGAATTGATCGCCCTGGCGCGCATGGATGGCGCGGCTTACTCTTCCATCGCCATCGCCGGCAACAAGGCGTTCACGGCCGCGCGCGCCGGCAAGCCCAGTTTCGATGTAGGCGCCAAGGTGCGGCACGCGGAACACGGCTTCGATATCGCCTATTACGGCGACAAGCGTTTCTGCGGCTGGGGCGGCGGAGTGCCGGTGAAGAAGGATGGGAAAGTAGTCGGGTCGGTGGCCGTCAGCGGGCTGCCGCAGGAGGAGGATATGGAAGTGGTGTTATTGGGGATAGCGGCGATATAAGTTGTCAGCACAGGTGGGGCAGGCGGTGCTCGCNNCGGTCGGCCCGCGCTGAACCGGGCCGGCTTGCCCAAACAGAATAGCGGGCAGGCGAGCACCGCCTGCCCCACCTCGGGAGTCATCCCAAGTCTGACCAGGAATTCAAGGACTTACGAGCAGTTTCCGGAGAGCTAAGGCGCTCGCCAAGGTGAGAGCTGAAAGCTGACCGCTGACAGCTTACTTCCCCACTTCCACGGCGAATACGTATGTCGGCCCGAACATATTCGAGCGGAATAATACCCACTTCGCGTCGGGAGTAAATCGCACGTTGGGCTCGAGCGTGTACTTATGCTGCGACATGTTTACCAGCTTCTCGGCGTGCAGCACTCCGGACCTGATGAGGCCTTTGTCGTCGATTCCGCGATTGGCGATCGGCTCCGGACGGAATAAGTAGATCCACTCGCCATCGGGCGCTTTGGCCACCTGTCCGGGATCGCCGCCGTCGCCGCATATTAGTTTGCCATCGGCGCTCACATTGAAATGGATGGACCACTCGTTGCGCTGCAGATGATACCAGGTGCGCTCCCCGGTCTCCACGCCATAAGTGGCCAGCCAGAAATCTTCCCCGCGCGGCGTCTGTAAGTCATAGTAGATGGTCTTGCCGTCGGTGCTCCAGAATTCGTGGCCGAAAATCTCCATCGCCATGGTGCGGGTGTGCACCTTGGTAAGCCGGGAGCCATCCGTGCGGATGGTCCAGATGCGGTCCACTTTGTGCCAGGGGCCTTCGTGGCAGAACATCAGCAGGGTGGGATCGGTGGGCGAAAAGAGCAGGTGGTTGAGCCAATCGGTGCTCCGCAGGATGGTCTGGGACGCGCCGGTTTTGGTGTCGATGACGAACATGCCCATGGGAATGTGGGCCGCCAGGCGCTCCTCCATCATCTGCCCCTTGTTGGCCGGCTGGTCGAGACTCTGCGCCTGCTGGCCGGGGGCCGAGTAGGCATTGTTGGATGGCCCCGGCGCCTCGGTATAAGTTCCCGCGATCAGCGTTTCATCGGCGTTGACGGTGCTCACCGACCCGTTGGGAGGAAGTTTGGCGATCTCGCGCGCGGCGCCGGTCTCCGTGTCGGCGCAATAGATGGCGCCGGTCTTAATGTAGTAGACGCTGGCCGTTTTCTTGCCGGCTTCCACCAGTCGGACGCGGCCCTCCACCACCTGTTTGGCGGCGTGCGTGGCCAGATCGAGCGTGTAGATGCCGGTAGGCGATGTGTAGACCAACTTCTTGCCGTCGGGGGTGAACCAATTCTGGTTGAAATAGAGGCTGGCGCTTCCCGGTTCGTCGGTGAGGCGGACGATGCGGTGCCCGGTGGCGGGGTCGACCCAGGTCCGCGGGGGCTGAGTCTGCGCGTACAGTTGAAGAGCCAGGGCGGCGGAAACGACGGCGAAACGCATTGCAAGTCTCCTTATCGCTCCATGATCGAATGCGGAAGGCGCGGCGTCAACGTCCCGGGCTCTGTACCTGCTTGCAAACACGCGGGCACTTTGTTATAGAGCCGCGACCGTTAGGGAGCGTTCAGGGGTGACGAACCTTCCCCAGATCGGTTGCGCACCGGGTGCTTACACGGTTTCGGGAGGCACGTCTCTGAACGACCGCTCCCTCGCGNNTCCCGAAACTGTTTAAGCACCCTTGCGCACCCCCGATTCCCCATAGGACTGCCTCCCATGCGAAAATTATAGATAACGCACCCTGGTACCAAGCTCATAACACTATGCCACGCATCCTTGACCGTATTGATTCGCCAGACCATGTCAAGCAGCTCTCGCTAGCCGAGCTGGAACAGTTGGCCTCGGAAATACNNACAACGGCGGTCATCTGGGCCCCAATTTGGGCGTGGTGGAACTCTCCCTGGCGCTGCATTACGTCTTCCATACGCCGCAGGACAGCATTCTTTTCGATGTCAGCCACCAGGCTTACATCCACA
>PLRZ01000425.1 GCA_003164075.1 Bryobacterales bacterium | reverse complement strand
GCCGCGACCGCAAGGGAGCGGTCGTCCAGAGATGTACTTCCCGAAAGCGTTTAAACACCCCCTTCACTTCGGACTAACCACATAGTCCTTGAAGTAACTCGAGCTATCCGTCTTCGACCACAGCCCCACCTTTCCGTTCACCGGCGGACGCAGCACCGGATTGTTGGCCGGGAACAGGTCCGCATTCGGCGGGCCCCTGCGGCCGGCCACCGGCTCGCTGCCCAGCGTATACTCCAGCGCCAGAGTTCCGTCGAGCCATGCCTGGAAGCTGGCGCCGTCCACCGTCATCTTCAACTCGTGCCAGGCACTGCGGTCCAGCATGAACGGCTTGGCGCGGTCGCTGAACTTAATGTTCCGCCGAATGCCGTTGTGAAATTCCCATAGCGCCACATTGTTTTCGGTGTCGTTGTAGCGCACCGCCAGCCACTCGCCATTGGGCTTCACATTGAAAAGAATGCCCGAGCAGCGGTCCGCGTCGCCGCCCACTGTTTTGAACTTCATGCCGATTGTGCCGTTCGAAAAATTGTCGACGGATTTCAGAACCGCCACCGGATAATGCGCAAACTCCTTGGCGTTGTCCATCAGTTCTTCGTTATTCGTGCCATACAGTTTGCGCGCCGATTGCACCAGCAGCTTGGTGGGCGTATCCTTGCTTGCCACCCAGGGCCGCCCGTCCACCATGATCACTTTATCGGCGCCGTCCTGGGCCACCACCCACGTGCCCACAATCGGCTCGAACGTCACCGGCGGCTTGCCCACCTGCTCGCTGCCGAGACTTACTTTGATGTCCGCCGCTACCGCCGTCACGGCTAACACCGCCGCGGCAATTATGTATCGTCTCATGAGAATCTCCTTCGCACCAGAATTCCGCCGGCCAGGAAGATGCCTGGCCAGACGCCATAAAATAAAGTCCCCGCACCTTTCGCCGGCGCCGCCAGGGGATGCCCGCGAAAAACCTCGTCGTCCGCCTCTACCGGCGGCTTCACATCGGCCAGCGAGTAGATGGACTCCAGCACGCCTTCCGTGGTGGTCACGCGGCTCATGGTTCGCCGCCCGGCCAGGTCGTACCAGATCTCGCCGTACCCCGCGGCGGTTTGCTCGAACAGCCCTACCGACGTGGACGAAATGTACCGCACTTGCACTTTCGGCATGACGCGCCGCAGCTTGGCAAGGGTCTGCCGTTCCAGTTCCACCCTGCGCCCATCCTCCGGCGCCAGATGCACTTCGATGCGCAGCGGCGCGTGGATCCGGCGGAGCGCCCGTTCGTCCGCCTCGGGGAACGAATTGCCGCGACTCTCCGAGGTGTCCCAGTTCGCGGTGAGAAATGTACACCCGTAAATGCTCGCGGCAGCCAACAGTCCCAGGATCGCCGATTCGTACGCCCGGCGCCTCACTGCCACGCCCAGGCGCATCCAGATGGCCGCCAGGATGAGGCCCGCGACAATCAGCAGCACCGCGATCAGCGTGGTATCCAGCCGCCACAGACCGTGCTCGAATTGCGACACCAGGGCGGCCGGGATGTATCCCGCGGCGCGTTCCCAGAAGCCGCCCTCGACCGCGCCGAAGACATCCAGAATCCATGTGCCCACGGTGACGCTCAGGGTCAGGATGGCGGCCGTCGAAGGATGTTCGGTGAACGACGACATGGCGGCGGCGAGCGAGATGGTCAGCCCCGCATTGAGTAAGTGGCCCGCGACCAGCGTAATCAGTTCCGGCGCGTAGAGCGTGCCGCCGTAGCTTTTCCAAAGCGCCAGAGCGCTCAGCGGCGGCAGCATGGCCACCAGCCACCCGGCCAGCAGCACCAGTGCTTTGGCCGCCATGCGCGCCAAGGGCGACATCGCCTGCTGGAGTTCCAGTTTGAGGGCGCCGCTCTGCCGGTCGCCGGCTACCATGCGAATCGCCACGAAGGGCAGCAGGAACACGGCCACCAGCTCGCACGCGCTGAATGTGGGCGCCCACACACCTACCAGCGGCGCTAACGCTTCACCCACGCCGGCCGACGTTCCATTCAGGCCGCTCACTTCCGCATAGGTGCGCACGGCGCTGATGAACGACACTCCCACCAGCGGTCCCATGCCGATGAGGAGCACCCACCACGAGCGCGACACCATCAGTTCGCGCCATTCCTTGTCCAGCAGCCACACAAACGGCGATCTGGCGCTCACGTTGTTTTCCCGTGGCGCAGGCATTCCTGCCCAATGCCGCTTACATTGCCCGCTTCCGGACATCCGCCCCACCATTTATGCCGATTCGCGTCTCGACCCTCTTCGCCGCTACAGCCCAAGAGCGCCGAGACGAGTCTCCGAATTCCTGATGGCGCCCCGCAATTTCGGGTGGCTTGGGAAAATGCGCTGACCCATTCCACTGCCCTGACGTGGCGCAGACACTCGTGTCTGCGGCGCCGAGACTCTTCTCGGCNNCGCTCCGGGACGGTGGATACCGCTCTCGAGGAGGGTCGAGATGAGTCTCGACCCGGCAGGCAGGAGTGCCTGCGCCACGAAAACGGGCTCACCAGCGATTCCACGACATCGGGAGTTCGCAGTCTCGACGCCGCACGCAGGAGTTCCTGCGCCACATCCCTATGTAAGCGCAAGAAAAACCTCTTCCAAGTCTTCGTAATGCTTCGACCCGTCATGCGCCGCGGCCAGCGCCGCGAGCTGCGGGACCGTGCCTTCGCCACATACTCTGCCGCCGCTCAGCAGCACGAACCGGTCGCAGAAGCGCGCCGCATCGCCGATCTGATGAATCGACAGAAAGAGCGTCCTGCCGCGCGCCGCGTGAGCCCTCAGCGCCGCCGCGATATCGCGCGCCTGCCGCAAGTCCAGGCCTTCGAACGGCTCGTCGATGAGCAGCGCCGGCTGCGAAGTGAGCAGTCCGATGGCCAGCAGCACGCGCTTCCGCTGGCCCTTGGACAGCGTGCCCACGGTCTGCCGCAATAGCGGCCGCAGATCGAGCTGCTCCACTACTTCTTCACGCAAAGAAGCGCGGCCGCCCAGAAATCCGATGGTGAAATCGAGCACCCATCCGACCGGCTGTTTGGGCCAGGGAGCGATGCCGTCGGGCACATAAAACAGGAGCGAATGCCGTTCGCGCGTGCCCACCGCCGCGCCGCCGGCACGCATGGCACCGCTGTCGGAGGCCAGCACTCCGGAGAGGCATTCGAACAGGGTGGATTTGCCCGCGCCGTTCGGACCGATAAGCCCCAGCAGTTCGCCCGCCTCGACATGGAAAGTGACATCCGACAGCGCCACGATCCCGCCGAATCGCTTGCAAAGCCGGTCGACCTCAAACAGCATGGATCTCATCAGAATAGCCGCACCGCCGCCAGCCGGGCAATGGTCTGCTAGCGCCATAGTAATTCGGAAAACGGCAAGCCGCGTGCTACTCAGTAGGTGATGACCATTGGAGTATTCGATTCCGGCGTAGGCGGGCTCACCGTTTTGCAAGCTCTCCGGCGCCGCATGCCGCATCGCGATTTCCTCTACCTGGGCGACACCGCGCGCGTTCCGTACGGCCGCAAACCGCCGGAAATGGTGGTCGAATTCGCGCAAGGAATCGCCGGCTTCCTGTGCGGGCAGGGCGTCGACGCTCTGGTGGTGGCTTGCAACACCGCGTCGGCCGTAGCGCTTCCGAATTTGCAGGAGCGCTGCCCGGTGCCGGTGTGGGGCGTGATCGACCCCGGTGTGTCGGCGGCCACACGCGCTACGCGCACCGGGTCGGTGGGCGTGATCGGCACGAAGGCGACCATCGGCAGCGGCGCGTACCAGCGCCGGCTGGAGGCAAAGGGCTTGCGCGTATGGGCGCGGGCCTGCCCCATGTTGGTGCACGTGGTGGAAGAGGGGCTGACCGATTCCGCCGAGGCCGAACTGCTGGTGCGCCATTATCTCGACGGCCGGCCGGAGATCGACACGTTGATCCTGGGATGCACCCATTACCCGCTCCTGAAGCGGGCGATCGAGCGCGTGCTGGGCGGCGACGTGATGCTGGTGGACAGTGCCGAAGCTACCGCCGACGCTGTCAGCCGCTCCATGGAAGATGTGTCACCCCACGGCGAGGGCCGCGTGATTCACTTCGTCACCGGCGACGTTGCCGCCTTTGCGCACACCGCGCGTGCCATCGGCGGAGTGGCCGGTGAAATCAGACTACTGCCGGTGACCGAGCTTTCACCAAACGTAGGTGGCGACCGCGCCGGCGCCTAATGTGGCCGTGGCCAGCTTGCCGCGATAACGGATGCCGAATGTCTGCAGAGCCTGGGCGGCATTGGCCACGATCAGCACGGTGTGTCCGGCCGTCTTGAAAGCGACGTTCGGAAGCGTCTCGATGTCGTTCGAGGCGATGCGGACAGAGCCGGGGCGCACGAATTTCGACGCGTGCGCGATGGCGTAGTAAGCCAGGTTGCGGGTGACCGTGTTGCCGTCGATCGTGATGGCGCCCTGGCACATGCCGCAGCCTCCGTTATCGGTATGCGGCTGATTTTTCGGGTCCGCCGCCAGGTTCCACAGCAGCACGTTGCGGCTCCAGTTGCGCGTGGCCCCGATAATCAGCCGGCGCACCGGCGAGATCACGTTGATGGTGGGTCTCGAATCCACCGACCCGGTCACCATCTGCTCGGTGAAATACAGGTTCTTGGCGGGATGGGCATCGTGCACCTGCGACATGGCCTCGATCTTGCCGCCATAGAGATGGAAGCCCGACCCGTCGACATATTGGGCCGCTTCCGCATCGCTCAGGATTGAACTGGCATACTCCGGCACGTCGCAGTTGTGGTCGTAGAGCACGATTTTGGTCTTGATCCCCGCGCGCCGGAATGCGGGGCCCAGCGCCGTCTTGATAAATACCGCCTGGTCCGCCGCCAGCATCTGCATGCTGGGTGTGTTCTTCTCGTTCAACGGCTCGTTCTGAATGGTGATCGCGTCGATCGGGATGCCTTCCGCTTTCATGCCGTTGATGTAGCGGACGAAGTAGTCGGCGTAGGCCGCATAATACTCGGGCAGCAGGTGTCCGCCCTTGACCGCGTGGTTGGCTTTCATCCAGGCGGGCGCGGACCACGGAGAGCCCAGGATCTTGATTTTGGGGTCGATCGCCAGGATCTCTTTCATGACGGGGATGACATCGGCGCGGTCGGGATCGAGGCTGAATTTGGCCATCGCCGGATCGGTCTCTCCCGCGGCCAGATCGTCATAAGAGAAGACGTGGTCGTTGAGGTCCGAGGCGCCGATGCTCAACCGCAGATAGCTCACGCCGATTCCGTTGCCTTCGGTGGAGAAGATCTCGCGCAGAATGGCCGCCCGTTTGGCCGGCTCCATGCGGATGAGCTGCTGCGCGCTGCCCCCGGTGAGAGCGAACCCGAAGCCGTCGATGGACTGGAATTTTTGTTTGTCGTCGATAGCGATGGTGAGATTGGAAGTGGCGGATTTTGAAAAGTGCAGGACGGAATCCTGGCGGGCAAACAACGCCGATTTATCGGGATTGGTCAACCAGATCTGGCCGAGAAGCGGAGACAAGGTCAAGGCCAGTCCCGCCGCCGCGAAAAGTACGTTCCTCATTACAAGGTAATGATAGCTTCAATTCTCGAAAAGAGGTTTTTCGACAGTGGGGCAGGCTTCAGCCTGCGGCGGGCTTCAGCCCGCTCGTGTCGCACGGCAAGTTATGCTGACGGTTGGGTAATGCGAGGCAGGGCGGGCTGAAGCCCGGGGTCCCCTCTGGGGAAGGCTGAAGCCTGCCCCACTAAATCAGATGGGTCGCACACCCGCGTTCGATCATCCGCAGGAACTCCGCTTCGCCTTCGATCTTCATGCCGATTTCGAGCCAGTATAACGCCAGCGGCGCGACCAGTTCGGCCGTGCTTTCACACAGATTGATGGCGTCCTTTTGAGTGGTTACCAGCGCGGTGGCGCCGGCGGCCGCCGTCTGTTGCGCCAGGTGCCGCAGCTCGCGCGGACGGTAGCGGTGGTGGTCGTCAAACTCGATCCAGTCGACTACCTCCACTCCGAGCACTTCCAGCGTGTGGCGAAACGACGCCGGATTTCCCAGCCCGCAGAAGGCGCCGATGCGGTGGAACGGGCGCTCACTGAGGCCGAAGCGTCTTCCGGTGGAGTGCTCCACCCAGGCCAGCGGCTGCACCGACGCTCGAAAAACCGGCGCTTGCGGGTTCCACCGGCGCACTTCGCGGACGATTGGTTCCGCCAGATCGGAGCCTTCGCAGCGCGTGATCAGAATCGCGTCGGCACGGGACAAGGCCGCGACAGGCTCGCGCAAACTGCCCAGCGGAAAGACGTCTCCGCCGCCGAACGGATCGAGCGCGTCGATCAGCACAATGTCTACATCGCGCGCCATCTGGCGGTGTTGAAACGCATCGTCGAGCACCAGCACGCCGATATCGAAGTCCTTCAGCAGACGTGTGCCGGAGTCGAAACGGTCGGCGCCAATGCCCACCGGCCCGAGCCCCGAGCGAATGAAAATCTGCGCCTCGTCTCCCGAGTGGTGCGCCGGCACGGCTGCCCCGGCCGCCACCTGCAGGCAGGCGTCGGGCGATTGCCGTCCGTATCCGCGGGTGAGGATCCCGGGCTTGTGGCCGCGCTCCTGGAGCAGTTCCGCCAAGCGCAGCACGCACGGCGTCTTGCCGGTGCCGCCCATGGTCAGATTGCCCACGCTGATCACTGGAACGGGCAAGCGGCGGAGACGGCGCAGATAGCCTCGCTGCCTCCGGTGCGATCCCCATTCCCACAGGCGCGCCAGCAGCCAAGCCAGTGCGTACCAAGGCATGGACGGGCGATAGGCCGGCACGGTCCGCAGGTGGCGCACTTCTTCCACGGCGCGTGCGGAAGCGCCGCGCTGGGCTTGCGCACAGGCCCGCGCGCGCTCTCCGATGGCGCGCGCTTCTTGCGGGGCGGACAGCAATCGCTCCACGGCGGCGGCCAGTTCCGCGCCGGAGGCAATCGGCACGCACGCGGCGGAGGCGCGGAAATCGTCGGCGATCGCCTGGAAGTTTTCCATGTGCGGCCCGGTGATGACCGGTTTGCCGAAGAGCGCCGGCTCCAGGATATTGTGGCCCCCACGCTGCGCCAGAGTGCCGCCCATGAAAACCACATCCGCCACGGCGAACAGGCCGCTCAGTTCGCCGATGGAATCGAGCAGCAGAACGCGGCTGTTTTGTCCGTCCAATGCGGACCGCCTGACGTACGAGATGCCGGCGGAGTCCAGCTTGCCCGCCGCCACGGCAAACCGTTCGGGCTTTCTGGGCGCCAGAATCAGCATCAGCCCGGGATGCCGGGGCGTCAGTTGCTGAAGGGCGGCGATCGCGATATCGTCTTCGTCCACGTCTCCCGCCGCGGCTGGCGGCATGGTGCTGGCGGCGATCCAGATCCCGGTGGGCCGCACGCGGTCGAGCAAGCCCTGGACGGGCGAGCCGGAGGGTAGCGCGCGCGGTTCGAAATCGTACTTGAAGTTGCCGGAGACGCGCACCTTCGCGGGCGGCGCTCCCAGAGCGAGGAAGCGCCGGCGGATCTCTTCCGATTGGGCAAGAATCGCGTCGAGCGCCGGCATCACGGCCGCGAAGACGCGCCGCCACGGACGGTAGCGCGGGAATGCTTTGTCGGAAATGCGGGCGTTTACCAGTGTGAGCGCGGCCCCGGTGCGCTTCACTTCGCGAAACAGGTTGGGCCAGATCTCGGTCTCCGCGACGATCAACACGGAGGGACGCAAGGTGCGCAGGACGCGCCGCACGGCGAAGACATAGTCCACGGGCGCGTAGAAGACGCCATCGGCCAGCGCGCCGAGTTTCTCCCCGGCGATGGCGCGGCCGGCCAGCGTGGTGGTGGAAACGAAAATTCGCGTGCGGGGAAACGCGGTGCGGAGTTGGCGCAGGAATTCCATGCAGGAAAGTACTTCGCCCACCGAAACTGCATGCAACCAGATAGCGCCCGGACCGGTCTGACTAAATGAGTGGGGCAGGAATCCGAAACGTTGGGGCAGGGAATGCCAGTAGCCGCGGTTTCGCAAGCCGCGAAATAGGAAATACAATAACAGGACAGGTAATCCAAACGCCTGTAAGACCCGATAGAGGAAATAGATGCCTTTTGTTTTCAAACGTTTGGCTCTNNACCAACGACAAGGTCACCATGGGCGCCGACCCCTACGTGATGGGCGACAAGGTCAAGGTGGCCTTTGGCAAGGTGGATCCCTACCAGTATGGCGTCCTGCCGGTGCTGGTGGTGATTCAGA
>PLRZ01000564.1:16503-20231 GCA_003164075.1 Bryobacterales bacterium | reverse complement strand
GATAGATCACTTCGTCGCCGGGTTCGAGCAACGCCAGCATCGGGAAGAATATGATGGGCTTGCCCCCCGGGACCACCGAGACGTGTTGCGGGCCCACCGGAATGCCGCGCGTCCTGGAGACGTGGTTGGCGATGGCCTCGCGCAGGTCCGGAAAACCCTGCGTGGGACCGTAATGCGTCCNNACATCTTCCGCAACCGCTTCGCGCAGTTCGGGGAAACCCTGCGTCGGACCATAGTGCGTCCAACCCTCGTCGAGCGCGCGTTTGGCCGCCTCGACAATGTGCGCCGGCGTCGGAAAGTCCGGCTCGCCGATCTCCAGGTGGATGACGCTTTTGCCTTGCGCTTCAAGAGCGCGGGCTCTCACCAGAACATCGAAAGCCGATTCGACTCCGATGCGACTCATTCGTTCGGCTAGTTTCATGGGCTCACACCGTCTTTAGCTTACCCGAAAAGCCCCACCCGTAGGGGGTGGCTTTCCTTGTTCGGCCCCTGATGTCGTTGAATTTGCGTGGAGCCCGCAGGTGGGGCAGGCGAGCACCGCCTGCCCCACCTTTGAAGCTCTCGCCATCGAAGGCAATTCAGTCGGAAATTGCCGCGCGACGTCAGGAGTTCTGAGCATAGCTATTGACCCTGCCCCTACATATTGTACTTTTCCATGGTCCGCGGATTGTAGCCCCAGTGAAATTCCAGTTCGTACCCCATCGACTTCGCCAGCCCGTCGAGATCCGGGAACAGCGTCGCGAAAGTGATATTCATGCGGTATAACTCGCGCATGCCCACTTCGCGGACCGAGTTGGCCAGCACGATCTTNNTGCGCAATCAGGCGGCGATTCATGGTGTGCGGCTCACCCATCCAGATAAAGTGACGCTTGCCCGAGAGGAAATATCGTGCGAAGTGGCCGTGAATCCGCGGATCCACGCGAATCCGCTTCACATTCCGGCTGCTATCCACGCGCGCCGGGTTCAGGGCCCACACCACGCCATCGGCCAACGACCGCTCCAGCGCGAAAAATGCCGCCACGTAGGGCGACCACGTGAAGTCGATCAGCCGGGTGGGCGCTCCGTGGTGCTGCATCAGCGCCATCCACTGGAAGTCGTCGTCCGTGTCGGGCGGCTTGGTCAGAAACTGGTGCGCCTTGCGCTTGAAGATGCGCAGAATGCGGCCTTCCTGCGCGGGCCACGCTGCCGGCGCCACGCCGAAATTCTGCAGGTAGCGGGATATCGAACTATACAGCGGCCAGCGTTCGTCGCGTTCGCCGCGGAACGCCCAGTTGGAATAGGGCGGCTTGGTAACCAGGGCCAGAAACGCCTCCCAGGATTCCAGCCGGAAGACGCGGTAGGACCGACGGTCCCGTTTGCGAGCTGTCATCTACTACACATCGTAGCGATATATGGCCTGCTCGATGGGAACGCCGCGGACGTCGATGCGCTTCAGGTCGGTGCTGCCCACCCCTGCCGCTTCGGCCAGCAGCATGGTGTTGTCCGCCCTGGGAAATGGCTTCGTTCCTCGCGTGGCGCGCGGGTTGTAGCCCATCACCGCCGTCGATACCGCATCGGTGCACACCGGGTTCAGACCGGCGATCATCACGCCCGGCTGCACCACCCGAATGCCGGAGTTCCACGGCCCTTCGCCGCCGGCAATGGACTCCACCCCGTCGATAATGCCCAAATGGATCGGCCGCACCACGGCCAGGTCCGCCACAATGCGCGATACCCGGTATCCGGCAGAATTGCTGACGCCCGGGTGCAATTCCGGCGGCGCGATCCTGGCCGGTTGCCGCCGCCCCACGTGGCACACGGCCACGCGCCCTTGCGACGCCCGCTCGTTCGGCTCGTCCACCCCGGCGTCATCGCCATAAATCGATACCGGCGTCATGCCGAAGCAGTTCTTCATGGAAAGCGTCACGCCGCATTCCGCGTGGTTCTTCAACTTCGCCATGCTGACGAAGACGTCGGTATCTTCGTACGAGTGGTTGAGCACGTACTCCGCGTACATGTACGGATTGGGCACTTTGAAGCGCGAGTATTGTTTGGCCTGCCCCAGGATGTTGGTGTTTTCGAACTCGATGCCGCTGGCGGTGGTTTGAAGCCCCTTCACATCGAAACCGGAGGCTTGCATGGAATCTTCCAGCAGCCTGGGGCCCCAGGCGCTTTCCACGAAGCGGATGCGTTTGGCGCCCGCGCGGCCCATCAGGTAAGCCGTCGCCGCGACCACTTTGGGATGCACCATGTGGGTGTGCCCGGGCGCCATGCCTTTCACCCGGTTGGCGGGGCCGCCGGTCAGATTCAGTTTGATGGCGACGGTCTTGTTCCGGACCAGCTTCGGCAGGCCGCCGAGTTGGTCGAACATAGTGGCCAGTTTGCCGGTAACGTCGTCATAGGAAGCGCACTTGGCGATGGAAACAGGTGCTACCGGCGCGGGCGCGGTATCGGCTTTCAGCAGCGGCGTGGCGGCGATGAGTGCCAGCCATTCGCGACGAGTCATGGGATTACTCCTCTCCTGGTGCGAAATTGCTCTTAGCGAGATGATAGCGCAGATTTACTTCTTCGGCTCGAACCGCAGCGCCGCCGAATTGATGCAGAAGCGCGCGCCCGTGGGCCCCGGACCATCCGGGAAGACGTGGCCCAGGTGTGCGTCGCACTTGGCGCACAGCACCTCGGTTCGCTCCATGAAGAGGCTCTTGTCAGTCTCGGTGGCAACGTTCTCTTCCGCCGCCGGCGCAGTGAAACTGGGCCATCCGGTGCCGGAATCGAACTTCTCGCCGGACCGGAACAGTTCGGCGCCGCAGCACACGCAACGGTACATCCCCGGCTCGTGGTTGTCCCAATAGCGCCCCGTAAAGGCGCGCTCGGTCCCCTGCTTCCGCGCCACGGCGAATTCTTCGGGCGTCAGTTCGGCTTTCCATTCGGCATCGCTTTTTACAATCTTGTTCACGTGGACAGTCTCCCTCTTTCTCCCATTATCGGAGAAGACTACAATATCGATTCCGGCGCCCGATCCGGTCGACCGGGGATCGGGCACGGAGTGTTCCCGGCGCAGTCCGAACGCCGCCAGCCCCGCGAAGGCGAATGGCATGAAGAGAAATGCGCGGCGCGGAACGCGGTCCCGAGGGACCGCTGAGAACCCCTCCAGCATGTTCCTATTGTGGCATGCTATCCAAAGCCCCCAACAATCGTCCAGATAGAAGACAATTAACTTATGGCTGATACCGGACTGAACGGTCCTTTCCAGATGGGTAAAACCGAGATCGACGAAACGGTCACCCAGCAATCGCCCGGAGCGTATGCTCTCGATCAATCCCATGATTCCGGCCCTTTCCACATCACCTACGTGGGCAGGTCGGATACCGACGTGAACGCGCGCCTGCAGGAGCACGTGGGCAAGTACAAGCGATTCAAATTCGAGTATTACCCCTCCGCGCAGGAAGCGTACGAAAAGGAGTGTGTGCTTTATCACGATTTCAACCCGCCGGCACGAATCGCGCATCCCTCCCGGCCCCTGGGCACCAAGTGGAAATGCCCACGCTGCAATCTGGTGGGATAAGAACCGAATACAATGGGCGGGTGTCGGACTTTAAGGCGTAGCCCATCCCAAGATCAAAGACATCAGTGTGATTCCTGAAGTTCAGAACTCCTGATGTCGTGAAATTTGCAGTGAGCCCGCAGGTGGGGCAGGCGGTGCTCGCCTGCCCGCCCGCGCCGAATTAGTTAGTTTCTGTCATGAAACT
>PLRZ01000564.1:0-16476 GCA_003164075.1 Bryobacterales bacterium | reverse complement strand
GCACCGCCTGCCCCACCCGCGAAGCTCTCGCCATGAGTTCTGAAGTTTAGACGTTTATAGCGGGTTCCGTCCGGTTCCGGTTAGTTCTTCGCGTTGTGCAAGGTCATTGTCGGGGATCATCACGGCGGTCCATGGCGCATCGCGCGCCACCATACGCGTTCGCCATGTAACTGTTTGTGGGACGCCGATTTGAAGTGTGACAGTCTGTTCGGGCTTGTCCGGAACGAGATTGTCGGCACGTAGGGCAAGACTGTGGGTGCCCGATCCGGAAAGGGTTGCGTGGATCGTGATCACACCGTTTGTGTCGGTCTGCTGCGCCAATTCCATACCGAGGTTGCGCCCCGGGGTCATATCCACAAAATAGCTGCCGCCGGGAAGAAGCGCCATGCTTCGTTGTTGCGAACCGGAGGAGATCTCGTATTCGCCTTCAGGCACGGAGGCGCGGAACCTGCCAGCGGCATCGTGCATGATCGAGGAGACCTTACCGGTGGAGGAGTTGCGAAGACTGACAGGCTGGGTTGTTCCCGGCCCGGCGTTTCCCTCGACCACGGGCGATCCGGCAAGATCGTTCAGAATCCAGATCCAGCGGCCGACCGGATGAACCCAGACCTCTTTCCAGTTGTGGCAATTCTCCGTCGGCCAATAGGGGGCGTCCGCGTCGCGGTGCGACTGGATTCCCACGGGAAGCGAACCGACAATATCGCCCGACATGGCCGTATACTGCGGGGGGTAATCGTAGCCCTCGCCCCACATCAGGCTCTCCACGAAAGGATTGCGTCCCACTACCCATTCCAGGTTCCGCTCTGCCAGCGACGCCAGGGAGAGGCTGCCGCGCAAATGGGCCGCCGCCGAGATCGCCTTGTTCTCGGCCAGCATTGTGCCGTTGTTGCCGCGGAACTCAAACCAGACAGGGAAAAGCCGGACGAAATAATGATCGCCGACTTTAATGCCGTTGAGCACCTGGTTGCGGAACGATTCACGGTTCGCGCCGCGCTGGCCGCCGCTTTCGGGTATCTGCAGATATTCGTCGTCGCGGAAAACCGAGTTCGCCAGCATTCCGTAGGGTTCGGTGAATTGCGCCATGCGCTTCTGGAAGTACTCCGAATACAGAGTGACGGCGCTATACCATTTGATCCAATCCTCGTTCTGCGGAAAGAGATCGCACAATTGCGTGAGAGCCACCAGGGGCGCTGCCTCGTGGCTGGGATGCTGATAGCGGAGAATCTCGGTCTTGTCGGTACCCGTATAGAAAAACCCCGTCAGAGGCTTGGTGAATCCCGGCAGGAAAGCTTTCTGCTGCGAGTCCGTTATGACCTTGGAAAGCGCGATCGCCTTATCCGAGTACTTGCGATCCCCGGTGTCGCGCCAGAGTTCGAGCGTCGCGATGATTGCGTGGCCCGCCAACTCCGTGCCCACACCCCTCCGTGCGCCGCCTCGCCCGGGGGTAGGGTTATCCATCGCCGCGACGGCGAAGCCCCAGTCCTCTTGCGCTTGCTTCAATGCGTATCCGGCCCGGACCGGATCGGACTTTCGGAGAACGCGAAATGCGATCGCCTCGGTAGCGGCGGCGGCCAGATTGGACGTGGGGTTGTTGCTGGCTTGGGCAGTAACATCGTCGGTCGTCCCGGCAATGCCATCGGTCCAGCGATCCAATTGGGAGAAGTTGGGCCGGAAGCCGTCATGGAAGGTCACTTTCAACAGCCAGTCGAGCCCCCAGTTGGCCTCTTCGGTCAGGCGCGCCAGCAAGGCGGGGTCCTCGTTGCGCTGCTGCATGCGCTCGGCCAGACTGTACATGGCATAAGCCGCCTCGGCCGTATTCCCGAGCGACTGGGAAAGGTCGCCCGCGTCGTGCCATCCGCCATTGACGGTAAGTTGTTTGTCGCCATGTTTCAGCGCCCAGTCCCGATGGCAAACATCGTGTACTCCGGGAATGGCGAAGCCGCAACGCTCCACGTAGAAGAAATTGATAGCCTTCCAGAGGCTCGATTTCCATACATCGCCGCCGATCGGGAAAGGCCTTGTGGTCCGGTCGCCGGCGCGAACGATGTAAACCCCGGGATCCTGAACTTCGGAAAAGTCCATCACCTGGAAGGAGCCGATCTCCGATTTGACAACGCTGACGTTCTTTGAAAGCACGGGGATGCCGGTCTTTACATCGATCAGTTCGAAGGTCTTCGCCTGCAGACCGCTGGCGATCGCGGTCTTCGGCGCGCCCGGCTGATATCCCGAATGACTGAACGATATCAGGCCCGGCGCAACATCCCAACCTTCAAAATGGTCCGCCTGGACCTTTTGCAGTTCCACTTTGTCGATGTCGAAGGTCGCGAATTCGGGGCCGCCGGGCTCAATGCCCTGCATGCGGTATGAAAAGTCCACGCCGGTGACCTTATCGCGCCCCAGATTGGCAATCTCCCAGACGACATGGTTCCATTGGTGGTCCTGCAAGATCACATAGTTGATCCCCATTTTGCCGTACACGTCGGGGACTTTTTCCGCGCCATCGTTGTGGAACGTGACGATCATTGAAATATTTCGGAAACCCGGCATGTCCGGATACACCCAGAAGGAGATGCGGTTCCACGCGGACCAATCCTCACCCGCGACAACACGGCGGGCCGAGGTGGTGCCGTAATAGCGGCCCGGCGTGGGTTTGTCGCCGGTTGTCGCGCAACGCAGCCGAAGGGAAGCGCTGCCGCTCACAAATCGCTCCTTGCTAATGGTCATTTCCCCTCTAGCTTGGTCGACATCGACCAGTTTCCACGTGGAAAGCGACTCGGCGTCGTCCAGGAGCCTGGAGTCTTCCACCTGCTTGTTCAGCCACCGCGTCTTGGTGGATTCGCGATAGTCGTTGGGGATAGGCATGCGCGGAGGCGTCTGCGCCAATGCCAAAAGGGCCGCTGCGGCTGCCGGAAGGGCCACACTGATAATGACTGAGAGTCTCATGACAGCCGCATTGTATGGCAGCCGAGGCAGTGCCGGCGCAAGAAACCGTTAATGGCCCGTTAAGAGGCGCGGAATCAACGTGGTTACGTGAAAGGTAACGTTGTTTCCGGGAGTGGGCGCGCAGGTGTATCGGAAGGACGGGCGGCGGCGCTTGTAGGATGGCACAACAGGCGCGGGGCGGAACCGGGCGAATTGCAGTATGATACTATCGGCACTTGGAATGGGGTTTCGTGGTGAAGCAGAAGCACCGGTTGAGAGGGTGTCTGTGATTGCCAGCGTTGGTGTGGCTCTTGCCGAAAAGCGCTCGGAATTGGAGGCTGTTCTCCACTCCAAGGAATTTTATCGCGCACCCAGTTTGGCGAAGCTCCTGGAGTATCTTTTTCAGAAAACCATCAGTGGGCATACCGTGGAAATCAAGGAATTCAGCATTGCCACGGAGGTCTTTGGAAAGGACCTGGATTTCGGCGAGAAACGGGATTCCTTCGTCCGCGTGGCCGTGCATCGGCTCCGCCGAAAGCTGGATCAGTATTATTTGACCGAGGGCGCGACGCACCGGGTGCGCATCATTATTAAGCCCGGGAAGTATGAGCCCGAATTCGAACGCGTCTGCGATCTGCCCGGCACGCCCGCGCCTCCGGCGGTAGTCACGGAAGCCAGCCTGTTGCAGCCAGAGCCGGCCGAACCGGCCGAACCGGCGGCGCCAACGCCGCTCGCGGAAGAGCACGATCTCCCGGAACTACCTCCCGACGACCGCAAGCCGCGGCGCAAGCTTTTCCTTTGGAGACCCGGCGCCGCCGCTGTTGCCGCGATATTGCTGATTGCGCTTCCGACGCGAGTCTGGTTCCGAAAGAGCACCGTCCGCGGAGTTGCAGCCGAATCTTCGCCCACGCGACTCGCGGCAGGCGCAATCGAAGAGAGTTCTCATTCCGTTCGAATCATGGCCGGTTCCGGCGCCGATCGTCTGACCGATCGTTTCGGCGCCGAATGGCGGGGCGACCGGTATTTTTCCGGGGGTTACCAGGATTTTCTGCGGTTTGGAACCCAGGTGAGGTCCGTATTGCACCCATTCATTGTGGGGGCGGCCGACCAGACGCCTTACCGGAGCTTCCGCGCCGGGTATTTTTCCTATCGGATCCCGCTATCTCCGGGAAAATACGAGTTGCGGCTCTATTTTTCAGAAGTGGTTTTTGGAACGTCGCCCTCAGGCGAAGGCGCAGACAACCAGCGCATCTTCGATGTGAACATGAACGGCCGTCCGTTGTTGAGCCTTTTCGACATTTTCACGGACGCCGGAGCGGCCAATACCGCGGATATCCGCGTATTTGAGAACGTTTCGCCAGCGCCAGATGGGTATCTCACCCTCGATTTCCGGCCGGTCCGGGAGACAGCCTGGCTGAACGCCATAGAATTGATTCCCAACCAGAGCGGGCATCCGCAGCCTTTGCGAATCGCGGCGCAAGGTACCGACTTTGTCGATCACAACAGGGATGTCTGGGGCAGCGACCGGTATTTCATCGGGGGCCGGACCACTTCCGATGGGAAAGTGCCTTCCGGGACCAGCGATCCCGATCTGTTCATCAGCCAGCGTTATGGGCATTTCTCCTATCGGCTGCCGGTTCCGCCAGGCAAGTACAGGCTACGTCTGCTTTTCGCGGAGACATTCTTCGGGCCGGGCAATCGGGGCGAGGGTGGAGCCGGCAGCCGGATCTTTAACGTGTATTGCGGAGGCATCGCGATCCTCCGTCAGTTTGACATTTTCAAAGCGGCGGGCGAAAACCGCGCGATTGAGAAGGTGTTTCACGGAATCGAGCCCAACGCTTACGGCAGAGTCGATCTGACTTTCGAACCAGTGGTCAATTACGCCATCGTTCAGGCCATCGAACTGGTGGATGAAAGCCACTGACGGCTCCAGGTAACCATGGTTACAACCGGAGCAAAATATCTGATTCTATTATGCTTATCTGCAAGTAACCTACAAGGCCCCGCGCGCTTAACCGTTTCCGCTGGCTACTGAAGGCGGGTGGTATTAAGCTCCCTCTATGAGAGTGCCAGCAGGGCGTTGAGGTCGGCCCGCTGGAAAAAGCAAATATTAGAGGAAGTGAGAGCGCCCCGTGCGCGCAGAGGAACAATGAAAAACCTAGTATTCCGAATTGCAGCAGTCGTTATGCTGCTCTCCTCGACATGTCTCGCTCAGTTGGATCGAGGCACAATTACAGGAATAGTCACCGATGCATCCGGTGCTGTCCTGGTACACACCAAAATCACGATCAAGAATAAGGCCACCAACGCCACTTACCAGACGGCCACTACGACAGCCGGGGATTACACGGCGGTCAATTTGCCGGCCGGGGTCTACGATATGACGTTTGAGGCTACCGGGCTGAAAAAACTCGTGCGATCCGATGTGGTGGTGGCGGTATCGGAAACGATTCGCGTAAACGTCAGTCTGGAGGTGGGCGAATCCAAAGACACCATCACCGTGACTGCCGCAACAGAAACACTGCAGACAGATAGCGCGGTCGTCGGACAAGAGGTACAAAATCGCCAAATTAACGAGTTGCCCCTGACCTTCGGCAGCGGCGGCAGGGACTCGGAGAATTTTGCCATTCAGCTTGCTCCCGGAGTTTCCGGAAGCGCTTCGGGAACCGAAATCAACGGTACCCCGCAGTTTTCTAAAGAGGTCTTGCTGGACGGTGCTTCCGTGACAGGATACCGGTCGGGAGATTTCTATCAGGCCAGTCCCTCGCCAGAGGGCGTTCAGGAATTCAAAGTCGAGACCAGCGGCATGAGTGCGGAATACGGCCAGACATCCGGGGGTTTGTTCAACTTCGTGATGAAATCCGGCACCAACCAAGCCCATGGAAGCGCGATGTTCGAGTTCCGCAATCAGGATTTGGACGCCAACACCTTTTTGGGTAATGCGAATAAGCAGGCGAGGCCGATCGACCGCCAACTTGACGGCGGCGGATCGTTTGGCGGTCCGGTCTGGATTCCGAAACTGTACAACGGCAAAGATAAGACTTTCTTCTACTTCGCGCTGGAACGCTTCTATACCTCCGGCAGTTCCACGGGCGGTCTGAACGAAACCGTTCCGCCACCCAGTTGGCTCGCCGGGAATATGGCGGACATGCTCACCACACAGAACGTCGGAACCGACGCGTCGGGGAACACGGTAGCCCGGGGCGTGCTTTACGATCCGAATAGTTCGCAAACTGTGAACGGAACGATCGTACGCAGCGCATTCCCCGGCAACATCATTCCGGGGGCCCGCATTTCCAGGGTGTCGCAGCAGGTGATCGCGCTGATGCAGAAGTACTACCCGGCTACCGCGCCGGGGCCGAACGGCGATTTCCTCCAGGTGAACAATGCGTTTGGCGACTATAACGTGTGGCAGCGGTACACCCAGCTTTCGGTGAAGATGGACCACAGCATCTCCTCCCGGAGTCACCTGTCCGGAACGGTGGCACGTACGACTCAGCCGCAATTCCAGGGCAATGCCTCCAACACCCACGTGTGGACTGCGACCTCCGGCGAGGGCGGCCCGTTTTCCTCCGCGGTGATCAAGCCGGTCGACACTACGATGTACCGTATCGCCCATGACTATACGTTCACCCCGACACTGTTAAATCACTTTAATATCTATTTCAACCGCGTCACCAATTCGATTAACAACCAGCACGCCGGCGAGTCGAATCCCCTCAGTATTTCCGGCATCGCCACGACCAGCGTTCCGCAGATCATATGGAGCGGCGGCGACCGATATGGCCTGACCAACCTCGGGCAGGACAAAGCGTCGGACTCGGTCCGCTCGGTAACTTACGGAATAGCCGACAGCGTGACCTGGGTAAAGGGAAGCCACACCTTTAAGGCCGGCGTCGAACACCGCGTCTACAAGCTGAATTACATCCGCCTACCCGATGACGGTACCTTTACTTTCACCTCCAATCAGACCGGACTGCCGGGGCTGACGCAGTACACGGGCAACCCGTTCGCCAGCTTCTTGCTGGGCGATGTGAATAACGCGAGCGTCGGAATCACTACGCCGACTCTGGCCACGTACCCGTCGATCCACGCTTATCTCCAGGACGACTTTCACGCCACGTCCAAACTCACCATCAATCTCGGAGTGCGCTGGGACTATGATCCTACGCAGACCGAGGAGCACAACCGGTTGTTCAGTTTCAGCCCCACGGCGATCGATCCGCAAACCGGATTGCCGGGAGCCCTGACCTTTGCGGGAAATTGCTCGGCGTGCAACCAGTCGACCGGATTCGAATCGCAGCATTACCACAATTTCGCACCGCGCATGGGTTTAGCCTGGCAGGTTTTGCCAAAGACCGTGATTCGTGCGGCTTATGGCGTCTTCTTCGCCGACCGTGCGCCTAACGACTACTACGGCGACCCCTCCGGCGCTGTCAGCTTGAACGGCTGGGGATGGGGCGTTTCGGACGTGGTGAACTATGGCAACAACCTGGCCCCGGCATTTAACTGGGACAACGGATACCCGGGCGCCCCGGTTTACAGATCGCCCAATCCGTCTCAGGCCGACGGTCAAAGCGGCGCTCTTTACTGGTACCCGAACGGCGGCCGTCTAGGCTATACGCAGTCGTGGAATTTCAACCTTCAGCGTGAATTACCTTTCCACCTGGTTCTGGACGCCGGCTACGTCGGCTCGAAGGGAACCGCGCTGGAAGCGAACGGGCTGGGCATACAGAACCAGCTTCCTCCGGCCGCCCTGGCCCTCGGAAGCGTGCTGAACGGAACCGTCAACAGTCAGTCGGCTCTACCGGCCGCGGCAGTGGCCATGGGCGCCCGCTATCCTTTCGGATCGACGGGCCAGTCGGTAGCGGTCTGGCAGACTCTGACGCCATTTCCGCAACTGCTGAACGGAAGCACCGTTGCGGGGTGGGACACGCCTCTCGGCTTCTCCACCTACGATGCCTTGCAGGTGCAACTCAACAAGCAGTACTCCCACGGCATAAGCTGGGTTGCGAACTATACCTTCTCGAAATCCATTTCGAACGTTACCAACTTGTACTCCGGCGGCTCGGGCAGCGCGATGATTTCCTCGAACCTCGGCTTGCAGAAGTCGATCTCCTCCTACGATCAGCCCCAGGTAGTCAAGATCGGAGCCGGATACGAACTTCCTTTTGGTAAAGGCAAGCACTTTGGCGGCAACTGGAGCCCCGTGGCCAACGGTGTCTTCGGCGGCTGGAAGCTGCAGTACATCGGCAACTACAACAGTGGAACGCCTCTGGCCTTTGCGGCTAACAGTCCCGATTCTTCCACCAACCTTTCCACGAATCGCGCGGAGCTGATCAATCCTCCCGGAGTCGGTTTGGGAGTACCTTTCAATTCCGCGAAGTTCAACGCTTCCCTGGTAGGCGTCGGCAATACGACCAATGTTTACCTGAACACGCAGTACATCAAACAACCCGCTCCCTATACGTTTGGGAATGCGGCTCCCGAAGTCGAACAGATTCGCGGATTTTGGGGCCGTACCGAGAACATATCCCTGCAGAAGAACTGGTCGCTGCGCGAGGGCGTTCGCTTCCAGTTGCGCGCAGAGGCTTTGAATGCGTTTAACCGGCATACCTTCGGCGGCATCTCGACCAACCCGACCAGCGCTACTTTCGGGGACGTCACTTCCGTCAGCGGCAATCGCAACATGCAGTTGGGCGCGCGACTCGATTTCTGACGATATACTCGGGCCGGCCGGAAGCTGCCGGCCGGCCCGAACCTCCGATCCAAAATGTGTAACTCTCCAAGTACCAGCGTTATTGTCGCAGTCAAATAGTATCCGGAGAAAATTCGATGCGGATTTCTTTCGTTTTCCTTGCGGCGGGTTTGTTGGCTGCTCCGTTGGGAGCTGCGTCATACTACACGGTCCGTCTGGACGACGCGAATGCGGTATACCTGACGCGCAGCAGCTTTCCCGTGCACGGCGATGGCGTCGCCGACGACACCGAGGCAATTCAGCAAGCCATTAACAAAGTCCAGGAGACCACGAACCAGGGAATTGTGTTCGTTCCCGAAGGCCGTTATCGCCTGAGCAATACGGTATACATCTGGCCGGGTATCCGGCTGATAGGCTACGGCGCAACCAGGCCGGTATTCGTATTGGGCGAAAGGTCGGCCGGTTATCAGGACAAGGACAACCTGAAATATATGCTGTTCTTTTCCGGCGGGCGCGGCGGTGAAGGCCGGGGCCGGGGTGCCCAAGGCCGCGGGCCGGGCGTCCCGGACGCCCAATTGCAAGGCGGCCGAGGCGGCGCCAGCGGCCAGCCTCGAGACTCCGGCGCCGGCACCTTTTATTCGGCCATCAGCAACATCGACGTCGAAATCCGGGATGGCAATCCCGGCGCGGTGGGGGTGCGTGCCCACTATGCGCAGCACTGTTTCATGGCCCACATGGATTTCCGGATCGGCTCCGGCCTCGCCGGCATCCATGACGGTGGCAACGTGGTGGAGGACGTCCACTTTTACGGCGGGCAGTATGGCGTTTGGACCCACCGGCCCTCACCGGGCTGGCAGTTCACCATGGTTGACGCGACGTTCGAGGGGCAGCGCGAAGCGGCCATCCGCGACCAGGAGGCCGGCCTCACGCTTATCCGCCCGCACTTCAAGAACGTTCCCACCGCTATCGAGATCGAGCCTGGTTTTCCGGAAGAGCTGTGGGTAAAGAACGGGCGCATGGAAGATATCTCCGGTCCGGCGGTCGTCATCAGCGCGGAAACCAGCGTGCGTACCGAAATCAACATGGAGAATGTCGTGTGCGGACGCGTCCCCGTTTTCGCCTCTTTTCGCGAGAGCGGGAAAAAAGTCCCGGCCCCGGGGGCGCTTTATGACGTGAAGATCTTCTCGCACGGGCTGAGCTATGCCGACATGGGAGCAGATCCGCAAAACAAGGATCTCTTCGAAACCTCCACGTTGACCGCTCTGCCGGAGCCGGTGAAATCCGACATCCCCGATCTGCCGGATCGCGGCACCTGGGTGAATATTCTCTCCCTGGGCGCGAAGGGCGACGGAACCACGGACAATACCGCGGTGTTCAAGAAAGCCATCGCCGAGCATCGCGCGATTTATCTGCCTTCCGGGAAGTACGTCGTCAGCGACACCCTCACGCTGCGGCCGGACACCGTTCTGATCGGTCTTCACCCCAGCGCGACGCAAATCGATCTGGTCGATTCGACTGCGGGGTTCCAGGGAATCGGATCTCCCAAGCCGATGATCGAAGCGCCCAAGGGCGGGACCAATATCATCGCCAGCATCGGCATGTACACCAACGGCACTAATCCGCGGGCCGTAGCCGTGAAGTGGATGGCGGGCAAGGATTCGATGTTGAATGACGTTCGCATGCTGGGCGGACACGGCACTTCACGAATCGATGGCGGCCGCGAAAACCCTTATAACAACACCCATACGGCCGATCCCGACCTGAACCGGCGGTGGGACGGGCAGTATCCAAGCCTGTGGGTCACCGATGGCGGCGGCGGGACTTTCATCGACATTTGGACGCCCAGCACCTTCGCCCAGGCGGGCATGCTGGTTTCGAATACCTCGACTGAAGGCCGGGTGTACGAAATGTCGAGCGAGCATCATGTGCGCAACGAAGTGCAATTGCACAACGCCTCGAACTGGCAGATTTACGCTCTCCAGACTGAAGAGGAACGCGGCGAGGGCGGTTTCGCGCTGCCGCTGGAGATTACCAATTCCAGCAACATCACCGTAGCGAACTTCCACATCTATCGCGTGATTAGTATGTTCCAGCCGTTCCCCTGGGCCATAAAAATCACCGATTCAAAGAATATTCATTTCCGGAATATTCACTGCTACAGCAATAGCAAAGTCTCCTTTGACGCGACGGTTTACGACCAGACGCTAAATGCGGATATCCGCCAGCGCGAATTCGCCTGGCTGAATGTTTCCGGCGCGGCGCCGCAGTCCCGCCCCAAGGTTGCGTCCCCCGTATTGATTCCAGGCGCAAAGGTCGAGAAACTGGCCGGTGGGTTCTTCAATATCTCCGGCGGGGCGGCGGCGCCCTCGGGTGACTTCTATTTCGTCGATGCGCATTGGCAGCGGATTTACCGCTGGGCGGCCGCAACCCGTCAACTCTCGACGGTAAGCGACACTCCGTTGGACCCGGACAATCTGGCCTTTGACAAGGCAGGCAACCTCATGGTGGTCTCCTACACCGGAAATGGGACCGTCTACACCTTTAAGCCGGGATCGGCCGATGGGGCGATGCAAATCACGCTCCTGAAGCCGGAACCCGCCGTGGCGCGGCCCGGAACAACGCCCGTGTTAGCGGTAAGCGACTACCATTTAGGTCTGCCGCCGCGCCCGAGACCCTATCAGTATGTCTCCCCGGACGGCACGACGTTCCTTTCGGCCGGCCAGGACTTCGTCAGCGGGTCCCTCAACTGGGGCGTCAAGGGCGCCGATCTGATTCGCAGCTTCGGCCTGGCGCCGGCAGTTCCGGGAAAGCCTTACTATTTGACGGATGAATCGGAGTTGAGAACTTACTCCGCGTCGGTCGGTCCCGATGGCGGCATTACGGGAGTGAAGCTGTTCGCCGAGCAAGGCGGCGAAGGGGTAGCGGCCGATGTGCAAGGCAATGTGTATATCGCGTCGGGAAACATTTACGTGTACAACCCCTCCGGAAAACTGATCGATACGATCGACGTCCCGGAACGTCCGCTACAGTTGGTATTCGGCGGGAAAGATGGACAAACCCTGTTCATTCCCGCACGCAGTTCGCTATACGCGGTCCGCACGCGGTTTAAGGGATCTTTCTGAGCTGTCTACATGCTCTTTGCCCGGCGCGGAGCAATATGCTCCGCTGTGAATCGCCGCTTGAAGTTCCGCGTTGGCGGTAGTGAGGTGAGCCAGAAACACAAGTTTGTTACTGGCTCACCCAAAACAGACTCGTAACAAGGGAGTGCGCGGCACTCTCGCAGGTTCCGGATATCGCGATGATCGGCAGTTTCCATGAAACGTCCTTCCAGCATTTGCGGCGAACGCCGCTACCCTCGTGGCGCTCCCATCGCGCCGGCGGGGCACTGCGGCCGCGGATCGGGCCGAGTTCGCGGGTGTTAGGCTATTAAGGAGTTACCTATGTCCGTACAACGTCGCATCCTCCTCAGATCATTCGGAGCCGCCGGGCTGCTCGCCCTGGCCTCCCCACGGGAACAGAAGGCGCAGGAGCAGACGGCTCGCGCTACCCGGGCGCTGCCCATCCCGAAGATCAAAGACATCAGCGTGATTGAGTGCCAGCCGGAAGGCGTGCGGCTCACCGTCGTGAAGATCACCACCGACCAGGACGGCCTCTATGGCTATGGTTGCGCCACTTTCACGCAACGCGCCGACCTGGTAAAGCCCGCCGTGGAACGGTACCTGAAGCCGTTCCTGATGGGCAAAACCACGGACCGCATCGAGGACATCTGGCAATCCTGCTACGACAGTTCCTACTGGAAGAACGGCCCGGTGCTGAACAACGCCATCAGCGGAATCGACCAGGCATTGTGGGACATCAAAGGCCGGCAGGCGGGCATGCCTGTGTATCAACTGGCCGGCGGCAAATGCCGCGAGGCCGCCGCGGCCTACGGCCATGCCGACGGCGCCGAGTTTCCGGCCGTGGTGGAATCGGCCAAACGCTACATGGCCCAGGGATTTCGCCACGTGCGCGTGCAGGTGGGCGTGCCCGGAATGGCGGGGTACGGCAGCGGCCGCGGCGCCGCCACCACCACTATCGTGAAACCGCTCACCGCTAAGCCGATGTTCGAACCGGCCTACTACGCCCGGCGCGCGCTCAAGTTGTTCGAGGTCTGCCGCCAGGAATTAGGCGACGAGATCGAACTGCTGCACGACATGCACGAGCGCGTCTCGCCCAACCAGGCGGTGCAGTTCTGCAAAGACGCCGAGAAATTCAAACTCTTCTTTTTGGAAGATCCGCTCTCGCCCGAGGACATCGCTTACTTCCGGCAGATCCGCCAGCAATGTGCCAGCCCCATCGCCATGGGAGAGCTTTTTAATAGCCCGCACGAGTGGACCCCGCTCATCGGCGAACGCCTGATCGACTACATCCGCGTGCACGTGTCGCAAGCCGGCGGCTTCACGCCCGCGCGCAAGATCGCCATCCTGGCGGAGAACTACGGAGTGAAGACGGCGTGGCACGGTCCGGGTGATGTGTCGCCGGTCGGGCACATGGCCAACGTCACGCTGGATGTAGTGAGCTACAACTTCGGCATTCAGGAATACTCGCCGTTCGGCCCGCGCACGCAGGAAATTTTCCATGGCTGCCCGGAGATGAAGGATGGCTACCTGTGGGTCAGCGAAAAGCCCGGGTGGGGCATCGAGATCGACGAGAAGGCGGCTGCCAAAGCGCCCTTCACAGACCGCAACGGCCTGAATGGCGGTTGGGGAGAAATCCGCAGAGCGGACGGCACGGTCATCAAGCAGTGAGGGAAACCTAGTATCTTGCACACATAGGCCGAACGCTCCCTAACGGTCGCGGCTCGGAACGAGGCCTCATGCAGAGCCGCGACCGTNNAGGGAGCGTTCGCATTCACTCGCGCAGAATATGAGACCGAACTTCTGAACTCCTGATGTCGTGGAATTTGCAGTGAGCCCGCGGGTGGGGCAGGCGGTGCTCGCCTGCCCTCGATCCGATTCGAACAGCGGGCCTGATTCAGTNNGCACCGCCTGCCCCACCTGCCAAGCTCTCGCCATCGAAAGGAATGGCTCAGCCCATTTTCCCCGCTAGACAGAAATTGCCGGGCGAGATCAGGAGGTCTGGCCTCATGCAGAGCCGCGACCATTAGGGAGCGTTCGCATTCACCAGCTAGAATTTGATCTTGACCGAGAACTGCATGGAGCGCGCCGGCAACTGGGCCGTGATGCCCACCAGCGGCGCTCCAAATCCGGCGCCGGCGGTCGAACCGTTTCCGTAAGTGCCGCTATATCCGACGAAGTTGGCGTGATTCAACACGTTGAAGGACTCCGCCCGTAGCACCACCTGCATGCGCTCCGTTCCGAAAGCCCGCTCCAGAGCCGGCGATACATCGTAGATCGGATTTCCGTGGCCGGCATTGCGGCCCACCACAACTCCGTCGATTACCGGCCGGTCCGTGGTGGCGCCGGTGTCGCCGCTGTTGGTAGTGCCGGTCGTGTAATTGTAGGGCAGCCCCGAGCCAAAGGTGGCTACCCCGCTGAAGTGTATCTGCAAGGGCAGAACATACAGGCCGCTGAGCACAAACCGGTGACGCTGGTCGAAGATCGCGTTGGCGTTTTCAATCTTACCGGTGAAATTAGGGTCGTTGGGATTCTGGCTGGGAATGTCGGGATCGACGTTATCGATGGCGTGCGACCAGGTATAACTCACCAGCATGGAGAGCCGCTTGCTGAAGGTGTGACTCAGGTTGACGTCCAGGGCGTCGTAATAGGCGTATCCATCGTTGACGTCGCTCTGGATCACCGAGTAGGGCGGTTGCGGGTTAGTGGCGGCCGAAGTGTTACACACCGTGCCGTTGTTTTTGTACCACCAGATCCAATAAGGCCGGGTGCAGTTAGCGGCCTGCGGAGTGCGAGTCTGTCCGGGTGAAGTGCGGACGAACGGCGTGGGCGGGTCGACGTCGAGCGGGCGATTGATCCGCAGAGTGTGCGACCCGACGTAGTCCACGGCCAACACCCAGGCGCCTCGCAGTCGGCGCTCGATTCCCATGCTCCATT
Source organism: Bryobacterales bacterium (assembly GCA_003164075.1). The sequence goes on along the minus strand of PLRZ01000564.1, from coordinate 1,803 downwards.
GTTCCGAGTACGGATTGAGCAGTTGGCTTTGGTAGCCGATCAGCGTGCTCGCCGGGAAGAATTGGGCGAGGTAGGCACTGTCTCCGGGGCGCACATAGAGGCTGCGCACGGGCGCCTGTGCGCCCGCGGGGAAGGCCGGGATGGGGACGGCCGAAACGCTGGCGGGGAAGCCCACCTGGCCGGGCGAAGCGGCGTAAGTGAAGACGCCGGTGGGGCCGGTAAGCGCATAGTTGGCCTCGCTGTTGTCCACCACTTGCGAGTAGTAGATGCCGAAGCCGCCGCGAATTACCGTCTTGCCATCGCCGCCTACGTTATAGGCGAAGCCCGCGCGGGGCGCGAAACTCTTGCGCGAGTCGGTGAAGGTCTGTAGCTCGTAGCGCACGCCGAGGTTGATGGTGAGGTCGCGGCGCACCTGGAAATCGTCCTGCACAAACGCCGAAAAGAGCGTGTCGGTAACGGTATAAGCCGCGTTGCCGTAACTCTGCGAGTAAGTCTTGACATTGGCGATGTTATCGAGATAAGTGGAGCTTTCGCAAACCGCCAGAGCCAGGGTGCAGGTATTATAGGCAAACACGCCCAGATAACTGGGTCCGCCGAACTCTTTGCTGTTGCCGCCATTGTGCGCCACAATCGCGTCCGCGCCGAACCGGATCTTGTGATGGCCCCAGATGCCGGCCAGTGTGTCGTTGGCCTCATACTGGCGATTCATCAACAAGGCCGACTGCGAAGTGCCCGACGTAAACGTGCCTCCCGTGGAGATGGGCACCGAATACTGCGTGCCATAAATCACCGGGTCGAATTCGGTAATCGGGTCGGCCAACTGGAACTGAACGCGAAGATTGTTGATCAGCCGCGGGCTCAGCACCGCAGTCTCGCCGGCCTCCGGCGCATAAGTGCGTTTGCGGAATACCCGAGCCACGGAGGGCAAGCTATTGCCGCCTACGATGCCGTTGGGGTTGGTGTCGTGGAAGCCGTCGATGTCGCCGCGGAAGAAGAGCATGTTCTTGTCGTTGATCCGGTGGTCGAGGCGGACAAATGCCAGCCATCCGCGGTAGTGTCCCACGTAGGCGCCGGGTGCGATTGGGGAGATCACCGGCGAAGCCTTATCCTCGCGGCTGAATTCTCCGGCCACAAAGAAATGGGTGGCGCCGCTCGTGCCCAGGGGTCCGCCGAGATCCACGTCGGATTGCCCCAGGGTATCGCTGAGCAGCGTATTGCCGGCGGCGTTGGAAGACACCTGCGTAAATCCGGAAAGCGCGGCGGCGGTGCCGGCCGGGCGCCACGTTTCCATCGCGTCGCCGTGCACCTGGCTGCCTCCGCTCTTGCTGACGATGTTGATCACGCTCCCGGTGCTGCCGCCGTATTCGGCCGAGAAGGCATTGGTAAGCACGTCCATTTCCTCGACGGCCGCGCGCGGCAAAGTGGGAATGATGGTCTGGCGCCCCCAGGCATCGATGCCGTTCGCGCCGTCCACCTCAAACCAGGCCTGGCGGCGGCCCGCGCCGTTGGTGGTGAACAGGGTCTGGTTCATGAAGACATCGCCCTGGCTGATGGCCGGGCGATTGGCGGCGTTCAACATGGGGAGGTTGGTGATCTTGTTGCCGAGCAGCGGGGTGGCGTCCATCTGGGCGGTGTCGAGAACCTGGCCCAGTTGGGGCTCATCGGTGCGAATCTCGCCGGCCACGCCGGTTACCGTAATCTGGCTCTGCCCTCCGGCGACGTTAAGCTGCAGATTGAGGTCGGCGGTGGTATCGCCGGAGAGCGTCACTTTGTCGAGCCTGGCCTCGGCGAAGCCCGATTTGG
>PLRZ01000669.1 GCA_003164075.1 Bryobacterales bacterium | reverse complement strand
ATACATCACCTGCGGCGTTCAGCCAGTTCAGGTATCGCTCCCTGCTTGTCTCCGCTACCATTGACTCGTGCCTACTCGACAACACGCCCCCCTGGACCCACGAGCTAAGACGTGCCCGAGCCTTCCCCTGGCTGAACGCTCCCGTACCCTTGCCTCGATCGGGCGAATCGGCAGCCTATCGACCCATTCCCAACGCTTCCCAGGCTTGCCGTTCGGCTCGATGACGCCGTTTGCAATAGACGCCGATGGCCGTCCCATTTTCTTCGTCAGCAGCATGGCGATGCACACCCCCTCCGGAAGGACGGGGGCTAAACGACTTTGGGTACTCATTCCGCCTTCCTGACCATCACACTTCTGCGAGATCTTCCCTTCCGTTCGGATCATCTCCGACGGGTTTGTTGGGCGACCTCAATGAGGTTGATGCCCCTTGACCACGGGACGCCGCCCCACTGGTAGCGTAGTGGTCCAGCGCTTCATTTGAACAAACTACCGCTTTTCGAGCGACACGCGATTGTCTACCTATGCAGAGCCAAGCCCATGAACGAGAAGTCGCCGACTCACCGAAGTGGCTGCTTTTGGTCGAGTCACGCGCCACTCGGAGATCGAGCGCTCTACCCACTTTGGCGGGAAACGCTCATTTCGCCCATTAACCGATCGGCTCAACAGCGGTCTACAATGGCTCAAGGGGGCGAAAATGCCGGCAGCCCATGATTCACTCCTGGAGCGAATCATGATCAATGCTGACGTGCGGTTCGGGAAGCCGTGCATTCGCGGCCACAGGATCACTGTTCAAGAGATTCTGGAGTGGCTCTCGGGTGGCGCATCCCAGGAGCAAATCCTGGCCGATTATCCCCAACTCGAACCGGATGACTTGCTCGCCGTATACGCTTATGCCGCCGAATTGGCTTCGGGGAACCAAGTCTCCAGAGGATGAAACTCCTCTTTGATGAAAGCCTATCGCCGATGCTGGTTCTGCTGTTGCGAGACCTATTCCCCGAATCCGAAAGCGCATTCGAAATGGGCTTGCCGGTGTCGGCGACCGCCGGATCCTGGACTACGCCGCCGCTCGCGACTTCATCCTGGTCTCGACAGACAGCGATTTCGAATCTCTGGTTCGGCAGATCCCCGGCGCGAAGATCGTCATTCTCCGTTCTTGCGATTATCCAACCGGCCTTGCGGCCGACGTGCTTCGGCGCCATGCGATCCGTATCGCTGAGTTGTCCAGCTCCGGGGATGGTTTGATCATTCTTGACAGGTAGCTTCTGGCATTCGGCGCTACCGCCGCACCCGCCGCTTCCGCTCCGCCGCGCGCACCTGCAGTTCGTCCATGCCGAAATAGTGCGCTACCTCATGCCACACCGTGTCCGCCACCAGCCGTGGGAGATCCTCGGGACTCCGCGCCAGCCGCTCGTGAGGCCCTTGGAATATCGTGATCTTGTCAGGCATGGCGAAGGACTCGAACACGCTCCGCTGGGTCAATGGGCGACCTTCGTAGAGTCCCAGCAGAGTGCTGCCCGGCGGCACCCGGCCGCGCGCCAGTTGCGCCGCGCCCGGCTCGGGCTCCACAATCAGCGCGACATTCTTCAGGCGCTTGCGGAAGCGCGCGGGAATGCGGGCGTAAGCCGCCGTCACCAGGCGGTCGAACTCGTGGGGACTCATGCCACTTGTTATTCTAAGTCTTGGCTGAAAACAAACCGAAACGCATCGTAGTCGCCATCGACGGCCCGGCCGGCGCCGGCAAGAGCACCATCGCCAGGCGTCTGGCCGACCGGCTGGGCTTCACCTACATCGACACCGGCGCCATGTATCGCGCCGTCGCCCTATGGGCCGTCCGGCAGGCCGTGGACTTCGGCGATTCCCACCGCATGGAACAGCTCGCCCTCGCGTCCCAGATCGAGCTCGCCCCGGGACGTATCCAGCTCAATAGCGAGGATGTGACCGCGGCCATCCGCACGCCCGAGGTTACCAACGGCGCCTCCAGGATCGCCGTGATCCCCGGCGTGCGGCGCGCCATGGTGGCCAAACAGCGCGAAATCGGGCAAAAGGTCAGCGTGGTGATGGAAGGCCGCGACATCGGCACCGTGGTCTTCCCGGATGCCGATCTCAAAGTATTCCTGGACGCCAGCGTCGAAGAGCGGGTCCGCCGGCGTCTGCTGGAATCGCGGGCCAAGGGCGTCGAGACTTCCGAGAGCGTGCTGGCGGCGCAGATGAAGGAGCGCGACCAGCGCGATAGCACCCGCGCCGACGCGCCTCTGGCACAGGCGCCGGACGCCGTCTATCTGGATTCCACGCATCTCAGCGAGGACGAAGTGGCGGAGGCCATCCTGAAGATGCTGCGCGCCCGCGTCACCAACGGGAAGGAGTACCAGAGCCATGAGTGACTTCGAGGATTTGCTCGTCATGAAATTCGGCGGCACCAGTATGGGCTCGGCCGAACGCATGCGTGTGGCCGCGCGCATCGTGCAGCAGGAACAGGCGAAGCGTCCCGTGGTGGTGGTGGTTTCGGCCATGTCGAAAATCACCGACCTGCTGCTGGACGCCATGCGGCATGCCGAATCCGGCAACCGCGCCGCGGTGGAGGCCAACCTGGCGAACTTGCGCAGCCGTCATGAAGAGACCTGCCGCGACCTGCTCCCGGAGGCCAGCCAGCCCAAAGTGACCGCCCGCATGGCCGAGCTGATCGGAGAGTTCGAGCGCATCGTGAACGGCATGGCCATGCTGGGCGACCGTCCGCCGCGCTCCGTGGATGAAGCCGTGGTCACCGGCGAATGGCTCTCGGCTACGTTGTTTGCCGAATACCTGGCGGTAACCGGCACGCCGGCCGAAGCCGTGAATGCCCGCGACGTGGTGGTGACCGACGCCATGTTCGGCAACGCGTCGCCGCTGATGGAGCCCACCGGCGAGAAGGCGCGCGCGCGTCTGCTTCCCCTGCTGAAACAGGGGACGCTGCCCATAGTCACCGGTTTCAACGGCGCCACCGCCGATGGCCGTCCAACCACCTTGGGCCGCGGCGGCTCCGATTTTTCGGCGTCGATTCTGGCGGCTGCCTTGGATGCCACGGAACTGTGGATCTGGACCGACGTGGATGGCATTATGAGCGCCGACCCGCGGCTGGTGCCGGACGCCCAGGTATTGGACGCCATCACGTACGCGGAAGCGGCGGAACTGGCCTACAACGGCGCGAAGGTGCTGCACCCCCGGACGCTGGCGCCACTGGTGGATAAGAACATTCCGGTGTGGAGCAAGAACAGCTTCGCCACGGAAAAGCCGGGGACGAAGATCGTGCCCACGGTTCCTTCGGTGGCCGGCGGCGCGCGCGCGGTAGCGTCCATGAATAAGGTGGCGCTGGTGGCGCTGGAGCCGGCCAGTCCGGAACTGAACGGCGTGCAGGTGATGGCGCGGGCTCTCGATGCGGTGGCGCGCGCCAACGTGGAACTGCTATTGCTCTCCAGTTCGAGCTACCGGCAGAATTTCTGTTTCCTGGTGCGCGAAGAGGAGTTGGCAAAGACGCTGGAAGCCCTGGAAGCGGCGCTGGTGCTGGAGCTGGCGCATCATTATTTGAAACCCATCCACGTGGACCGGGATGTGGGGCTGCTGGCTGCGGTCGGCGAGGACATGCAGGGCAAGCCGGGCTTGGCGGGCCGCATTTTCACGGCGATTTCGCGGGCGCACGTGAACGTGATCGCCATCGCGCAAGGCTCGAGCGAGTTGACGATTGCGGTGGTGGTGCGGCGGGCCGGGCTGGAAAACGCGGTCCGCGCGGTGCATGCCGAATGCGGTCTGGGCGTGCGCCCGCCCTCGCCCGTGTTCCCGTACCGGCCGGGGACGAATCAGTTGGAATGAGCCGGGGCAAGCCAGGAAAGCATGCCCCACTCGGGCGTCCGCGGGTGCCTAAACAGTTTCGGGATTTTGGTTANNCGCGAGGGAGCGGTCGTTCAGAGACGTGCCCCCCGAAACCGTGTAAGCACCCGGCGTCCGCAGCAGTCCTCCAACATGGCCTATACTGGTATTTCCCCTTGTTTTGACGACAGGAGTTCGCACGTAAATGTTTGATCTGTTCCGTAATCGAGAGAAAACCAAAAAATATCTCATGGGCGGTATCCTGCTCATGGTTTCGGCGTCCATGTTGCTGTACCTGGTTCCGAACTATAACACCGGTTCGAACGCCAGCGACGTGATCGTGGCCAAGATCGGCGACACTGAGATCACCGAGGCGGAAGCTCGCCGGTTGATCCAGGCACAAACCAGGGGCCGTCAGATCCCCGCCGAAATCATCCCCAACTATGTGCCCCAGATCATCGACCAGATGATCACCGACCGCGCCATGGAGTACGAAGCCCGCAAGCTCGGTATGCAAGTGTCCGACCAGGACATCGCGGACGACCTTCGCACGAACTATGGCGGTCTCTTCCAGGACGGCAAATTTGTGGGCAAAGACGTCTACGCCTCCATGTTGGCGCAGCAGGGCGTGACCATCGACGAATTCGAATCGGAACTGAGACGCAACATGTTGATCGGCAAGCTGCGCGAGGTGGCCATCGAAGGCTCCGTCGTCACCCCCGCGGAGATCGAACAGGAATATCGCAAGAAGAACGACCAAATCCAGCTCCAGTACGTGAAGGTGTCGCCGGACAAGTACAAGAAGGACGCCGAGCCGACGCAGGAGGAGATGCAGCAGTTCTTCAAGACCAACTCCGCCCGCTATACGGACCCGGAACAGAAGAACCTGGTCCTGCTGGTGGCCGATGGAGCCAAAATCGAACAGGGTCTCAACCCCACGGACGCGGATTTACAGGCGGCCTACAACCAGAACCAGGCCAATTACCGCCTTCCGGAGCGCATCCACGAGCGCCATATCCTTTTGATGACCCAGGGCAAACCGGCCGCCGACGAAGCCAAGATCAAGGCTAAGGCGGAAGACCTGGTGAAGCAACTCCGCGCGGGCGCCGACTTCGCCGAACTGGCCAAAAAGTACTCCGACGACAACCAGGGCCCCACCGGCGGGTCGGCCGCTAAGGGCGGTGATCTGGATTGGGTGACTCGCGGGCAGATGGTGGCGGAATTCGAGAAGGCTTCCTTCTCGCTCAAACCGATGGTCATCAGCGATCCCGTGAAGACCCAGTATGGATACCATATCATTCAGGTTCTGGCCCACGAAGACGCGCGTTTGAAGCCTTTCGCGGAAGTGAAGGACGATATCGCCAAACAGTGGAAGCAGTTGCGCGTCAACGAGATCATGCAGAAGGTCTCCGACAAGGCGCAGGCGGCGCTGCAGAAGGACCCGGATCATCCCGAGAAAGTGGCCGCCGACATGGGCATGGAAGTGGTGCGTGCCGACGGCGTCGCGCCGGGACAGGCGGTGCCCGGAGTGGGAGTCAGCACGGACCTCGACCAGGCTATCGCGAGTCTGAAAAAGGGTGAAGTATCGCAAGCGGTTTCGCCCGCCGCCAATAAGATTGTGGTGGCCGAGGTGACCGGTATAGTTCCGGCGCACCCGGCCACGTTCGACGAAGTCAAGACCAAGATTCACGACGCCATGGTGAGCAGCAAGCTTTCGCGACTGGTGCAGGAGAAGGCGAAGGAACTGGTGGATTCCGCCAAAGCGAATGGCGGAGACCTCGCCAAGGCTGCCAAGGCCATGGGGCTGGAAGTCAAGACCACGGAACTGTTCAAGCGAGCGGCGACCGTGGAGGGCCTGGGGTCGGCCAACTATTTCGATGACGCTTTCAAGAGTCCGGCCGGCGCCGTGCTCAACCCGGTTCCCATGCCGGACGCGACGGTGGTGGCCAAGGTGGCGCAACACGCTGAAGCCGACATGTCGAAACTGCCGGAGGAGCGCGGACGGATCGTCGAGTCCCTGAAGGGAGACAGGGCGCGCGAACGCAACACCATATTCGAAATCGGCCTGGTGGAGCGATTGACGAAAGATGGCGTAGTCAAGTTGCACCCCGATGTAGTGACGCGCATCATTGGGAGCTTCCACACGGGCAGCTAACGAATGGTGCACACGATCATCGATTTCCTCCGGTCGCTGTACAACCCGGACAAACTGATTCAGCTTCTGGGTATGCTGCTCTCCAGTTGGCCGGGATGTGCCGCGTTGTTCGGTCTCGTCTTTTCCGAAACCGGCCTGCTGGTTGGGATCGTCGTACCCGGAGACTCCCTGCTGTTTACGGTGGGAGTAGTCGTCGGAGCGGGCCACTCGAATATCGCGCTGGTAAACGCCGTGCTCATGCTGGCGGCCATCGTTGGAGATTCCACGGGCTACCTACTGGGCCGGCAAACCGGTCCACGCATCTTTACCCGCAAGGATTCGCTCTTCTTCAAACAGGAGTATGTGTCCCGCACCCAGGCATTCTATGAGCGGTATGGCGGAAAGACGATTCTCATCGCGCGATTCCTGCCGGTTGTGCGGAGTTTCGCCGCGTTCATGGCCGGTGTTGGCCGGATGCCTTATTTGCGATTCCTGCCATTCAGCGTGTGCGGCGGCGTGGGCTCGGTGTTCCTATTGACGATGTTGGGCTATGAACTGGGTGGTACGCCCTTCGTCAAACATTATTTCGACAAGGTGATCCTGGCGATCGTTTTCCTCTCGCTGCTGCCCACCCTGATTGAAGTAGTGAAGGCGCGCCGTCGCACCTGAACTACAGAACTCCTGAAGTCGTGGAATTTGCAGTGAGCCCGCAGGTGGGGCAGGTGGTGCTCGCCTGCGCTCGATCCTATTCAAGCAGCGCGCCTGATTCAGCGCGGGCGGGCAGGCGGCACCGCCTGCCCCACCTGCCATTTCCCCCGCCAGACTGAAATTCAGAACTCGTGATGTCGGCCGGGG
>PLRZ01000741.1:9599-11882 GCA_003164075.1 Bryobacterales bacterium | reverse complement strand
CCGTGTTCGATTCGTCCGATATTACTCGATGCGCTCCTGTCGAATCCGGCAGGCAGCCGACGGCGACTCCGTTTCAGGCCGATGCTCGGCGCCGCACGATGCTAAACTTATAAATGGGCCCCGAGCGCCCGCGCTCAAAATGCTGACTAAAACCGTCCGATCCCGATTCAGCCATGAAATAGGTGAGAAGGTGGAAGGCTGCACCATTCTGGAGAAGCGCGTGATCATACCGCCCGTCCCAGCCGAACGCCGGCTCGGCGTTTACGATTACGAGGTGGAAGTGCCTCCGACGGTCGAGAAGCCGCGTGCCTCGCGAGGCTCCGCTCGTGCCGCGGCCGCCGCGCCTGCCCGTCCAGCCACACCGGACTCCTACACACGAACTACGCCCGAAGAAATGGGCGCGGTGATCCGTCGTATCCCTTCGCGGTAAGGTGAAGTTCCGCGCACTGCGGACTCCGCGCGCTGTTGGTCATGTTTGCGCGACCGCCGATACCGCGAACTGGCAAGGACCGCTCGCTAACGCGCGCGGCTCGGAAAACGCCGCGATGATTCCACGGGACTTGTTGCCGAGCCGCGACCGCCAGGGAGCGGTTTTGCCGTTACGAGTAGGAGTTTCGCGACGGAAACCAGATAAGCCCACTACACTTGGAATTAGGAACATGGGCCGGCGCGAATTCCTGCCCGGCGCCGCAGTGGTTGTCTTCGTGCTAGTGAATCGCCCGGAATAAACGCGCTTGCTCGCCGCCATCCTGATCTTCGCCGCGACTTACCTGGTGATGGCCATCGGCCGCATGCCCGGTCTGCGCATCGACCGCACCGGAGCGGCCATCATCGGCGCCAGCCTCATGGTGGCCACCAATGTCCTCACCGTGGACGAAGCCTGGGCGGCGATCAACTCCGACACCATCATCCTTCTTTTCGGCATGATGATCGTAGTGGCCAGCCTGCGGCTTTCGGGTTTCTTCACGGTGGTGAGCGCCTGGGTGGTGGAGCACGCTCATCGCCCTCTGCTGCTGCTCTGCGGCATCGTGCTGGTCTCGGGCCTGTTCTCCGNNCGCCGTCTGCGGCGCAATCCGGTTCCGTACCTCCTGGCGGTCGCCATGGCTTCCAACATCGGCAGCGTCGCTACCATCACCGGCAACCCGCAAAACATGATGATCGGCAGTTTTTCGCACATCCATTACCGCGCCTTTGCCGCCGCCCTGGCGCCCGTGGCCGCGGTGGGCCTGGTGCTGACCGCCGCCGTCATCGCCCTGATGTATCGCGGCGAGTTCCACAACGAAAACCTGTTGCAGGTGGACCATCGGCCGGTGCGCATCCACACCGCTCTGCTGTGGAAGTCCGTAGCGGTCTCGGCGGCCATGATCGTGTTCTTTTTCGCCGGCTGGCCGGTGCCTAAAGTGGCCGTAGTGGCCGGCGCGGTGCTGCTGATTACCCGCCGCCTCAAGCCCGAGCGCTTCTATCGCGAGATCGATTGGAGCCTGCTGGTAATGTTTATCGGGCTGTTCATCGTGATCGCCGGCCTGGAGAAGACTTCGCTCGCGGCCGGCCTGTTCGCCGCCGCGGGCCGCTTCCACCTGGAGCGTACCGCGCCCATGACGGCGTTCGCCGCGGTGCTGTCCAACCTGGTGAGCAACGTCCCGGCCGTCCTGGTGTTCAAAGGGTTCGTATCGCACCTGCCGCGGGCCACGCACGCGTGGCTCACGCTGGCCATGGCGTCCACCCTGGCAGGCAACCTGACGGTGCTCGGGTCGGTGGCCAATTTGATCGTGGTGGAGCGCGCCCGCCATGAGGTGCGAATTTCGTTTTGGGAATACGCCAAAGCCGGCGTGCCGCTGACCGTGCTCACGCTGGCCATGGGAGTCTGGCTGCTGGGATGACGCCGCGGCGGTTCTGTTACACTGGCGGTTTGTTTCCTCAAGTCTCCCGTGCCGGCGAGTGGTTTCTTCGATCCGGCATACAAACTCCGGAGGGCGGCGTGGCCCGCTATTATCGTCTCGATCTGGCCGCCAACCATGCGGTCTCCACCGAGATCACCGGCTATTCGGCCAGCGCCTTCGTGTTCCTGCATTCGCTCACCAGGGACGCGCGCTATCTGGACCGCGCCCGCGCCGCCGCGCGCTTCCTCATCGGCGCCTGGGATGGGGCATCGGGCACCATGCCGTTTGAAATCGCCCCCGCCCGGTTCACTTACTTCTTCGATTGCGGCATCGTGGTGCGCGGTCTGCTGGCGGTGTGGCGGGCCTCGGGCGACGGGGAGTTTCTGGAGTGCGCACGCGCGGT
>PLRZ01000741.1:0-9584 GCA_003164075.1 Bryobacterales bacterium | reverse complement strand
GTCCACTACCGCGAGCTCTACCTGGGCCTGCTGCGGGATTCGCTGCGGACGGCGCACGAGTTTCTGCCCGGCCATCCCGACGGGCGAAAAGTGGTGGACCGCCTGCATGCCTTCGTCTACTTCCTGGAAGGCCTGTTGCCGATGGCCGGGGACGCGCTCTGCGATGCGGCGCTGGCCGATGGCATTCCGCGCGTGGCGAATTTTCTGCGCCAACTCGCGCCGGTATTTGAGCGCTCCGACGTGTACGCGCAATTGCTGCGGGTCCGGTTGTATGCCGATTGGGCGGGCGCCGTCCCGCTGGATAGCGCCGCGGCCCGGTGGGAATGCGAACGGCTGCGGGAGTTCGCCGCCACAGCGGACGACGCGCGCATGGACGGCGGCTTCTATTTCGGCCGCACCGCGGCGCGCTGGGAACCGTACATCAATCCCGTGTCGACGGCCTTCGCGCTGCAGGCGCTGGCGCTCGCGGACGGCGCCGGGCAGGCGCACCGCCATCTGTTGATCTGACCTTGAAGCAGTCTGCACAATTCGCTTTTTGGCACGTCGCGGCGCGTATCGCAGGGTGGCTGCGGGCGCCGGCCATCGGCCGCTGGCGGACGCCCGCTGCCGGCGTTGCGGCGCCCGCCGGTATTTCGGTGGTGATCCCTTCGCGCAACGGACAATCGTTGCTGGCCGCGCAACTGCCGGGCATCGCGAGGGAACTCCATATGCGGTCGGAAACCATCGTGGTGGATAACGGTTCGAGCGATGGCACCGCCCGATGGCTGGCCGCCGAATGGCCGCGAGTGCAAGTGGAGGTTTCGCCGCGGCCGCTCTCTTTCGCCGCGGCCGTCAATCGCGGCATCGCGCGGGCGCGCTACTCGCACGTCTGCCTGCTGAATAACGACATGCTGCTGGAGCCGGGCTTCTTCACGGCGCTGGCGGGCGCGTTCGGCAGAGTGCCGGGGCTGTTCTGCGCCACCGCGCAGATCCGCTTCCCCCCGGGCGTCCGCCGTGAGGAGACCGGTAAAGCGGTGATGAGGCAAGACCACCCCGATGATTTCCCGGTGCGCTGCGATGAGCCCATCGCAGGCGAAGATCTCACCTGGGTGCTCTACGGCAGCGGGGGCTGCTCGCTCTACGACGCGTCGCTGCTGCGCGCGCTGGGCGGTATGGACGAGGCTTATGCTCCCGCTTACGTGGAGGATCTGGACGTGGGATATCGCGCGTGGCAACGCGGGTGGCCCACGGTATTCGTGGCTGGAGCGGTGGTGGAGCATCGCCATCGCGCCACCACTTCGCGCTATTACACCGAACAGCAGCTCGCTGAAGTGCTGGAGATCAACTACCTGAAGTTTCTGACGCGCGCCGTGGCGCGAGGTCCGCTGTTCCGCAAATTGTGGAAGGAAGCGATTGGCCGGCTGCGGCGCCGCCGGGACCGTGTGCTGCGGTACGCGGCCGGGTTGGCTCTGGAGGCGCCGCCGCCGGTCGGGGGGCCATATCCCGAGGAGCGGATTCTGGCGCTCACTTCGGGCGATGTGGCGGCGTTTCCCGGAGGAGATGCGTCGCGCGCGCCGCTGGTGGCCTTCGCGGACCGTTTGGAGACGCCGGCGCCGGCAGATCTGGCATCGCATTGCGAAGTTGTATTGGTGCGGAGGGGGAACGATGTGGCGTTGCGGGCGGCGCTCGAGTGGGCGCGGCGTCGCGGCGAGCGGTGAAAGGCTGTTGGCTATATTGGCGTGAGTGCCCGCGCCGCGTTGGAACGGTCGTTCACAAGCGTCAGAACTCCTGATGTCGGCCGGNNGCAGGAGTGCCTGCGCCACGAAAGCGGGCTCATCCCAAATTCCACGACGTCGGGAGTTCTGAACGTGCCTCCCCAAAGCGTCTCAGCACCCCGCCGCGTTGGTGCTTGGACGCGGCAAAATGCACTACGTTATGATGAGTTTAATACCAGTAAGTCTTGAGGAGATGGAATGTTCAATCGTGTTGCATTCGTTACCGGCGCGAGCCGTGGAATTGGCCGGTCGATTGCATTGACCTTGTGCCGCGCAGGCTTCGATATCGTAGTCGCATCGCCCGAAATCGAGAACAATGAAGCTGTGGCCGAGGAAATTCGCGCCTGCAGCGGCGAGGCGATGACTTTGAATCTGGACGTGACCTCGCCGGAATCCGTCAAAGAAGGCTTCGCCAAAGTGCTGGCCGACAAAACCCGCATCGACGTCCTGGTGAATAACGCCGGCATTACGCGCGACGGCCTGGCGGTCCGCATGAAGCTGACCGATTGGGAACTGGTCCTCAAGATCAACCTGCAGGGCGCCTTCATTTGCTCGCAACAAGTGTTACCGAGCATGATGCGCAACCGCTGGGGCCGCATCGTCAATATCGCCTCCGTGGTGGGGCAGGCGGGCGCCGCGGGACAGGCCAACTACGCCGCGTCGAAGGCCGGGTTGATCGGCCTCACGAAAGCCCTGGCGCAGGAAATGGCGTCGCGTAACATTACCGTCAACGCGGTTGCCCCGGGTTACATCGCCACCGACATGACCAAGGTGCTGCCCGACGAAGTCAAGGCGAAGATCCTCGCCTCCGTGCCCCTGGGACGCATGGGCACGCCAGAAGACATCGCCGCCGCGGTGAAGTTTCTGGTCAGCGAGGACGCCTCCTATATCACCGGCCATGTGCTGGCCATCAACGGCGGCATGTACATGTAAGGAGCCGTTAGTTGGCGATTGAATAGGTTCAGAACTCCTGATGTCGTGGAATTTGCAGTGAGCCCGCGGGTGGGGCAGGCGGTGCTCGCCTGCCCTCCATCCGATTCGAGCAGCGGGCCGAATTCAGTGCGGGCGGGCAGGCGGCACCGCCTGCCCCACCTGCGAAGCTCTCGCCATCGAAAGGAATAGCTCAGCCTATTTTCCCCGCGAGGCACAAATTGCGGGGCGACATCAGGAGTTCTGGCCTAACGCTCCCTTACGCTGATCCATAGCGCCGCCGGTACCGGAACTCTGGCGCGCGAGGCGCTCGACGCCATCGTCGCGGTCCTACTCTACTGGCCAATAGTTTTTCTTCCTACAGCTTCAGCCCCTTCAAATACTCCCGGAACTGCCCGCCCAAGTCGGCCCGCCTTAAGGCAAACTCCACCGTGGCTTTCAGAAATCCCAGCTTATCCCCCGCGTCGTAGCGCGTTCCCTCGAATCGCACCGCGTAAATCGGCCGGCGGTGCAACAGGTGCCGCATGGCGTCCGTCAGTTGGATCTCGCCGCCGGACCCGGGATCGATAGCTTCCAGCGACTCGAAAATCTCCGGCGTCAGCACGTAGCGCCCAATGATCGCCAGGTTCGACGGGGCATCCTGGGTCTTCGGTTTTTCCACCAGGCTGCGGATCCGATACACCCGGTCGCTCGATCCATTGTGCGATACCGGTTCGGCGTCAATCGCCCCGTAGGACGAGATGCTCTCCGGGGGCACTTCCATCACCGCCAGCACCGGCGCGCCGAAGAAGCCATACACGTCCAGCAACTGTCGCAGGCAGGGGGTCTCGGCCTCGATCACGTCGTCCGCCAGCACCACCGCGAACGGCTCGTCGCCCACCAGTTCCGACGCGCGCAACACCGCGTGGCCCAGTCCCAACGCCTCCTTCTGGCGCACGTACGACACGTTGATCATGTCGGAGATATTGCGCACAATCGCCAGCAGCTCCTTCTTGCCGCGATTTTCGAGCATGTACTCCAGCTCGAAGCTCACATCGAAATGATCTTCGATGGCGCTCTTGCCGCGCCCCGTGACCATGATGATGTTCTGGATCCCCGACTGGATCGCCTCTTCCACACCGTATTGGATGATGGGCTTGTCCACGATCGGCAGCATTTCCTTGGGCTGCGCCTTGGTAGCCGGCAGGAATCGGGTACCCAACCCGGCGGCGGGGAAAACGGCCTTGCGCACTTTGGCATTCATCCTCTTCAGTTTCGTGCCCCGCCGCCCCGCTTTGCAACTATCGTTTGTTTTTCCCGAAACGGGGCGGATCGGCAGGAACGGCCCGGGAAGGTGCGATAACGAACGGTGAACCTCACTTTCTTTGTCCCCCTTCTGGAAGCCGTTTGCGCAATTAAGAAATGAGGAGTCTATTATGCGTTATGACCCCCAGGCACAGACCCTTGACGCAGGACGAGGCGGAACGGCTGGCCAGTACGTGTCGAACTCTCCGCGAAAAACGAGTCATTTGGACTCTGCTGGATACGGGGCTACGCGTCAGTGAGCTACGGGATCTTACTCGGGAGCGAATAGCCCCTGAGAGCCATTACTTATACGCCGACGCTCCCGGCGGACTTCGAGAGATCCCCATAACTCCCCGTATCGCGCCGCTTTTCGATAGTTGGTTTAGTAAGCACCAGTCCTTTGGTTTGTCGGCCCGATCTATTGAGCGGGTCGTGCTGGAGGTTGTCTCCCGGTCCGGCATCGAGCGGGGGGGTATGCGCGGAGGCTCTTCGGCACACCTTCGCAACAGCAGCCGCGCGTAATGGCATCCTGCCCAAGGAGTTACAACGATTGCTCGGCCACAGGCATCTGGCTTCGACCGAGGTCTGCTTCCATCTCGCCCGTGGGGGGGGTGATTCGGCCCGGATATCGTTCTTCCGGATCCACGGGCGCCCAACGGTGCTCCGATTGAGGCGGGGAAGCGCCGGGCGTTCGCTAGCGTTCCTTGGGTGGAGCAAATAAGGTCAGAAACTGCGACATAAAGAGAGCCCTTTATCTGCTTTCTTCTTGACTTGATAATTCCACGGGCACACAATCTTAGTTGTAAGTCGATAGTGCAGAGGCCGCCCGGCGCGCCGGCACGTCGGCGAGTGATGGCGGGGCCTCTTTTCAAGAGGAGAAGAAGTATTCTTATGAAAAAGTACTTGCTGCTGACCGCTCCGCTCCGGCGGTACCCGGTTGACAGTGTGGCGGAAGAGGAGGCGAGCAGATGAGCTTGCCCGGCAAGATAGAAACAACCGCAAACATCGCAACTATTGGCGCCGCTGTTCTGCTGTCGGCCGTCTTAATCAAGGTCTATCTTGTCCCCGGCCTGCTGGCGGGAAAGAGGACAGCCACGCAAGCGGCGGATGCGGCAATTGGCACGAGCCTGAAGGACCGGCTTCCCGGAATCGATTGGAACCGAAACGGCCAGACCTTGGTCTTGGCTATCTCCACCCACTGCCATTTCTGCACCGAAAGTGCGCCCTTCTTCCGCCGGCTGGGAGACGAGGCACGCGAGAAGGTGAAGATGGTAGCCGTGCTGCCCGAATCGATTGCCGACGCCGAGCAGTATCTTAGCAGTGAGGGCGTGCATATCGATCAGGTCAAGCAGGCCCCGCCTGGGAGCATAGGAGTAAGGGGAACACCGACCATGCTTCTTGTCGACCGTGGTGGCATCGTAACAAGGGTCTGGGTTGGGAAGCTCGACCCCCAGGGCCAGGAGCAAGTGATGAGCACCTTACTGGGCAGGCACGCCGCTGGCGCGCCCGGGCGGCCGGGGCCAGCCTCTGCGTTGACTCGGCCGGGCGACGGGCTTGAAGCACCCGCCAGGGGGCGGCGTGGATAACCGGAATTGGAGGAGATATATGTTCAAGTCACTCAAAAAACTAGGCTTGGCTGGAGCCAGCGCGATTGCATACGCCTTTCTGCTTTCCGCGGCCCCGCCGGGGGAGAACCGGATTGAGGTCGAAAGACAGAGCAGAACGGACGCGGTGGTCGTAACCAAAGTCGTGCTCGGAAGCGCGGAAGTGGAAAGCGGACTGTACGTTAGCTCCGGCAGGGTCCAACCCGTGACGCCTGTGGAGGCCAGTGACGACTGGCTGCGAAATGTCACCATCCATGTTTACAACCAAACTGACAAGACCATCGCTTTTGGCCAAGTCACGCTTGCCTTCCCGGAGACTGGAGACGGGAGCTACCAGTCTCCCCTGCGGGTATACAACATAACTCTGGGACGGATACCGTCGTCCGTCGCGTTTTCGGGGAGAACCGGCAAGGCCATTGCGCAGAATCCGAGCTCGGGAGCCATTTCGTTTGCCCCTCACCAAACGCTGCTGATTGACGTCGGCGCGTACATTGACAGGATTGCGGCCCAAGTCGACAACATGCCTATCGAGAAGCTAACGAACTGCATCGTCCGCCGGGGTACCTTCTACTTCGACGATGGGATGAAATGGGATCCTTCGGGATACTGGACTCCGGACCCGGCCAAACCCGGTACATTCAACCACATGGGAAGGGGGTACTTCCCCGGCGACAAACTCCCCGTTTGGCCGCCAGGCTACGGTAAGTAGATCTCTTTGGCGATAGAGGTTACAGGAGGAACGGCAATGCAGAAACTCCGACTTATCAGGATCCTGATACTCACGGCAGGCGTCCTTGTGCTTCTCCACGACACACGAAGGGTCAGGGCACAGACGAACCACGAGTGCATCACATCGTTCGATACGGAATCCCAGTACTGCGATTCGACATGCTGCAAGGACTCCTGGGACTCCTTCAGCGTGATCACGGGTACCAG
The DNA here is from genome assembly GCA_003164075.1 of Bryobacterales bacterium. Next base: position 3,076 of record PLRZ01000741.1, on the reverse strand, counting down.
TGACACGGATTCTGGCCAAACGAGTTCCTATTGGGCGAGCGGAAGCTGCCAGGGACTTGCAAATGGCGCCCCGTCGTCTTGTACCGCCTCCGCTTGCGGTTCGTTTCAGTACACGACTACATACACCGACTCCACGTGCTGCCAAGTCTCGACAGAAGCATGCGATTACGACAACGATTGTTGCAGTGGGCTCACGTGCAATTCGGCCGGCATCTGCATGACGTGCTTCAATACCGGGACGTCCTGCTCAGGAGGGGCCGATTGCTGCTCCGGATCATGCTTTGCCGGTACGTGCTGTAGTCCTTATCTCCTTAACTCATGCGGTGTGTGCGGCTTAATCGCGTCCGACGGTTCGTGCAACGACCCGTGCGGCAATGGCGGGGGCGGACCAGGGTGTGACGACCGTGATGTCGATTGTATGGGGGACGGGGACTGTTGCCCAGGCGACATCTGCGTGACCGGGAGTTGCTCACTGCCTGAGGGCGACCCGATAATCGTCGACCTGAGCGGTGCCGGCTTCCCCCTCACGAACGTCCAGAACGGTGTCAAGTTCGACTTTTTCGCCAAGGGGAAGCCGATCCAAATGGCGTGGACTGCCGTCGGCTCCCACGACGGATGGCTCGCGCTGGACCGGAACGGTAACGGACGAATCGACAACGGCACCGAGCTGTTCAGCAACGTATCGCCGCAACCGAACTCCGGTACGGAATCGAAGCTTGGCTTCCGCGCGCTGGCCGTCTACGATCAGCCGGCGAGCGGCGGGAACGGCGATGGCGTGATCGACCAGAGGGACGCGGTGTTCTCGAAGCTGCTCGTCTGGGTAGACAAGAACCACGATGGAATCTCCGAGCCGGGCGAGTTGCTGACCCTTCAGCAGGCGGGGATCCAATCGATCTCGGTTCACTACGAGTTCTCGAACTGGACGGACGTCTACGGGAACCAATTCCGCTACCGCAGCAAGATCGCCTTCGCTGGCGGCGGGCCCGCGGGCGACCATTATGCGTATGACGTAATACTCGTCACGGCCAAATAACCTCGGACCGGGGCCGTTTTCCGGAATGGCCCCGCCCTTCCGAACCCCGCCTTTGCAACTATCGTTTGTTTTTCCCCGTCCGCTGTGCTATTTATATGTACCTGGGACAACCACAGCCATGGCTTACGTGATAGCAGAACCCTGTATTGGTACCAAAGATACCGCCTGTGTCGACGCCTGCCCGGTCGATTGCATTCATCCTAAGAAGGATGAACCCAATTACGCGGAAGCGGAGTTGCTCTACATCGATCCGGTAGAGTGCATCGATTGCGGCGCCTGCGTTCCGGTCTGCCCGGTCTCCGCCATCTTCGCATTGGACGATCTGCCGGAGAAATGGGCCGACTTCACTGCCCGAAACGCCGCCTACTACGGCAAATAGCCGAAAACTTCAGCCCTCCGCTCCCTCACCCGGGGGGCGGAGGAGCAGGACCCTACGGCCGGTAGGTAGCGTGGGCCGTGTCCGTCTCCCACAGCCGCACCAGCCCTACCCGTACTCCGTCCCGCACCTTCAATCCCTCCGCCACCTGTTCGTAGATATACCGCGCCATGTTCTCCGCCGAGGGATTCAGCACGTCGAACGGCGGAAATTCGTTGAGCCACTGGTGGTCCATGCGGTCCAGCACGCCGTGCACCACGCGCTTCAACTCCACGAAATCCACCAGCAGCCCGATCGAATCCAACTCCGCGCCTTCCAGCATCACCTGGCAGCGGTAGTTGTGTCCGTGTACGTTTTCGCACTTCCCCCGGTAATTGCGCAGCGCATGGCCGGCGGCGAAAGTCTCTTCTATGGTCACTTCAAACATCGAAAAACTTCTCCACGTCCCGTAATTGAGTGGTGAATCCGTAGTCCGGCAGGCTGTCGAAAAATACTTGCCCGTACCGCTGTTTGGTGATGCGATTATCCAGCAGCACCAGCACCCCGCGGTCGGTCTTACTGCGAATCAGCCGTCCGAACCCCTGCTTGAGCGCGATGGCCGCCTGCGGAATCTGGTAGTCGTAGAATGGATTCCCCCCCGCCCGGCGAATGCTCTCGATGCGGGCATTCACCACCGGGTCGTTGGGCACCGCAAAGGGCAACTTATCTATGATAACGCAGCTCAACTGTTCACCCGGCACGTCCACCCCCTGCCAGAAGGCCGAGGTGGCGAACAGTACGCAGTGCGGCGTGGCGCGGAATTCGTCCAGCAGCGCGTGGCGCGGGCCGGTGCCCTGCATCAGCGTGGGATACTCCAGGTCCAGCGACACTTTCTGGTAGACCAGGCGCATCTGTTGATAGCTGGTGAACAGCACGAAGGCGCGCCCGCGGCTGTGCTCCAGAATGCGCATCACTTCGTCGGACGCCGCCGCCGTGAAGGCCGGACTGCGCGGCTCCGGCAAGTGCTGCGGCACGTAAAACAGCGCCTGCTTCTGATAATCGAAGTGGCCGGGGACAATCAGGGTGCGCGGATTTTCCACTCCCAGCCGTTTCTGCACATACTCGAACCCGCCCGCCACGGCCAGGGTCGCCGAAGTCAGCACCACGGTTTCCACTTTGCCGAACAGCCGGTCCCCCACGATGCTGGCCACTTCAATGGGTGTGGCTTGCAGGAAGCAGCCCCGGCCGCGCCGTTCCATCCAATACACGTACCGCTCGTCGTCCTCTTCCAGCACGAAGCGCAGCGCCAGCAGCAGTTCGCCCGTGCGGCGCACCAGCGGCTGGATCTCCTCGGGCGGATTCTGCATCAACCGCAGGTTCGACCCAATCAGTTCCAGCACCGCCAGCAGGTCCGAGTAAGCCTCTTCGTTGGCTTCGCGAAAAGCTTCGCGGCCCTGAAAACTGACCCGCTTGTCGCCCTCGCCGAAGAGGGCGAAAAACTGTCCCGTCAGCTCTTCCAGTCGCTGCAGAATGCGGTCCAGCTCGGGAGTGCCGAATTTCTTCATGCGGCCCATCGCGCCGATATCGCGCCGCAGATCCATCAGCTTGTAATTGCTCACCGAGAAGCCGAAATACTGGCCGGCCACGTCTTCGATCTCGTGGGCTTCGTCGAACACCACCGCCTGATA
>PLRZ01000623.1 GCA_003164075.1 Bryobacterales bacterium | reverse complement strand
TGGGCAAAGTGCTGGCCCAGCGGATTGTCCCGGAACTCGAAAGCCCGACGGAGCCCGCACTGGGCCATGACAGTTCCACGAACAGTCTGATTCGGCGGTACCGGCGCGCAAGAACGCAGGAAAGCGCATAGGCGCGTTCAGAACCGCGGACGTAAAGTAGTTTGTCGGCCGGGGATTTCGGGTGGCCTGGGGCAATAGGCTGAGCCATTCCTTTCACCGCTCCATGGCTCACTGCAAATTCCACGACATCAGGAGTTCCGACCCTGGTGGCTGCTCGACCACGACGGATGTGACCAACGGCGTCATAGAGAAGCTCGTCCCTGTCATAACCCGTCTCTAAGTGAACAGCGTTGGGGTCAATTAACGCAGCTCAGTACGCCACCGAGGTCTTCCGTCCCTGGGACTCGCCGCGAAGCCAGATGTACAACGGCGCGTGCGGGCCGGGCGCCGGCCAAGGGAGCGCGAGCCGCAAAGTCTGCCGGGGATGCTCTCCCGGAACAGGGGTCGGGATGGAATCCACCGGCAAGCCATTGGTACCGTCCCAGCCGGCCTTTTCGATCACGTCGAGATCGCTGCCTTCCACGCTGCCGGCATAGCTTGCATCGCCCACCTTCTCGCTCGTAAGGGTAAACCTTTCGAGACGCGGTATGCGAATGACGCGCCCCAGGCTGAAAGGGTCGGAGCTACCTTCGGGATCCATAATTACAGTCGCCGACAGTTGGCATCCGGGATAGCCGACCGTACCGGGATCGACGGAGAGGTACAGGGTTCCGGGTCCGGCGGAGGTCAGGCTCGCCCCGCCCACCGGTGTGCCGGGGGAAAGCGTGAGCGCCTGGCGCAATTCGCCGGTTTCGCAGCGCAACTCCAGCCGCGGGCGGACGGAATCGTGCAGTTGGGCGACGGTGAGCACCAGTCCCGCCGGGGCGCCGGCCGGCAACTCGTCGGCCCCGATTTCAATCCCCGGAGTCCCTGGCAGAGACTTCCGCACCGACTGGATCCTGGGCCGGGGACCGACGATCTCGATGGCATTCGGCAGCGTCAAGGGATTCTCCAGGCCCTTGACCTTCAGCACCAGGGCGAAAGTCGCGCCTTTCTTCAGACCGGCTTTGAGGTGGATCTGGCCGGACCAGTTATCGGAATCCACGGCCCCCGCGATCTCACCGGCATCCGACGCGACCGATTCGATCCGTTCCAAACCGCTCCCTATGAGGTGAATCGCCTGGCGCGTTTCGCCGGTATTGAAGCGCAGCGGTAAATTGGAGAGTTTCGGATTCGGCGGCAGAACGGCGATCGGGATTTTGTGGGCCAAGCCGTCGGCCTGCTTCAACGCCAGGGTGTAAGCGCCCCGCTTGGCCGTGTCGATGGTCACGGAGACTACGTTTTGTGTGCCGCCGTCTTTGCCCAACGGCAGATTGAACTCGATGTCCGCGGGTTTGGCGTTGCGGGCGGAAGATTGCAGGGTGGCGCCTTCCAGGAACTCGAAATCCGGTCCGTTCAATACTACGGTGGCGCTGCCACTGCCTTCGAGCAGCTTATCGTGCTCTCCGGGGGCGAGCGCGATCTGCGAGAGATCGTCGACCGGATGAACGTGTACCGTGCCGGCAACCGGGAGCGCGTCCCAGTCCCAGGTGTACATCAGTCGATAGTCGCCGGCGGGAATCCTGGCCTTGGAGAGATCGATTTCGAGCGCGCCTGTGGCAGTAGTGGCGACGGGGACGGGGAAAACTCCAGCGCCCGAGGCTGGAACCAATCGCCAGTCGCGCGCCAGTCCCAATTCCTTCGCGGTGGTGTCTTTGCCGAGCTTTAGTTCTACGGTCGACTTCGCCCCTAGCGGCAGGTTCGGAGACTTCGTCAACGCCAGCGCGGGCTTGGCCAATTGCGGCACGCGGTAGGCCCATAGATAAGCCAGGCGCGTCTTGGTTTTGGCCGCCTGACTCTTGGTGCATAGCGCCAGGTTGCCTTTGTCGGCGGCCTGGGCGAAGGCCGAGCGGAATTCCGTATTGGGGAACAGGACGGTTTTGAGGTTGGCGAACAGCGCCACGCCGCCTGCCGCGAGGGCCACCTGGTTGCCGAAGAAGAGACCGGCTACCGAGGCAGCCAGTCCGCCGGACTGTTGCACTTGAGAGCTCTGCGCGGCCAACGGGTCGTAATTGGTGGCGGCCGGAACCAGCGCCTTGAGGAGCAATGCCGCCTGCTGATCGGACGAAGTGGCGGAATCCAGCCGTTGGGGGCTCACGCCGTATTGGGCCGAGATTCCCTTGAGCGCCGTGTCGGCGCCGGCGCGCGACTGTTCGGCATCGGCGAGTTCCTGAACCAGCGCTTCCACCTGCGAACTCTGCTCGGCATAGTCGGCCAGTTCCCGCAGAAGGTCCTGGTTCCGGGTCACCAGCGATTGCAGTTTCCCTTCACTCAAGCCCTGGGGCCCGTAGACCAGGGCGATCACCAACGGGCGTTGCAGCAGTTGCCATTCAGCGGGCTCGGATGCCTTGCGGGGCTCGAGCGTCACCAGGACGCCGCCGTTGGCCGGCACCACTACGGCTGTGACCTCGGCGCTGTTCGACTTCGGCAGCTTCAGACGCGCGGGACTCCAGATGAGGCGCGAGCCGGCCGGAACCGCGGCCAACGATTTCAAGGGCAGCGGCGCACCTTGGGAAAAAGGGCGGATGGAGAGCTGAAAGGAGCCCAGGGTGGCGCTTCCGGCGCATCCCATCGGTACTGGAGCCGCGGTGGCGGGGGTCGTAGAAGGGTCGGACGCGAATGCGATTCCAGCCATCGCCAGCGCCGTCACAATGCGGATCACTATTGTGGAGATGCGGCGGGCGCGCAAAAAGTCGAAGGCTTGCGGCACTCTTTTACGAATAGCATTTCAATCGCGGCGATCCCATCCTGTCCGGACAGGAGGGGGGGGTATTGGCTCGCTGGATGCGCTTGCGGCGCTATATAGTTTCTGTCGCGATACGGCCTTCAGAACTCCTGATGTCGGCCGGGGATTTCGGATAGTTGGGGAAATTGACCTGAGCCATGACGTGGCGCAGACACTGGTGTCTGCGGCGCCGAGACTCATCTCGGCGCTCCGCGACGGTCGATGCCGCTCGCGAAGAG
>PLRZ01000480.1 GCA_003164075.1 Bryobacterales bacterium | reverse complement strand
TGGAGAGATTGCCCCACGCCAGCTCGTCGGCTTCGATGAAGCTCACCCGCGAGCCCAACTGCTCAATGGCCGCGGGCACCTGGTCGCCGGCGCCCACAATGTAGCCCACGTTCAGATTGGGAACGGTCTTCACGTCGATCACTTTGAGAGCAGTCTCGGCCGGTTTCATCACCTGCCTTCGCTGGACGTGCGGATACTCGATTACGTCGTACCCGGCGGTGAACTGTTCCCCCGGCCAGGCGGGCGAGGTGGCCACGGCCCGCAAGGTATATTCGCCGGTCTTCACGTGCGCGGGCGCGGTAATTTCAAAGCGCGCCGATAGCGATTCGTCCTCATGCATGAAGCTGAGTGGAATTGAGGCCGGCGCGGCCGTCCATCCGGAGGGCAGTTGGAGCGCGACGTTCACCTGCGCTGGGCCCTTGCTCCCGTTGGTCACCGAGACATGCACTTCGCGCGTGACCGGCGCCGTGTTTGCCTGCGGCGCGGGAATTACGGCCAGTGACGGAGAGAGCGATACGGAGAGCGCCGGCACCACGTTCAATTCCATACGTTTATCGCCCAGGTAAATGTCTTTCACGTAGCGGTACTCCACCGGGACCGTGCGCGAGACTTCGGCGCCGCCGGCCTTCAGATGAAATGTAACGGTGAAGGGCGTGGGGGCAAACGGCGCACCGAAGGGCGCGCCCGCATCGAAGATCTGGATGGCGGGATTTTCGGGATGCTTCCAATAGTTGTCGTGAAAATAGGGAGTGGTGGGTTGCGCGTCCTTGGGAATGCGCGCGTCCACCGTGCAGGTGAACGCCGCGTTCTGCTTCACATTCGCCGGCTCGCACTTGCCGGCGCTGTCGAAGCCGTCCACGGTAACGCCGGTGACGGCCACATCGGATGCGCCGCGATTCTGCGCCAGAAGCGACACTTTCACCGGCTGGCCGGCGATCACCAGGCCGTCGTCGGCCACGGCGTCGAAGGTCAGGTCATGCGCCAGCAGAACGGCATTCTCATAGTCGCCCTCTTTGAGTTTCAGACGGAAATCGATTTCGTAGCGGGCGGTATCGGAAAGGCCCAGGGAAGCGACCCGGGAGCGCAACGCCCGCACGGCCGCCAGCCCGGCTTCCACCGGTTTCGCGGTTCCGCCGTCGTTGCCGGCGGCAAAGGCGCTCTGCGCTTCCCTGGCGTCCGCCAGAATCGCCGCCAGCCCGGCCGCGAGCGCTTGCGGAGGGTTGGTCCCGGCATACTGCGCCATCCCCGCAAGGCCGATATCGACGCCATCGAACAGCGACTTTTCCTCGGTAGCCTTCTGTCCGGGGATGGAGGTTTCCATCAGGCGGTAGCCGCCGGCGCCGGGGAATCGGCGCGCCCCCGGGACGCCGGGCAGTTCCGGCAACAACCGGGCCATGCCCTGGCACTCGTGAAAACTGCGGGCGTCCGAGCCGATATCCAGATAGGTACGGCCGAGCAGCGTATCGTAAGCCGCCGTGTCGACCGGCGTGGGTTTCACGCCCCCGGCGGAATCGCCCGGGCTGCTGGCGGGGACGCCAACCGCCCCGCCGTTAGCGGTAAAGTAGATCTTTTTCGGCTGCCAGGGCCGCAGTCCCTGGGCGATCTGTTCCGGATATTTCGTAGCGTCGCCAGCCGCCAGATATCCTTCGCGCGCCAGGATAGTGGTGGCTTCATGAGCCCGGTCGCCGCCCCGCCCCTGAATGCCCATGGTGACGATCACGTCGGGCCGCAGCGTGCGGATCAATCGCGCGTAATCGCCCACGATCTCCTCCCGGCCCCACTTGGAGATCACTTCCCGCGGATCGAACGAGTAGCCGTAGTCGATGGCGCGCGTGAAGTATTGCTCGGCGCCATCGATACGGTGGACGGACAGCAGTTCGGATGTGCGCAGCACGGCGATGTCGCGGAACAACTCCGGGCCGATTTCATTCTGGCCGCCGTCGCCGCGGTTGTTCTGCACATCGATGACGCGCAGGCCCATGCCGTAGCCGAATAATGCGAACAGCGCGTTGGTCTCGTCGTCGGGATGGGCCGGACACTGCATAAAGGTTCCGGAGACGCTCAGTTTGCGCAGCGCCAGGCCCAACGCAACATGGCCGCTGTCGCGCGCGGCCAGCGGGAAGGTCATGCGGTTTTGCGCGCCGGCACGAAAGTATTCCGGGGCGACGGCCAGAAACGCGATTCCGGCCGCCATGCCGCTCCAGGCGGCCACACGAACTGTCTTCATGAGATTACCAATCCACGCGGATCCCCAACTGCAGCAGCCGTCCTTCGAGTACCGTCGAAGTGGGCGCCAGCGTGGGGGCGGCGGTGACTACGCCCAGGGCATTGGTGGCCGCGGTGGTACTGATGGCAGTGATGTTCTTGATGTTGAACACGTTGTTCGCCTCCGCCAGGAGCTTCACGTAAAACCGTTCGCGGCGCGCAAATATGGTGCGCGTGTAGCGCATGTCCACCTGGTGGATGTTGGGGCCGCGCAGGGTGTCGCGGCCGAGGAACAGCGGGCGCTGAACGGCGGAAGCCGCGGAATCGCCGTTGAGCAGAGTGCTGGTGGTTTCGTTGAGCTGGTCGCCGTTTGAGAGATTGGCCAGAATGGTCAAGTCGTTGCCGTTAGCCAAGGCGTTGAGGGCGTGGTTCGAGAGGTGGAACGTGGGCATCAGGACCATGCTCATGGTGAACGCGTTGGGCCGGTTGACGACCGAGTTGCCCAAGTCCCGCGCGCGGTTCGTAGGATCTTCGATGAGCGCGCTCTGATCGTAACCGTAAGTCTCCGGAGCGTCGCTGATGGAATGCGACCAGGTGTAAGACGCGCTCATCAGGTATCCGGCGGCAAAACGGTGCGTGTAAGTCACAATCATCGCGTTGTAATTCATGCTGGCACCGGTATCCTGCAGGGTAATTGCGTTGAACTGCGGATAGAGACGCGTACCGGCATTGACCGCGCTCGAATAAATCGGGCGTCCGTCGGCCAGAGTGCCGGTGGGGTCGATCAGGTTCATGTTGCGCTGGTAAGTGAGATCGCGCGCGCTGGTGCGCACATACCCGGCTGTCAGGGCGTCGTTCGGCGCCAACTGCCGCGTGATCTGTACGCCGGTGTTGATGATGTATGGGTTCTTGTAGTTCGGAGTCAGCGCGATAATGCTGGGGGGGCTTGGGAAGCTGGCTCCAGGCAGGAAGGTGAAGATGTTCGGGAAAGCCGGCGCGCCGGGTGACGTGGGGGAAAACGTATCGGTGAAAGCGCGCGTGGAGCCGTCGGTGGTGAGGGACTTGTACCACAGGTTGGTGGAAGGCACGTCGTAGAAGATGCCGGAACTGGCCCGCACCACGGTTTTGGAGTTCAAGGACCAGGCGATGCCGAGGCGCGGAGCGAAGTCCTTGCCGGGGGTTCGAAAGCTGTCGGTGTACGCGAAGGGCGCGTTGGTCTCGCCGGAGGGCGCCTGGTAGCGGTCCCACCGGACGCCGTAGGTGATCAGAAGGTTGGCGCGCGCCTGCCAGCTATCCTGCACGAATAAGTCATAGAAGTTCGACTTATAGGAGTCGCCCGGCACGCCCAGAATGGTGGTGAACTGCGAGTAAGCCATGGGACTGGCTCCGCTTTTGGCCGCCAGGTAGTTGGCGATGTTCGAAAACGTATATTGACTATAGACCGCGCTCAACTGGTTGTCGTTGTTCTCCTGGAAGCCGAAGCCGGCCTTGATCGTGTGGGCGCCGGCGATCTTGGTGAAGTTGTCGTTGACGCTGGGGATCTTTTCGGCGAAGCGGGTTTCCGCGCTGGTAGTGCCGTTGAAGGTGGCGATGCCGGTGATGACGATGGCCGGACCGGGGCCGGTCAGCGGGTCGTCGATGTGGTGCTCGTTGCGGTAAGGCTCGGAGGCGCGCAGTTCGTTCACCGCCGTCGGCGAAAAGCTGCTGATCAACTGGAAGCCGCCGACATGTGCCCGGTCGCGGAAGTCCGAAGCCGCACTCAGAGCGTTCAATCCGCCGTTCTGGGAATTGAACGGATACTCGTTGCGGAAGTAATTGTAACGCACAAAGAACTGGTTCTTGTTGTTGATGTTCCAGTCCACCCTGAGATCGAGGAATTGAACGTGCTGCACCGTGGCGGCGGTGACCAGTTGCGAGGACGGCAGGCCGATGGCGGCGGCGTTGGCAGGCGTGATGGTCACCGGCGTCGGAGTCCCGCGNNCTGGTATTGGGCTGGTTGGAGGCCAGCAGGATGGTGCGGGCGCCGTCCGGCGGACGGCCGATAAAGTAGAACTCGCCATGGAACGTGTTCGATCCGGAGTTGCTGATGGCGTTGTAGATATCGCCGACCGTGCGGCCGAATTCGGGAGCGAAGCTGTTGGATACCGTCTGCACCTCGCGCACGTAGCTGTCGGAAATGGCGAACAGGCGCAGGCCGTACTGGTCGCTCTCGGTGTCCGGCATACCGTCCAACTGGTATTGCACGCGGTTATCCAGGCCGTTGGTGTTGACCACGCGCGGCACGCCCAGTTCGGGGTTCGGATGTCCGCTGACGCCCGGCTGAAACAGAACGAAATTGTAGGGATTGCGGGAGGTGAGCGGCAGGTTCTCGACCTCCATCGCGTCGATGGTCCGGCCCGTATCGACGCGCGAGGGCTCGATCACCGGCGCGCCGCCCGTCACTTCCACGGTGGTGGAGATGGATCCCACGGCGAGCGCGGCGTCGAGCACCGCTTCGGTTCCGGCATCCAGAATCACTCCGGGCCGCCGCTGTTGCTCGAAACCTTCTTTCTTGATGACCACGGTGTACGTGCCGATGGGCAGGTTGGGGATCACAAAGTATCCCTCCTGGTTGGATACCGCATCCCGGGTAAAGTCCGTGGCGACGTTTTCCACGGAAATACCGGCTCCGGGAACGGGGGCGCCGGTCGGGTCGGTCACACGTCCGCGAACGCTGCCGTTAATTGCCTGGGTCTGGGCGAAAAGCTGGGTGGAAATCGCCAGCAGCGAAACCGCCAACAGAACTCGATGTCGCAAAGCCACACATACTCCTTTCGCCATCTGGGAAATCCCCGGGGCCAATCCTGCGCGGAACCGGGGCTGCGGGGACGCGGCCGGCCAATTGCCGGGAACTTTTGCAAGGTCCATTAAAAACATATACGCCCAATTCCCGCCGGCGTCAAGGTCTTTTTCGGCCGGGCGGAATTCGGGCCCGGCCCGGTAAGTGCTTGCCCATTCAATATGACCTTTCCGAGCCGCGCGCGCAAGCAAGCGGTTTCTTCGAATCTTGCAGGTTTCTCTCAATACCGGCGCTCGCACGCCACTTTCTTATGCTAAGGAGCTGTTGAGAAATAAGCTTGCCTAACGCTCCCTCACGGGGTGCCCTCTGGGCCCGGCTCCGTCAAATGCGCATGCCGAGCCGCGCGCGCCAGCAAGCGGTAGGGTCGAGTTTTGCAAGTTCAGAACTCCTGATGTCGCCCCGCAATTTCAACCTGGCGGGGAAACGGGCTGAGCCATTCCTTTCAATGGCGAGAGCTTGGCAGGTGGGGCAGGCGGTGCTGGCCTGCCCGCCCGCACTGAATTATGCCCGCTGCTCGAATAGGATCGAGCGAAGGCGAGCACCGCCTGCCCCACCTGCGGGCCCACTGCAAATTCCACGACATCAGGAGTTCTGAGGATATTTTTTCGCGGCTCCAAACGGCAAAAAGTGTCCGGCGTCATACCAGAGCGGCCTCGGCGCTTTCGAGCGCCAACCGCACGGCGCCGTGGAGTTCCGCCTTGACGCCGAGTTGCGTAGCGGTAAGCCGCGGGTGCGCGAAATCATGCGCTCCGAGCAGCGCGCCGACAGCCTGTAGCAGCGCCGGGTGGACGCCCAGTTCGCCGCCGAAAACGATGAGCGAGCAGTTCAGAATCAGGCTGAGATGGGAGCACACCATGGCCACCGTCTGGGAGACGCTGTCCAGGACTTGTTGCGCCACCGGGTCCCCCGCGGCGGCGCGGTCCAGAACCTCCACGGCGCGTAGCGGCTCCGGGGAAGCCCCGGCCCGGGCCGCCAGATCGCTCCACTGCCGCTCAATGCCGCAGGTTCCGATCACCCGTTCCAGCGCGCCTCCCTGGGATTTCCGCACGGCCTGAATCCCCGAACTCGCCACCAGAAGATAACCGATTTCGCCGGCGGTCCATTCCGGCCCGTGATGGAGCTGGCCATCGATAAACAGGCCGGCGCCCACACCGCGGCCGATGTGCACGAACACGAAGTTCCGCTCGCCCCGCGCGGCGCCGTGCCAGTGTTCGCCCAAAGCGGCCATGTTCACATCGTTTTCGACGGTCACGGGCACGCGGATCTTCTCCTCCAACAGCCGCCCAAGAGGCACGTTTTCCCAGCCTTGCATGGTCGGCACGGCCACCACCGTGCCGGCGTCGACATCGGTAATCCCCGGCACCGCCACGCCCATTGCCAGCAGGCGCTTGGCCGGAATCCGCAAAGACTCGCGCAGTTCCCCCACCGCCGAGGCCACTTGTTCCACCACCGCCATGGGCCACGATTTCTCGCCGGCTTCAACCCACGATTCCCCGGCCATCTCGCCCGCCAGATCGGCTATGCCCACGCGGATCCGGCTCTCCGCAATATCGACACCGACCGCGTAGCCGTACGCCTGGTTGAAGCGAAGCAGACGCGGAGGGCGGCCGCCGCTCGAATACCCCGTGCCCACCCGCTTGGCCAACCCCTTGCGTTCCAGCCGCGCCACGTTAGCGGCAGCCGTTGGCATACTCAATCCGCTGTTGCGCGCCAGATCGGTGCACGAACACGGACCGTGCTCCCGTAACAACTGCAGGATAGTCCGCAGGTTGATATCCCGCAGAACGCTGGAACCCCGGCTGGCCGGTTTCTCCGGCCGCAGCACAGGGCGGTGAAGGTCGGCAATTGAGTGAGCCATGGGAAATCTTTTAAAGAGTCCTTAAGAAAGTCCCTCAAACATGGTATATGTAATGGGGGCGCAGTGCAATGGCGTATTTGCGCCGGCGGTAAGAATCGTGCGTGACGAACCTTCCCCCTTCAGTCGGCCCATCATCGATGAAGGGCCGCCGTTTCTGCGAACCTGGCGCCGGGTGTATGTTCTGATCCTGGTCTATCTGGCGGCGGTCATCTTCGGACTCTATCTTTTCGGGCGGGCGTTTGCGTGAGACTGCTGGATTGGGCCGTAATGGGCTCGTGGCTCCTGTTTATTGTGAGCTACGGTCTGTGGCGCAGCCGCGGCTCCCGTAACATCGACAGTTACCTGCTGGCTGGAAAGACCATGCCCTGGTATGCCATGGGCCTCTCCATCATGGCNNACGGCCGCTCCCATCTTTCATCGGGCCCGCGTCTACACGGCTTACGAATACCTGGAGCGGCGCTTTGACGCCAAGACGCGCTGTCTGGTGAGCATCGTCTTTCTCATCCAGCGCGGGCTGGCGGCGGGAGTGGCGCTGTACGCGCCCGCGGTAGTGCTGTCCGTAATTCTCGGCTGGCCGGACCGCCTGACCACCCTGATCATGGGAGCCCTGATGGTGTTCTATACCGCCGTGGGCGGCATCAAGGCCGTGACCTGGGCCGACGTACAGCAGATGGGGGTGCTGTTTGTCGCCTTGATGGTGGCGCTTGGCGCGGCCATCTGGCAGTTGCCGCACGCGGTCTCGTTCCATGACGCGTTGGCGGTGGCCGGAGCGGCCGGGCGCCTCACGGCCGTCGATACGCATTTCGATTGGACCAGCCGCTACAACCTGTGGAGCGGGCTGATTGGGGGAATGTTCCTCGCTCTGGCCTATTTCGGCACCGACCAAAGCCAGGTGCAGCGATATCTCACCGGACGCTCCATCGGCCAGAGCCGCCTGAGCCTGGTGTTTATGGCGCTTACCAAGATCCCCATGCAAGTATTCATCTTGTTCACCGGCGCCATGGTTTTCTCGCTGTTCACTTTCCGCGAGCCGCCGGTGCTGTTCCACCCGGCCGCCCTGGCCCAGGTCCGCGCGGACGCACGGTTCCCGGCCATCGAACACCGCTACCAGGAGGCGTTCGAGACGCGCCGCGCAGCCGCGGCACACTGGCTTGCCGTGCGGTCCGCCAGCCCCGCCGCCGGCTACCAGGCAAAGCGGCAATACCAGGGCGCCGAAGCGCGGTTTGAAGCCGTTCGCCAGGAGGCGGAGCAATTGGCCGGCAAACTGAACGGCGTCTCCGGCTTCAACGACACGAACTTCATCTTTCTTTCGTTTGTGACCACCTATCTGCCGGCAGGCCTGGTGGGGCTGATTGTCGGCGTCATATTTTCCGCCGGGATGTCGTCGATTTCCGGGGAGATCAACTCGCTGGCGACGGTCAGCGTCATCGATATCTACAAGCGGCATTTCGTCCGCGACGCTTCCGACGGGCACTACCTGATGGCATCGCGGCTGATCACGGTCTTCTGGGGCGCGTACGCCATCGCATTCGCCAGCATGGGCGCGAATTTCGGCGCGCTGATTGAGACGGTAAACATGGTTGGTTCCCTGTTCTACGGATCCATGCTCGGGGTATTCGTGCTGGCGTTCGGGGTCAAGCGCGCGAACGGACGGGGCGCATTCTGCGGGGTGCTGGCGGGAGAGACGGTGGTCTTCCTGATCAGCCGACTTACCGGCATTTCCTATCTCTGGTATAACCCCATCGGGTGCGCGGCCACCGTTTCAGCCGGCCTACTTGTTTCTGTGTTTGCGCCCAACCGGAATCATGAGGTTGAAGAGCGGCCCCTCTCGATACCATGAGTGCATGCCTTTCGTATGCGCGGGCGTTACCATTGGAATGTCCTGAACTCCTGAGGTCGCCCGGGGATTTCGGATAGTTGGGGAAATTGACCTGAGCCATGACGTGGCGCAGACACTCGTGTCTGCGGCGCCGAGACTCTTCTCGGCGCTCCGGGACGGTGGATGCCGCTCGCCAAG
>PLRZ01000389.1 GCA_003164075.1 Bryobacterales bacterium | reverse complement strand
GTTCAGCCGCTTTAGATGCATCGCGCCGCAGCGGATTTCTGGCAGGCATACGCCGCGCTTACGGAGGAGACCCGCCGCTTCAGGAGCCAGAAGTCAGCAATGAAAACCACGCCAGTGGACGCGCTGTTCGCAGAGACTTCCAGCGCTACGACCCTAAAATCTCCAACGCTTTGAGAATCGGCGGATCGCGCTGCAGTTCCACCTGGTCGCCGCGTTGCACACCCAAGGCCTGGTTGAAGATCTCGGTCTTGATGCGGTTGCGCAGAAATTCCCCCTGGCTTGCCCATTCGGCCGGTCCCGGCTGGATGCCGAGGGTGGCGACATAGGCCTCGAATTCGTCGATCAACGAAGGGGTAACTTCGAAATCGTCGTCCACTTTGTGGCTGCGCAGGTACTCGGTGGCAAAACTGGTAAAAGACCCACTGGCCGACAAGACGACGCGCAGACGGTTCAGCGGCTCCGGCGTGACCAAGAAATCCGGCCGGATTCCGCCGCCGCCGGTCACCTTGCGTCCCTTATCGGTGTGAAATTCCGACTGTGCATTGGGGTGTGCCGTGGTGGCGCCGAGCTCGAACTGTTTCACGTCGAGCGGCTTTTGGATGGACCGTCCGCTGGGGGTATAGTAAAGCGCCGTGGTAAGAGCCAGGCCGGCGCCCTGGCTCAACGGATACACGCTCTGCACCAGTCCTTTGCCGTAGCTTACCTCGCCCACGATGGTGGCGCGGTCGTGGTCCTGCAAGGCGCCGGAAACAATCTCGGAAGCGCTGGCCGTCTTTTCGTTCACCAGCACCACCAGCTTGCACGGGTAAGGCTTGGCCGATTCCGGCACCTTTTCGGCCTTCTCGGGCACGTTCCTCCCGCGAATGGTGAAGACCGTCTGCCCGGGCTGCAGGAACATCGACGCCGTCTCCAGAGCCGCGGTGACTACGCCGCCCGGGTTGCCTCGCAAGTCCAGCACCAGGCCGCTCAGCTTTTCCCCGCCCAGCTTTTCGATGGCGGCCCTGATGTCCTTGCCGGTGTTTTCGTCGAAGCTGGTGACGTGCAGGTATCCGATGCCGGGGCCAATAAAGAAAGTGCGCTCCACGCTGGACGTCTGCATCTCTTCGGGCGTCAGGATCAGCCGCATGATGCTCCCCGAGCCCGGCCGCATCACATCCAGTTGCGCCGGGTGCTGCCGCGACTCGCTAAGCAGTTCGCTGAGTTGTTCCAGATCCAGCCGGGCGATGACGTAGTTGTTGATGGCGATGATGGCGTCGCCAGGCGCCAGGCCGGACTTGGCCGAAGGGGTCCCGGGCGTGGTCTGGAGCACCACCACCCGTCCCGGCACAATCGTTACGATGGTGCCGAAGCCCTTCTGGGTGGACGATTCCATCTTCTTGAGTTGGTCGAACTGGCCCGGGTCGAAGAAGACGGAATGCGGATCGAGCTTGCGCAACAGGCCTGGAATCGCGCCCTGGTAGAAGGCCTGCTCGGAGCTGATGGGGTCGGCCGCATTGGCTTCCACAATGGCGAACGCGTCGACGAAGGTCTTGAGTTGTTTGTCGAGGTCGTCCGCGGCGGGCGCGGCGACGGCGGCACAGAGAAGAATGGCAAGAAAGCGAAACATCAAGTGTTCTTATTCTATCGCGCGGCGAAATGCACATAGCCCCAATGTTCCGGCACGTGCATATCGACCAGACCTTGCGGCGACCAGACCCAGTTGTCTTCCTTCTCGCCCGGCACTTTGACGTACTTCCCGTCGACGATATCGGTCTGCCATTCCACGCGCGAGAAATTGATGCGCCAGGCGTCGCCGGCGGCGGGCCGTTTCACCGGCGCGCGCGATCCGAAGGCGCTCCAGGGAAAGGCGATCTCGACGCTCCAGCCGTGGTCGCGGTCGCGCGAATCGTTGAGAGTGCCGTCCACGTGCACGGCGGTCAGCAGGCCGGGGATCTCCCAACTGTTATCGGCTTTGCCCCCCTGGCGGTACGGTTTGCTGAGGAACAGGTCCCACCCGGTGTTGAGCGCGTTCATCTCGAATTCGAAATAGTTCAGGGTGTCGCCCGAGGGATTGAGGAAGACTTCGAAATCGTTGTCGTGGAAGATCACCGAATCGTGCTCGGTGAGGGTGGCCCAGACGTGTGGCTCCTCCAGTTCGGCGGCGACGTAGAGATACTGGTCGTCCCACAGCATTTTCACGCGGGTCCGATAGCGCGGCGCGGTGTGGCCGGCGCCCTCGATGTCGACGAAGTCGCCGGTCCAGGCAGCGTCGCGCCACGCGGCATCGTCCAGGTTGCCGTCGACGCGGATGGGCGTATTGGCGCGGTTGCAGGTGTAGTGCCTGGGCGTCTGGCACCAGGCGGCACTGGCGAGCGCGAAGAGGGCAAGAGCGAGGCGAGGCATCAATCGGGCCAGATGGCGGCGATATCGATGGCGACCTGGGGGAAGAGCTTGGGGGTGAGGACGCCGTGGGCCAGAATGTGGTCGCTATGCAGGTAAGTATCTTCCAGGTAGAGCACTTCGACGGTCCGCGCTTCGGGCGAGATGACCCAGACTTCGGGCACTCCGAGACTGGCATAGCCGGCGAATTTTTCCTCGCGCTCGCGGTGGTTATTGGAGGGCGAGAGCACTTCGATGAGTAATTGCGGGGCGGAATGGATGTACCCGTCCTGCTCGACGAGCGTGGCGAGCTCGAATACCGCCAGATCGGGGACGCGGGACGTCAAAGGCGCCTTGCGAATGATGAGGCCGAATTCCGCCACCCTCACTCGAAACGCGCGCCGATCCAACTGGGCGAGCAGAATGTATTGAAGGTTCTCGATGACCTCGCCGTGGTTCCATTTAGGTGGGGGCATGACTCGGATCTCGCCATTCACTACCTCTTCGATGGCGTCGGTGACTTCCGGCATGCGAAGCCACTCTTCATAAGTGATGGTGCTCGACTTTGGCAGACTGGCCATTCGTTCCTATTCTACCTGCTCCAAATCGAGGCGATATCGACGTTCGCGTGGGGGAAGAGTCTGGGTGTGAGGACACCGCTGGCCGGAATTTGGGTGATGCGCAGCTTGCCGTCTTCCGGATATAGCACCTCCACGGTCCGCGCTTCCGGCGAGATGACCCAGACTTCGGGCACTCCGAGGCTGGCATAATCGGCGAGTTTCCCGGCTGGATCCTCGCCGGGCGAGAGCACTTCGGCCACCAATTGAGGCGGCGAATGTACGAAGCCGTCCTCCTCGACGATTGAGCTTATCTCGAGAACGGCCAGATCGGGTACGCGTACCGTCAGCGGCTCCTTGCGAATAACCAGACCGAAACGGCCGAGTACAGCTATCCGGCCGGGGTCCAAATTCTTGTTGAGGGCGCGTTGCGTCAGTTCCACGGTGCGCGCATGGACCCACTTCGCCGCCGGCGTAATTCGGATCTCGCCATTCACCACTTCTTCCGTGGCATCGCTGACCTCGGGCATGCGGAGCCACTCTTCATAAGTGACCGTGGTTGCCATGCCCCTCATTCTACCGGGTATCCGCAGAGCAAACTCATACTTATTCTTCCCGCAGCGCGACCATCGGGTCTACCGACGCGGCGCGTAGCGCTGGAATCAAACTTGCCGCGAGCGAGACTGCGGCGATCCCCACCAGCGCGGCGGCGAAAGTCGCGGGGTCGCGAGGCTGGACGCCGAAGAGCATCGACTGCAATTCCTTGGTGGCCGCCAGAGCCAGCGGCAAACCGATCGCTACCCCCGGCGACCGTCATCCCCAGACTGCCGCGCAGGACCATCCACAGCACCTGGCCGCGTTGCGCGCCCAACGCCATCCGCAGGCCCACTTCCGGCGCCCGGCGGCTCACCGCGTAGGCCAGCGTTCCGTACAGGCCGGTGGCCACCAGGTTCCGGATCATGACGGGTTCCTCAACGCTTGCCCGTTATTTCTTCTTCCTTATATAGACGGCGCCGTTGAAGGTACGGATAGTCAGGTCGACACCGCCGCCGTTGATGCTGCCGCGGATGGTGTTGTCGAGGCGGATGCGATACCGTCCGTCGGCGGAGCCGTTCCTCTCGGTAAGGGCGCGGCTGCCGCCCAGGGTCACGTCGAAATCGCTGTAGACCGCGCCGTGATTGTTCCTGACGGTGAGATTGGCTTTGAGATCTTGCGGTAAGGTGAGGTCCACAAGGCCGTTCAGAGTGCTGAACGCCAGTGGCTTGCTGGCGTCCACGCTATCCATGGTGACTTTGATGGGGCCGTTCTGCGAATCGGCCGTCACATTGCCCGAAATGCCGGTCAGAGTCACGTGGCCGTTCAGCGTGTGGACTTCCACTTCTCCGTGGACCCCCTCGACGTCGATGGCGCCCGACAAGGTGTGCAGCCGCAGCGAAGTGTCCACCGGCACGGTGAGGTATACGTCTCCGTTGCCGGCGGGACGCCTGTGGACCGTGATGACGTTGTCGTCTTCCACCACTTCCAGGCCGCGCGTGGAGTCGCCGATGCGTCTCATTCCGGTGGGCGCGTCGTGCGAACGGGAACGCTCGCCATCCACCATCACTTCCCTGCCGCCGTAAGTTCTCACCGTGATGGCGCCGTTCAGCAGGTTGCAGTTGACTACTCTCGGGTGCGAGGAACTCCGGTCGGGCACCACGATTCGGTCCCCGGTGGCGCTCTGCGCGAAGACCATCGCGCACACGGATACTATCAGGCCCGTCAAGGCCAGTATTGATTTCATGGCTGTGTCCCTTAATTCACTAACTCTTGGAATGCAGGCGGATGGCGCCGTTCATGGTATGCAGCGAGAGCACCGGCCCGCCCTTGCCGGCGCGCACCTTCATATTGCCGCCGGAGCGATACACAAACCGGTTGCCCGAGATCTCACCCCTCACCGTGGTGGGAAGGGTGGTCACGTCGAAATCGGCGTACACGCCCCCGTGCATGGTTTCCAGGTTGAAATCGGCGTCGGGATCGGAATGAAAATACAGGTCGACGGAGCCGTTCATAGTGCGAAATGACGATTCCCGCGCAGGGTTGCGGTTGAATGCCACATGCACGCTGCCGTTCATGGTCTCGACCGACCCGGTTCCGCCGATATCGTCCATCTCCACCCTGCCATTCATGGTGTGGACCTTATAATCGCCAGTGGTATTCTTCACCTCAATGGCGCCGTTCATAGTATGTAGATCGAGCGACGCGCCGGAGGGCACTTGGATATCGCATTCGAAGACCACGCTGTAATGCCGGTGACGCCAGCCATCGTCGTGACGGAAGGGGCCGTCCTCATACAGCTTCACGGAATTGCCTTCCTGGGTCATGTCGAGCTTGACGTCTCTCTTGGCGTCGGCCAGGTCCGATTTCGACTCGGCCCGAATGCGCTTCTCCACGGTCACCTGAATCTCCGAGCCGCCGCCTCCCGTCACGTGAACGTAGCCGTTGACCTGGTCGGCAATCAGCTTGGCGGCATTATCGCCGGTGGCCACATGGAAAGTCTTGTGAATAGTCTCCTCGTCTTCCACCCGCCACCGATCGCTGTCATTGGGTCGGGCAGCCAGTACAGGAATTGTAAGCAAGAAAAGGGCGATCGAACGTTTCATTTAGCTACCTCGAGTTTCTTTACGCCCGCGGCCGCCCGCTGGCGCACCGCGTCATCGGCCTGCCGGTCTTCCGCCAGATGGCGCAAGGCCGGCACTGCCGCTTTATCGTTAGCCTCCACCAGAACATCGATGAGGGCGATTTCCACCAGCGGCGAATCCTGCATCGGCAGGGCATCCACCAGGGCCCGCTGGATGTCGGGATTGCCGGCCAGTTTCTCCAGGGCGTCCACGGCGGAAAGGCGCACGTTGACGTTGGCATCGTGATTGACGGCGTACAACAGGGCCTGCTCGATTTGCCGGCCGGGCCGCTGCACCTGGCTGCTGTAGCCGACGCCGCGGATCCGCGAACTGGACGATGGATCCTGTAGCATGGAGAGCGCCACCGCCTGGCGCAGGCTCTCCACCTGCCCCTGGAGCTGGGCGATCTCGGGCGCCGCCGTCCGGGGCCGCGCCAAATAATGCCCGCCGAATCCGCCGGCCGCTAGCAGGGCCACTGCCAGCGCGGTCTGCCAGGCCGCCTTTGCCGGCCACCATCCGGCAATCCACCAACGGCTCCGGCCGCTTACCACGGTCCGTTCGCGACCCTGTTCCATGCCGGCCCGATACGCGTCCAGCACTTCCAGAAAGCGGGCGCGCATGGCCGGATCGGGCTCCGGCACGGGCAGGGATTCCAGGCCGCGCCAGACTACGCCCATCTCCGCCATGTCGGCACGGCAGGCGGAACAGAGTTCCAGGTGGGCGATCAACTTCTCCCGGACGCCCGTTTCCAGCCGTCCTGCCAGGCAATCCGGGATTTGCTCGCGAAATCGTTCACAACTCATGATGCTCGTTCTCCACTCAGCGCGAAGAACCGGTCGCTCAACTCACGCAGCGCCCGGTATACCCGCACCTTCACCGTCCCCACTTCACACTTCAGGACGGAGGCAATTTCCTCGTGCTTCAGTTCCATGAACCGGCTCATAATCAACACTTCCCGCTTCTCCCGAGGGAGCGTTGCCAGGGCTCGCCGCAGCAGGACGGCCTCCTGATTCTTCTGCGCCTGGCGGTCGGGCGGAACGTCCGGCCCGCGAAACTCCACCACATCGTCCGGCAGAGCGACCTCGCCTTTATGTCGGCCGGCGTAATCCAGATGGACGTTGCGGCCCACCTGGAAGAGCCAGGCGCGGAACGAAGTTTCCGGCTGGTAGGTATGGCGGTACTTCAAGATGCGGTAAAACACCTCTTGCACCAGGTCCTCGGCCGTCGAACGGCTGGAGGTCAGGTGCAGGAAAAAATGAAACAGGGGCCGGTGATGGCGGTCGAAGAGCTGTTCCAGCTTCCCGACGTCGCCCGCCCGGACGTCCAACATGATTTGTTCGTCTTCCACTTCAATTCAGTCTACGTATAGGAATACCGGGGGAAGGCAAAAAGGTTACGGAAAAGTCCGCCCCACTAAAGGTTGGCCCCGCTTCAGCCGATACGGCTAACAGGTATGAACATCGCCCGAAAGATCTCACTCGCTTGCGGCTTTCTGGTCACGCTGACCGCAATCGTGGCCGCGATCGCACTCTACCGGGTGGGCGACATTGAGTCCAAGCTGCTGGCGGTTACCGATCAGTCTCTGCCTGCCGTGTATAGCGTGGGCAAACTGGCGCAGATCAATCGGGTTATGACCGGTAACATGTTGGTGCATATCGGAGTTTCGGCACAACGCCAGGCGATGGAAGTGAAAATCCGATTGGGGCAGAAACAGTTCACCGAGCTGCTGGAATTGTTTGGCAAGTCCATTACGACGCCGGAGGAAAAGCAGTTGTACGATGCGATCCCTCCGGTTTACGGCCGGTTGTGCGCCGCGTGGGAGAGAATTCGCCCCATCAGCGGCACTGGCGACACGGTAACGGCCTGGAAAGTATGGATGGACGAAGGCCGGCCCCAACTGCTCGATCTGGAACAAAAGCTCAATGCCGAGATCGACTTCTCACGAGCGGTCGGCGGCCGCAATGCCGAGGCAACCATGAAGTCGGTACGCAGCGCGCGGCTTTGGGTATTGGGGTTCCTGGCTTTCGCCATCCTTTCCGGTGGGGGTTCTGCCTGGCACATCGTGCGCGGCCTGAACTTCCAACTGCGCAGAACGGCACTCGACTTGAGCGGTGGCGCGGCTGAAGTGGCGGGCGCCGCCGCACAGGTCGCTTCGTCGAGCCAGTCTCTTGCACAAGGCGCCTCCGAACAGGCCGCTTCGCTCGAAGAGACTGCCGCTTCTACCGCGGAACTCACCTCCATGACGCGCAAGAACGTCGAGAATTCGCGTTTAGCGTCGGACGCCATGAACGCCGTGGACCATGAGGTGGACGTAGGCAACCGGACTTTGGAGGACATGCTCGTCTCCATGGCGGAAATCAAGGGATCCAGTAACAAGATTTCGGGAATCATCAAGACCATCGATGAGATCGCCTTTCAAACCAACATCCTGGCCCTGAATGCCGCGGTGGAAGCGGCGCGCGCGGGTGAGGCGGGGTTGGGGTTCGCGGTGGTGGCCGACGAAGTGCGCAATCTGGCGCTGCGCTCGGCGCAGGCGGCCAGAGAGACAGCGGCGCTGATCGAAGAATCGGCGGTGAAATCGACGGAAGGCGCCTCCAGGGCGGAGCACGTGGCGCGGACCATCCGGTCCATTACCGACAGCGCGGGCCGGGTCAAAGCACTGGTGGAATCGGTGCAACTCGGCAGTCAGGCACAAGCGCACGGAATCGATCAAATCGCCCGGGCGATTACGCAGATGGACCGGGTCACCCAAGCTACCGCGGCGAGCGCCGAAGAGAGCGCCGCGGCGAGTCAACAGCTCTCGGCGCAGGCGGTCGGCTTGAAGGATGTCGCGTCGCGGCTCGGGGCACTGGTGGGGAATCGGGGAACAGACGAGTGAGTGACTACGCCGCGCGGGTCAACAAGCGGTTTCCCACGCTGTAGCGAAACGAATCTCCCGCAAGGTGGGGCCGCTGAACTTGCGCCTGTGCGCCTGGCAGCAGAAGCTATGGCAGAAGGCCATATGATCGGCCAATTTGTGTGCTTTCGGATCGTTGGGATAGATACGCTTGGCCCTGGCCTTCATCCGTTCCCGCTGAGCCCGGCGTGTTCCGCGATCCATTCCTCAATTTTACCCCGGCTCTACTGGCCGGTCGCCGTGGACGGCGTAATNNTTGATGCGGCGGTGGTAGTCGATCTGATTGGCCTTCTGCGCCACGGAGTGGTTTTCGCCCTCATAGACCAGCATGACGCAGGGCTTGCCGGCCCGCCGCGCGGCATTGTAAAACTCGATGTCCTGGTGCCAGTCGGATGCGCCATCGTGGTCGCCCACTTCCATTAAGAGCGGCGCGGCCAGCTTATTGGCCACAAAAGTGGCCGAGTTCCGAATATAGGCCTGAGGATCTTCATACAGCGGCACCTGCATGCGCTCCTGGCTCACCTCCACGTGATTGGTTTCGGGCGCGCCGCTGTTCCAATAGATCTCGCCCACGCTGGAGCTGAGATTGGTCAGCGCGCCGCCCACCGCGCCGGCCGCGAACAGGTCGCTATGAGTCACGATGAACGTGGTCTCATACCCGCCCCAGGAGTGGCCCGTGAGGCCCACGTGTTTGGCGTCTACCATGCCGCTTTCCAGCACCTTTTTCACCGCGGAAGTGACGCAATCGAGGGCCGAAATGCCCGGGTCGCGCGGTTTGAAAACGATGTCCGGGCGGAAAACGAAATAGCCGTGCTGGGTCCAGACCGCGGGATTGTAAGTGGCGCGCTCCGAAGGCGCGGTCCAGTTATGAAGCTGGTTACTTTCGATCTCATAGATCTGCACGATCATGGGATACTGCTTGCCCTTTTCGTAATTGGCCGGATAGTAGAGCGCGCCCTGCAGGCGGTCGCCGTGGGAATTCTTGTAGTCCACCAGCTCGGCTTTACCCCAGGCATATTGTGAGGCAAACGGGTTCGTTTCGCTGACGCGCTGGGCAGTTTTCAGGTCTTTGCCGGCAAAGAAGTTGGGCGACTCGTCCCAGGCGCCCGACTGATACATCAGCACCTCGGCGTCCCTGGCCTTTTCGAGGCCGCGCACGCCCTTGTCCTGGAAGATCAGGCGGTCCACTTTGCCATTCCGCAGCACCGCATAGCCGGATTTCTTGGTCCAGCGGCCCTCCATGCTCAGATACACCGGCTTGTCGAGATCGATCCCCTCGACGGCCGCAGCACCACCCCGGCCGCCTCGCCCGCCGCCGCCACCGGTGGGTGACAGGCGCACATAACGGTAGCGGATCTCCTCGGCGGCTCCATCGGTCAGGCGTTTGGGCTTAGTTGCGCCATCCGGGAAAACTTCCCAAAGGTCGTTGGAATCGTAGAGGAGCACGCTGCGGTCGCCCTTAGTCCAGCCCGCCACCCCGTAAGCCGGCTTTTGACTTACGGGATAATCGTTCTCCTTGTTAGTAAGTGCGATCTTCGAGTCTTGCGTGATGTTACGGCTGGCGCCGGACTCCAGGTCGTAGATCCAGAAATCGCCTTCGCGGAAGTTCATGGCATAGCGGCCTCCGGGGCTGAACTCGACGGGCGGAATGAGCTGCCTGGCCACCTGGGCGCGCGCCCCGGTGTCGAGATCGATCTTGTAGACATCGGCGAAATTGCGGCCGAACATGGCGTCGTTTTGATATGGCACGCCGTCCAGCGCCAGGGCGCGCGAGCCGGTATGCGGCAGCCGCACATCTTCCTTCGAATTCGTGGCGAGCGGGACCAGCTTGCCGGTGGACAAGTGCCAGGCCGCGGGTGCATTGCGGTCGCGATCGCGCGCCGCCGTCAGTTTCTGTTCGCTGATCACGTTGACGTCCTGCCAGTGCCAGACTTCTACCGTGGCGGGATCGTCGTCGGACTTCTTGACGTCGATTTTCGCGGGCCATGGGGCCACGCCCAGGTACACCGTGGCGCCGTCCTCGGACCATTGCGGCGCCCGTGTGGAGACGATGCGCTGGGGAGCGTCGACGTGGGTGGTCAGCTTGTCGCCCAGATTCTTCCAGGCAAGCGCGATGTAGCTCTCGGCCTCGTAGCCATCCTGCTTCACGGAGCGCAGCGCCGCCAGGTCGTTCGATTCCTTGCGCCACACCAGCGCGGTGAAAATCGCGGGACCGTTATCGAGGACGCGCAGCGACCCGGCGCGCGGCTCGAAAACCTGCAGCGCGTTCCCAGTCCGTCCCTCCACCCCGATGGTCATGGCGAGGTTCGATCCCTTCTCCTGCCAGGAGTAATTGGTGATGTTGCCGAAGGTGGTGTCCACGCCGTTGGTTAAATTGCGCACCAGCAGGACCGCCCCGACAGGGTCGCGTTCCGCCTCCGGAGCGCCAGCGCCGCCGCGTCCTCCGCGCCCTCCGCCGCCACCGGTAACAGGGGTGTTCCCGGCGCCGGCGCCCGCGGACGGTGCGGCCGCCGGCGGATACTTGCGGAAGGCCAGGTACGGGCCAATGCCCGAGAAAGCGAACGACTGGACGTCATCCACCGTAGTGACCGCGCCGCCGTCGAGATCCACCACGGAGAGCTTGGTCTGGATCGGCTTGCGGGCTTTGCGCAGCTTGTCCTGCTCGACCTCGGAAACGGTAGCGGAGCAGGCCAGCCAGCGGGAGTCCGCGGAAAACGCCGCGTTCGAGCAGAATGCGACGGTCTGCGTTTTGCCGCCGGCGACGGGCGCCACGCGCAACTCGCCATCGCCGCTGGTGCGGCGGATTTCGTATGCCAGCCAATAACCGTTGGGCGATAAGCTGCCGGCGCCGAGGGTCTCCCACTTACCGTAGTCCGCCGGGAGCAGAGTCGGCTTGGTCTGTGCGAGCGCGGGCAGCGCGAGGGCCAGAAGCGCCAAGGTGCGATACATCATCGTGGAAACGATTCTAGCGCATGTATGCCGGCATGCCAAAGAGCATGCCTCAGCACCGGCATCGTGGTAGTCTGGACTACTTATGAAGGCCGCTGCCGCATTGCTGTTCCTTCCGTTGGCTGTCGCGCTGGCCCAAGTGCCGACTCCTGAATCGGTGCTGGGGCACAAACCGGGCGACGATTTTTATCTCGCGTCGTATGACGACTCGCTAGGGTACTTCCAGAAGCTTGCCAAGGCCACCGACAAACTGAAACTGGTCCACGTGGGCAAAACCACCCAAGGGCGCGACTGGTACATCGCCATCATCTCCACCGCGCGCAACCTGGCCGACCTGGACAAGTACAAGGACACGGCCAAACGTCTGGCGCTGGTGAAAGGCCTCACCGACGAGCAGGCGCATACCCTGGCGCATAACGGCAAGGTGATCGTCCACATCGATGGCGGTTTGCACGCCACTGAAGTGGCGCCGGCGCAGATGACCATCCAGCTCGCCTACAACCTGGTGACCGCCAGCGATCCGGAAACCGCTGCGATTCTGGATAACGTGATCCTGCTGCTGTGGTTTTCCATCAATCCCGACGGCCAGAACATGGTGGCCAAGTGGTATCGCGGCAACGTGGGAACGCCGTACGAAGTGAGCAGCATGCCGGGGCTCTTCCAGGAGTATATCGGGCACGATAACAATCGCGACGGCTACATGAACAACATGGTGGAGTCGCAGGTGATCACGCGCGCCGCGCTGGAGTACTACCCCAACGTCAATTACAACCAGCACCAGACCGCGCCCTTCCCGGCCCGCATCTGGATTCCGCCCTTCGGCGACCCGGTATCCCTCAATCCGCACCCTCTCATGTACCGTTGGGTGAACGTTTTCGGCACCGCCATGGCCGCGTGGCTGGACGAACACGATATGCCCGGCGCCATGCACCGCGGCCGCTTCGACGATTGGTATCCCGGCTTTGTCGACCATGTGAATAACTTCCGCAATACTGTTTCATTCCTCACCGAGACGGCGCTCTACCAATACGCCACGCCGCACTTCTACACCACCAACGACTTTCCGGCCCAGAGCCAGGAACTGCGCAGCGAGATCTTCTATTCCAGCCCTTGGCGCGGCGGCTGGTGGCGGCTGGGCGATGCCGTGCGGTACACGTTGGGAGCGTCCATGGCGGTGCTCGATACGGCGGCCAGGAATCGCGAGGATCTGCTGTTCGACCGCTACCGCGCCGGCCGCGACGTGATTGCGCACTTCACCAAAGATCCGCCGTATGCGTACGTCATCCCGCGCGAGCAGCGTGACACGCCGACAGCCGCCACGCTGGTGGAGAAGCTCCTGATCGACGGCATCGAAGTACACCAGGCGACGCACGAATTCACCGCTAACGGGTCGACCTATAAAGAGGGCGATTGGGTGGTGCTGATGGACCAGCCGTTCGCCGCCCTGGTGAAGGAGTTGTTCGACATCCAGAAGTATCCGCAATTGCCGGGCATGCCGGCGACGGC
>PLRZ01000469.1 GCA_003164075.1 Bryobacterales bacterium | reverse complement strand
ACAACAAGCGCACCGACAAGTGGATCGTCACGCACAAGAGCAAGAAGAGGTAAGGAAATGGGCAGATCCGTTAAGAAGGGACCGTTTACCGACACTCACCTGGAGGCCAAGCTGGCCGTGCTGGTGGCCACCAACGAGAAGAAAGTGGTGCGCACCTGGTCGCGCCGCTCGACCATTCTGCCGGAATTCGTGGGGCAGACCGTGGCGGTTCACAACGGCAAGAAGTTCATTCCGGTGTACATCACGGAAAACATGGTAGGGCACAAGCTGGGCGAGTTTTCGCCCACCCGGACATTCAAGGGCCATTCGGTGAAGGCGGCCACGGAGAAGACGGCAAAGCCGGCATAAGAACCCGGCTCACCGATTGAGGGAAGCATGGAACCTAATACCCAGATCAAAGCGGAAGCCAGATACATCCGAGTCTCCCCGCAGAAAGCGCGCCTGGTTGTGGACATGATCCGCGGCCAGCAGGCGGGCGCGGCGCGCACCACGCTGCGCACCGTCAACAAGCGCATCGCGCCCACCGTTCTCAAGGTGTTGGAATCGGCCATCGCCAACGCGACCAACCGGTTCGAAGACCTGGACGTGGACCGGCTGTACGTCAGCGAAGCCTACGTCCACGAGGGTCCGCGCATGAAGCGCGTCCGGCCGGCGCCCATGGGCCGCGCTTACCGGATTCAGCGCCGGTTGTCGCATATCGTCATCAAGGTGACGGAGAAAGAAGCATAGATGGGACAGAAAGTTCATCCGTACGGATTCCGGCTGGGCTTCAACAAGCCGTGGCGCTCGCGCTGGTTCGCCAAGCAGGGCTATGCCAAGCTGTTGCAGGAAGACCTGGAACTGAAAACCAACCTGCACGACCGTCTGAAATCGGCCGGCGTCAGCTCGATTGAAGTGGACCGCCCGGGCAACAAGCTGCGGGTCACCATCCGCACTTCGCGGCCCGGCATTATCATCGGCCGCAAGGGCGCGGAAATCGAAAAGCTGAAACAGGACATGGCCAAGAAGACCAAGCGCGAGGTCTTCATCGACATTCAGGAAGTTCACAAACCGGAGCTGGATGCGCAACTGGTGTCGGAATCGATCGGCCTGCAGCTCGAAAAGCGCGTGGCCTTCCGGCGCGCCATGCGCAAGGCCGTGGATTCGGCGCTGCGCTTTGGATGCAAGGGCATCAAGGTGCGCGTTTCCGGACGCTTGAACGGCGCGGAAATTGCCCGCAGCGAATGGTACCTGCAAGGCCAGCTTCCGCTGCACACCTTGCGCGCCGACATCGATTACGGCTTTGCCGAAGCTCACACCACGTACGGCGTGATCGGCATCAAGACGTGGATTTACAAGGGCGAGATTCTGGATCTGACCAAGCGCCGCGGGCTGCTGCCGGAGCCTGAACCGCGCCGCGAGCGCAGCGAGCGCCGGGACCGCGGAGATCGCGGCGACCGTGGCGACCGTGGACCGCGCGGCCGTGGCGGGTATCCCGATCGCGGCTCGGCGCCTCCGGTGCAGGCTCCGCCGCCCGAGGCCACCGGTCCGGCGGTGCAGACTCCGCCCGTCGATCTGCCGCGTCCCGCGGTGCGGCCGGCCACGCCCATTCTGCCGCCGCTGATGGCGCCGCAACAGCCTTCGTGGAAGCACGAAGCGCGGCCCGAACCGCCGGCGGGCGAAACCAAGCCCGAGACCAAGCCGGCCGAAACCGGGACCCCCGAAGATCCGGCCAAGAGCAACGAGTAATTGAGGACAAACCGCCATGATGATGCCAAAGAAGGTGAAGTTCAGGAAGCAGCAACGCGGGCGCATGGCCGGCAAGGCGTGGCGCGGATCGTCGATTTCGTTCGGCGAATTCGGCTTGAAAGCCATGGAATGCGGGTGGGTGACCGACCGGCAGATTGAAGCCGCTCGCGTGGCCATGACGCGCTCCATCAAGCGCGGCGGCAAAGTGTGGATCCGGCTGTTCCCCGACAAGCCGATCACCAAGAAGCCGGCTGAAACCCGTATGGGTAAAGGCAAAGGCGCTCCCGATCAATGGGTCGCGGTGATCCGGCCAGGCAAGATTCTGTTTGAAATGGAAGGCGTGGACCGGCCGACGGCGGATGCGGCCATGCGCCTGGCGGCCCATAAACTGGCCATCAAAACCAAGTTCATCAGCCGTCAGGACGTTGCGGAGTAATTATGAAGGCGCAGAAAGTTCGCGATCTGGACGAAACCGAAGTGAAGAACCAGTTGGGTGCAATGGAAGAGCAGCTCTTCCGTCTCAGGTTTCAGATGTCGATGGGCCAAATGGACGGGCTGAAGAAGGTGCGTGCCATGCGAAAAGACCGCGCGCGCATGTTGACCATCCTACGCGAGCGGGAGATTGCCGCGGTGGAGAAGAAATAACATGGCCGAGACCAAAGCCAAAGCGTCGAAAAACGAAAAGATCGGCCAGGTGGTATCCACCAGGATGAGCAAGACCATCGTGGTGGAAGTCAGCCGCCGCGTGCCGCATCCGCTGTACAAGAGAATCATTGGAAAGCGCAAGAAGTTCTACGCGCACGACGAAGAAGGACGGGCCAAGACCGGCGACGTGGTGCGCATTATCGAGTGCCGTCCGCTGAGCAAGTTGAAGCGCTGGCGGCTGGCGGATGTCATCCGGCAAGCGGTCCAGGTGGCCGCGCAGCCGTCGGATTTGGATGTCAAAGTGTAGCTGTCAGCGCGCAGCTTTCAGCCATCGGCCAAGGCACAGCGCTCTTGGCTGATAGCCGATCGCTGCAAGCTGGTAGCAGGAGCGAAGCGACATATGATTGGAATGCGAACGATTCTCGATGTAGCCGATAACTCCGGCGCGCGCAGGCTGTCCTGCATCCTGCCGCGCGGCGGCGACCTCGGCCTGCGCGCCGGACTGGGCGACGTAGTCACCGCCGCGGTGAAGGAAGCCGCGCCGGATTCGGCGA
Organism: Bryobacterales bacterium; assembly: GCA_003164075.1. Next base: position 397 of record PLRZ01000469.1, on the reverse strand, counting down.
TCAAAAAGGGCAAAGTGGTTCGTTGCGTGGTGGTCCGCATGCGCAAGGAGACGCGGCGCAAGGACGGAACCTATATCCGCTTCGACAGCAACGCCGCGGTGCTGATTAACGACGTCGGCGAGCCGGTGGGAACGCGCGTGTTCGGACCCGTGGCCAGGGAACTGCGCGAGAAGAAGTTCATGAAGATCGTCTCGCTGGCCCCCGAGGTAATCTGATGGCAATCGCAAAGAGAAAGCTGGAGCCGGTCCGTATCGACCTCAAAAAGGACGACACCGTCAAGGTGATCAGCGGCCGCGACAAGGGCAAGATGGGGCGCGTTCTGCGCGTCGACCGGGCGACCGGGCGGGTATTGGTGGAGCACGCCATGATGATCAAGCGTCATACGCGGCCCAATCCC
>PLRZ01000406.1:3133-4651 GCA_003164075.1 Bryobacterales bacterium | reverse complement strand
CGGGCGGCCGGATCGCGGGCCAGGATGAAGCGCACTGCGCCGTTGCAAAGATTGCAGACGCCGTCGAAAAGGACGACCGCGCCGGCCATCTTACGCCTTCAGAGAATGCAAGTACGGGATGCTGGCCTTCATCAGGTCCAGATCCATCTCCACGAAGTAGTTCTTCACGCCACCGGTCTTGGCGGCGGCGAAAAGCTCGGGCCAATTCACCGCGCCCTGGCCCATGGCCACCTGCTTCTTCCCGGCGGGCGAGTAATCGGCCAGATGCAGCGAGAGGAAGCGCCCCGGATACTTCCGCAGAAACGTCTCGGCTTTGTAACCGAGACTGATCACGCCGACCTGGAACTGCATCTTGACCAGCTTCGGGTCGAACGCGCCCATCAGCTTGTCGTAGACCAGCGCGCCGTCGATTTCCCGGAATTCGAAGTCGTGATTGTGGAAGCCCAACTGAATGCCGGCTTTCAGGGTCTTCTCGCCGATGGTATTGAGTTCGCCCGCGGCCGCGAGCCAGTCCCCCATGGTGGCCGTCGGCGACACGCCGAAGGTCGAAAGGACCATCTGCGTCAGGCCGAGTTCCCTGGCGAAGGCGATGCGGTCGTCCAGGTTCCGCCGGAGTTCCCCGAACTGGTAGTGGCAGCTTTCGCAATGGAGCCCCGCCGCCTCAATTGTCTGGCGCATCTGTGCCGCGGTCATGCCCGCCAGGGAAGTCCACCCGTAGCCGGGCGGCGAGCACATTTCGATGGCGCGGAACCCGCTTTCCGCCAGCATCCTGAGCGTGCCTGTGAAATCTTTCTGGAGCGCATCCCTTACGATCCAGGTCTGAACCCCGATCGGCATTCCCAGCGGATCGGCGCGCAACACGCCGCCGCATGAAAAGGCGGCCGTTGCACCGCCCAGCCATTCTCTTCTTGAAATCGTGCGCATCTTCATTCTCCTATTTCGGACTCCGCCTCACCGGCGGACCGGGACCGGCACGGGCGAACCCCCGGGCAGATCCTGCTGAATTAACCGATTCAGCGCCGTTACGGCGCCGATGGCGTCTTCCCAAGCCCAGTCGAGATCGCGCAATTGAGCGGCGGTGGGCAATCCCTGGTAGGCGTCGATAGCCGTTTCCAGGTTGTAGGCCTCGCCCAAGGTGCGCGTAATCTGGCTCAGTATCTGAGGCGCGTCGGCGGTCACATCGGTGGCCGTCCGCACCGCGGCCATCTGTCCCGTTAGCGCCTGGTAAGCGTCCCGCGCAGCGGCCAGTTGCTGCTCCAACGCATAGGCGCTCATCACCGCGGTCTCGCGGCTTTTGCGGTCGGCGTCCGAGATGGAAAAATGCGGATCGGGCTCGACCGTCAGGCTGGCGGTGAGCGGCGCGCCACCCCCGGCCGTCAGCGTGACTATATAATTCCCCGGCAGGACTACGGGGCCCGGGCGGCCGATGCCGGCATTGCAGTTGCCCGGCATCGGGATGCCATTATCGAGCGGACCGGCCCGGCGCAGATCCCAGCAGGTGCGATTGATTCCCGGCTG
>PLRZ01000406.1:0-3029 GCA_003164075.1 Bryobacterales bacterium | reverse complement strand
AACACCAGCGCGTTGTCGCGTTCCTGGTAGACCAGATCGTAGACCGGGACCGGCGGCAGATTGGCATTCAGCGAAGTCCAGTGCGCGCCGCGGTCGAACGAAGCAAACACGCCCGTTTCCAGGCCCGCGACCAGCAGATTGGGATTCGTGGGATGCTCCCGCAGACGATGCACCGAAGTCCGCGGCAGGCCATCCACAATCCTGCGCCAGTTCGTACCGTAGTCCTCACTTACAAAGATATAAGGATGATAGTCGTCGTCGAAATGCCCGTCTACCGTGACATACACGCGCGAGACGGAGTACTTAGAGGCGGTGATGCCGCTGATATTCAGCCGCGGCGGAAGTCCAACGAGGTTACCGCTAAGATTCGACCACTTCCCGCCTCCATCGCGAGTAACTTGGACCGTGCCGTCGTCGGCGCCGGTGTAAAGCACGTTCTTATCGAGCGGCGATTCCGCAATGGCGGTGAGGGCGGAGAAATTGGCCTGCCCGTCATGGCGGGAAAGCGCGCGCTGGGGAACGGGGCCGCCCATCGTCTGAAGCTGTTCGCGGTCGATATCGGCGGTAAGGTCGGGGCTGACGGGGCGCCAGGAGACGCCGCGGTCATCGGAGCGGAACAGCACGTTCGCGCCGGTGTAGATGGTGTTGGGATTGAAGCTGGAAACGATCAGCGGGGTGGTCCAATACCAGCGGTAGCCGGGCTGCGAACGGTCCTGGGGCTTCACCGCGCCCACGGTCTGGCGTTCCATGTTCTCCAGGTCCAGCCGCGCGGTGGCGCCGTTCTGCGAACTCACCAGGACGGTACGATCGTCCTCGAAGACGGTCTGCATGCCATCGCCGCCGCCGATATTGAAAGCGTCCTGAAAGGAAATACCATAGGCCATTTTAGAGGCGCTGGGGGTACACCAGTTCCCGTTGTCCTGCAGGCCGCCGCAGACCAGATACGGCTCGCCATTGTTGACCGCGATGTTATAGAACTGCCCGATGGGCAGATTGATGCGGAAGAGCCATGAGAGCCCGCGGTCGTAGGAGATGGAAACGCCGCCATCTCCCCCGGCGATGAGGCGGTTGGTATTATCGGGGTCGACCCACAAGACGTGATCTTCGCCGTGAACGCCGCTGAAGACCTCGCGAAAGCTGCGTCCGGCATCGTCGGAGAGCCACAGGCCGCGATTGGAGCCCATGAGATAGACGCGATTGACGTCTTTGGGGTCGAGATAGATGCGGCTGTAGTACATGGGCCGCGGGTTCTGGCTGGAGAGGTGCTCCCAGCTCTCGCCGCGGTTCAGACTGCGGAAAACGCCGCCGGAACTGCCGGGGTCGGCTTCGATGACGGCGTAGACCGTTCGGCCGTCGCCGGCAAAAGTGGCGAGGCCGATGCGGCCCTTGTCGCCGCGCGGCAGGCCATTGAGCATCTCCGTCCAGGTGGCGCCGCCGTCGGTGGTGCGATAAATTCCGCTGCCCGGTCCGCCGCCGTTAAAGCCCCAGCCCTTGCGCTGCCGCTGATACAGGGCAGCGAAAACCACCTTGGGATCGCGCGGATCCATGGCCAGATCGATGGCGCCGGTGTTCTCGTCCTTATAGAGAATTCTCTTCCAGGTGGCGCCGCCGTCGGTGGTTTTGTAGACACCGCGTTCGGGGTTGGATCCCCATAAGTGGCCCACGGCGGCGACCCAGACGATGTTCGGGTCGGTGGGGTCGACGACGATCTTGCCGATGTGGCGGGTTTCCTCGAGCCCCATCTTTTTCCAGGTGAGGCCGCCGTTGACCGACTTATACACGCCATCGCCCCAGGAGGAACTCTGGCGATTGTCGGCCTCGCCGGTGCCCACCCAGACGATCGACGGGCTGGACGGCGCCACGGCGACCGCGCCGATGGACATCATGCCGCCGGCGCGATCGAAAATGGGCGCGAAGGAGACGCCGTCGTTGACGCTTTTGAAGACGCCGCCGGTGGCCGTGGCGACATAGATCGTGGTGGGCTGGCCGGACAGTTTACTAATGGCCAAGTCGGCGATGCGGCCGCCGGTTGCGGCGGGGCCGATGCCGCGCCACGGCAGTCCGTCGAGCATTTCCGGCGGCACGCTTTGCGCCGGCACAAGAGAGACCATCACCAGGAGTACGCCCGCGAGCCGGCACATTATTCCATCATAGAACACGGTCCGGATTGCGATACGCTCCATGCGCGCGGGGGGCGCGTATTAACCGATCTCGGGAAGCACGTCGCTGAACGACCGCTCCCTTGCGGTCGCGGCTCCGTAAACACTTANNCAGCAAGCGGTTCTTAGGCAATATCACCAAAACGGATAGGCGCCCGCGCGCGGGGGTGCTTCGACGTTTTCGGGAAGCACGTCTCTGAGCGACCGTGGGCCCGGCTCCGTAAGCACTCACAAACACTGAAACGCCATTCTGAGCCGCGCGCGCCGGAGCGTCGAGGAATTTCGTCCGCAGCCGGAATGCATACGAGGACTTTACAAAACGCCTGGGAATCAGTATCCTGACGGCTTCCGCACTCTGGGGGGAAGATTATGAAACTGGTCGCAAAATTCAGCCTGGTGTTTGTGATTGTATTCGGAATTGGCTTCGCCGCCGCAGCCTATATGGCGCACGGCTTCCTGCAGAAGAACGCTACCGACGAGGTAATTCAGAACGCGCAACTCATGATGCAAACGGCCTTGGCCATGCGCAGCTACACCACGCAGCAGATCGCGCCACTGTTGAACGGGGAGAAGTTTCAAGAGTCGTTCCACCCCCAGATTGTGCCCGCCTACGCGGCCACCGAGAGCTTCAATTATCTGCGCACCAAGTATCCCGAATACAGCTACAAGGAGGCGACTCTCAATCCCACCAACCCGCGCGACCGGCCGGCGGATTGGGAAAGCGACGTCATCCGCATTTTCCGCGACGATCCCAGCCAGAAGAGTAAGGTCGGATCGCGGGAAACCATCGCGGGAACATCCTGGTACCTGGCGCAGCCCATCGTCGCCAACGAACCGTGCCTGGGGTGCCATTCCACCGCCGCGGCGGCG
>PLRZ01000495.1 GCA_003164075.1 Bryobacterales bacterium | reverse complement strand
TTTGTCTTTTTATCTGTGTTCATCGGTGTTTATCTGCGGCCAAAAATGTCTTTGCCCTGACTCGAAGAGATCACTCTCATTCCACGACGTCAGGAGTTCGGAGTCTCGGCGCTGCAAGACCGCGCCCCGGACCCCCGGCGCCTGGTCCAGCCTGTCGCCCGGGCATCCGCATGCTCAGAAACCCGTTGGGAGCGATTGCGCCGGATCATGCGGGTCCGAAGGCAGGCGAGCACCGCCTGCTCCACCGCCGGAGTTCAGGCGCGAACTATTCGAAATCAAGACTACCGGCCCGCTCACCGACGCTGGAGTAGCTTTGCTGGTGGCGTTGGCTGCCGCCCGCCGGGGTGGCCAGTAAAGATATTTGCGGCCTCGGCCGATATGATGAGTGTATGCAGGATAGGCGCTCAGAAGTTCGCATGTTGTGCGCAGACGTGGTAGAGGTCTGCTGGACTGACAAGGATGGCCAGGCACAGCGGGCCAACGCCCTTCTGGAGGATATTTCCCCATCCGGAGCGTGCCTGCAGTTTGAAATGGCTGTTCCATTGGGAGTGATTGTCCATTGGGGCTCTCCCAAACAGAAGTTTTCCGGGGAAGTGCGCTATTGCGTGTATCGCGAGATCGGCTACTTCGCCGGAGTGGAGTTCGAACCCCAGTCGAAGTGGTCGAGAAAAACGTATAAACCGCAGCATTTGCTGGATTTACAGCAATTGGTCGGCGCTGCCAAGAAACGCCGCCGCGAGTAATTCTTGCGCACCTTCCGTCGCCATTATCCGGCTGGCCAGGCATTGGCACAATTGCCTCCACCGGGAGGGTCGAGTGCGATAATCGGGCCTATGGCCACCCTTGGACTTATCGAATACGCCGACGCGCCCCCGGAAGTGCGCGCAGTGTATGACGACATCATGGCAATCCGCCAGACCGACTGGATCAATAACTTCTGGAAGGCGCTGGCCCACGACCCGGCCACGCTGCGGCGCACCTGGGAGAGCATCAAACAGATCATGGCGCCGGGCGCGCTCGACGCGCTTACCAAAGAGCTGATTTACCTGGCGGTGAGCGCTTCCAATCAGTGCCCCTACTGCATCGCATCGCATACCGCCAGCGCACGTAAGGCCGGCATGAGCGACGCTATCTTTGCCGAACTCATGGCCGTAGTGGGGATGGCCAACGAGACTAACCGGCTCTCCAGCGGCTACCAGGTGGAGATCGACGAGCGTTTCAAGACGACAGCACCAGCCGCAGGAAAATAGCCCCCGGAGTCGGATGATCCGAGTACGCTTCGGTGCGCTCGAAACCCATGCGCTGGTACATGGCGAGCGCGTCCGCCATCACCGGCATCGTATCGCACACCAGTTGCCGGTAGCCCGCGGCCGTCGCTTCGGCGATCACCGCGGCCAGCAGTTGCCGACCCACGCCGAGACCGCGATAATGCGATCTGACGAAGAGGCGCTTGAACTCGCACCGGTCGCCATCCAAACGGCGCAGCGCGGCGCATCCCGCCGGCTGCCGGTCCACCAGCGCCAGCCAAAGACGCCCGCCCGGAGGCGCATAATCTCCAGGCAGCGTGGCCAGTTCGCCCGAGAAATTCTGGAAGCAGGGAGTGAAGCCGAACGACGACCAGTATTCTTCGAACAGCCAGCGCACCTGCGTCAATTGCTCCGCGGTGACTACGTCTACGATCTGCATATTTCAATCCCGGCGCGTGAGGCGGTCCTTATATAAGGCGAAAACGCGGTGGAAATTCAGCTCGGTGGCCACGGTCACCGGTGTGGCGTCGGGCGCCACGCCGCGTCCCAGGGGGATGGTGGCGCCGTAAAAGCGGTCCCAGGCCGACTGCACGTCCAGGTATTGGTTGTCCCATTTAGTAACGAAACCGGGGTCGATCAAGTACGCGGCCGCCAGGGAATCCCACATATAAGCGATGCCATCGGGATGCTTCAGAAAGCCGGGATAGCGATTGCCGAGGTCTTCGCGGAAAAGGTCGGCGATGGGGGTGTGGGCGCCGGCGATCTGGTCGAATTCGGCTTTGTGGATGGGCGCGGTATTGCACACGTCGAGCGCGAACATCACCTTCTTGGGAATGCGCGAACGCAGCACCATGCGGGCGGCATCGGGGTCGAACCAGAAGTTGAACTCGGCCCATGGCGATGCGTTGCCCGGCGCCTTGATATTGCCTCCCATGAAGACGATCTGCTTGATCCTGGTCTCGATGCCGGGCTTGAGGCGCAACGCCAGCGCGATATTGGTCATGGGTCCGATGGCCAGGATGGTGACTTGGCCGGGGCGGCGCTCGATCTCGGAAATCAGAAACTGCACCGCGCCGTCGCGATGGGCCTTGCGCCCGGTGAGCCGTGCGCCCACGGCGGGAATCACGGTGCTGGGATCGTGCGCGAAGGCTCCGGTGTATTCGAGCTTGCCCCAGCGGCGTTCCTCTTCGCGGGCCATGGCGGCGCTATTGACAAGGGGCGCTTCGGCGCCTTCGTAGACCGGCACTTCGGGCCGCTTGAGCAGATCGAGGATGTGCAGCATGTACTCGGCGCCCTGGGGCGCCCAAACGTTGCCGGGCACGATGGTGATTGCGGGAACCGCGATCTGCGCGGGGCTGCGCAAGAGCATGGTCAGCGCCGCGCCGTCGTCACCGAACAGGCCGGAATCGGTGTCGACGATGACGATCTCGCGCTGCGCCGCCGCCATCGCGGTAGCCAGCAGGATGGCCGATAGCAAGCGCCCCATTCAGTTCCAATATAGCGTGACCGGTGGCAGTTTCGCGAAATGGCCCAATGCTACACTGATCCATGATGCAGTACGAACATGTCCTATTTGAGACGGATGCGGCCGGGATCGCGGTGGTTACCATCAACCGTCCGGACAAGCTCAATGCTCTTTCGGGGGCGGTGATCGCGGAGTTGCGGGACACGTTCGAACGCATCGGGAATGACGCGGCGATCCATGCCGCCATCCTCACCGGCGCCGGCGAAAAGGCGTTCGTGGCGGGGGCCGACATCAAAGAACTGGCGGCGCTCTCGCCGGTGGAAATGCGCGCGGCGGCGCGGCGCGGGCAGCAGACGTTTCGCATGCTGGAGACATCGTCGAAACCCAGCGTGGCCGCCATCAACGGCTACGCGTTGGGCGGCGGACTGGAATTGGCAATGGCTTGTACCGTGCGGTTCGCGTCGGAAAATGCCCGCCTGGGACAGCCCGAGGTGAAGTTGGGCCTGGTTCCGGGCTATGGCGGGTCGCAACGGCTGCCGCGCCTGGTGGGCCGCGGACGGGCGCTGGAGCTGCTTCTGGCGGGCGAGCCGGTAACGGCGGCGGAAGCGCACCGTATCGGGCTGGTAAACGCGGTAGTGCCGCAAGCCGAGCTTTTGAATTATAGCCGCGGCTGGCTGAGCAAGGTGCTGGCCAATGCGCCGGTGGCCGTGGCTTTGGCCATGGAAGCAGTGGATGTGGGGCTGGATGCGGGCCTGGAGGAAGGCCTGCATCTGGAAGCGGCCGCATTCGGACTCTGTGCGGCGACGGAAGATTGTCGCGAAGGAACGCGTGCGTTTCTCGAAAAGAGGAAGCCGGCCTTTGCGGGAAAGTGAAACATGGGAAAAGTATTTGAAGGCCACCTGTCGGCCTCGGGTTTACGTTTCGCAATTGTGGTGAGCCGGTTCAACAGCTTCATCACCGAGCGGCTGCTGGGCGGCGCCATGGACGCGCTCCAGCGGAGCGGCGCGGGGGACGATCTGGTGGACGTAGTCAAGGTTCCCGGGTCGTGGGAAGTACCGCTAATCGCCGGCGAACTGGCTCGCCAGCATCGCTACGACGCGGTGATCTGCCTGGCCGCCGTGATCCGCGGGGAGACTCCGCATTTCGACTACGTGGCGGCCGAGGCCGCTAAGGGTGTGGCCCACGTGTCGGCCGAAACGGGCGTGCCGGTGGCGTTCGGGGTGCTGACCA
>PLRZ01000354.1:3747-7434 GCA_003164075.1 Bryobacterales bacterium | reverse complement strand
CCCAGGCGCAGGTCTTCAGCGACGTGGATTCGTCCTATGTCACGGTGTTGAACTCCATCGAATTGCTCCAGCCATATCGCGACAAGTATCTGCAGTTGGCCAAGGACGTGCGCGACACCATGGAGTATTCCTATCAGCACGGCCAGGCCGCGCTGGTAGATTATCTGGACGCGCAGAGAGACTATCGCGCGATTTACGTGACTTATCTCAACTTAGTGGGTTCTTACCTGACAGCCGCCGCGCAATTGAATCTGGCGGTGGGGCGCGAGGTCATCCAATAAGGGGCTACAATCCGACGCGCGCCACGTTCTCGGCCTGCAGTCCCTTGGGTCCCTGCTTCACCTCGAACTCCACCTCCGAGCCTTCATCCAGAGTGCGGTAGCCGTTGGCCTGGATTGCCGAAAAATGTACAAACACATCGGCGCCGCTCGACCGCTGGATGAATCCATAGCCCTTGGCGGCATTAAACCATTTCACAGTTCCTTTTTCCTTCACTTACCAATTCTCCTGATTATTGTCGGCCGTGCCGTGGACTTCCGAGGCGCGGCCGAACAACCGTTTCAATTCGTAGGGTATTCTCTCAGATGGCGGTGGTATGGTCAAGCGCAACAAGCCGGAAGCTGACGAAGTGGAACTGGTGCGGCGGATCCGCCGCTGGGCCGGCGCCGCGCCCGCGTCGGCATTGGTGCTGGGTATCGGCGACGATTGCGCCATATACCGCCCCCGCGGCAGCCGCGAGGACCTGCTTTTCACCACCGACCTGCTGATCGAAGACGTTCATTTTCGCCGCGCCACGCACCGCGCCGAAGATGTCGGCTGGAAATGCCTGGCGCGCGGGCTGAGCGATATCGCCGCCATGGGTGGGGAGCCGCGCTTCTGCCTGGTGTCGCTGGCAGTCGCGGAATGGGCGGACGCGCGCTGGGTGGATGGATTCTATCGGGGCTTGCTGCGCTTGGCGCGTCGCGAAAAGACGGCGCTGGCCGGCGGCGACCTGGCGCGCGCCGCTCAGGTGACGTGCGACATCGTGGTGTGTGGCGCGGTCCCGCGAGGCAGCGCACTGCGGCGCGACAGTGCTCGTGCGGGCAATGCGATCTACGTCTCGGGCGCGCTGGGCGGCTCCGCATTGGGGCTCGCGAAGGGCGCGGGCAGGGCCTGGAAGCGGCATGCGCGGCCCGAGCCACGCTTGGCGCTGGGCTGCTTTGTGCGGGAGCAACTGCGCGCCACCGCGGCCATGGATTTAAGCGACGGACTGTCGATCGATCTGCGGCGTATGTGCGAAGCGTCGGGTCTGAAGGCGAAAATCGGCATCCCGCCGATTTATAGAGGCGCTACTTTGGAGCAGGCATTGCATGGTGGTGAAGACTACGAGTTGCTCTTCACGGTACCGGCACGGGCGAACGTGCCAATGGAATTCGAAGGGCTGCCGCTGACCAGGATCGGTGTGATGCGGCGCGGGGCCGGAGTCACGTTAGATGGCGCGCCGCTTGCGGCGTTGGGATGGGACCATTTCGCGGGACAGTGACGCTCTGCCTGGGACCGCCGCACGACGAAAGGCTGAGTCCCGGTTACCGGTGCGCGATGCGCTGCTCAGCTTCCATGATGTTCCTCAAAATATCGTTTATCCGGGTAAGGTGGCCTTCGCCCTTCGATTTAAGCCAGGCGAGCACTCTCGGTTCGAGACGCACGCTCACGGGCACTTTCGGCCTGATGTCGCGCAATCGCACCATCTGCGCCAACTGCTCATCCGTCAGATGGGGAATGTCTTCGAAGTTGATGTCTGAATCGTCTCCTGCCGCCTGTTTCGCGGCGTGGCGCCGAAGCGTTTGCCGTTCCTCCTCACTCCATTTCCTGTTCTTGATATCGTCGGATGTCATTCTTTTCAGCTTTGCGGGCCGAGATAATGCNNTCCCGTCTCGTCGATGCGGTCGGGACGTACGAGGCAGCGTTCGTCTTCGAAGACCAACGCCGCTATCTCGAATGAGACTCCATGCTTTTCTTTATTCAGCCGGTCCTTTTCTTCGTCCCATTCGTACTGCATCTGTATATACAAATAGTAGCACGACAACCCGCCGCCGGAGCCTCCTATACCGCACAATCGGCCGGCTCTCCGACCACCGGGGCATCTCCACGAATCCCGCCTTCAGAAAAGCTTCCAGCACGCCAGTCCACGCAAACGTGGGCGACACCGCCGCGGTCTTCGCCAGAGCGGGATACCCTTCCACCACGGCGCCGCCCTGCCCGGCGACGAATCGCACGGCGGCCTGCAGCAAGCCCACGCTGAGCCCTTTACGGCGAAACGCCTTGGCGATGAACAAGCAGCTCACCGACCAGACCGGCGCGTCATCGAGCGGCCGCAGCACGCGCGACGTGGATAGCACGACGTACTCGCGGCGCGGCGCCACGGCGCACCATCCCGCCGGCCGGTCGCCCGCGTAAGCCAGAATTCCGGGAGGCGGACCCTGCTCCACCAGTGCCTTCAGGCTGGCCCGATTCGCCGCGCCCTTCTCGCGCTGGAACCGCTCTTTCGGTTTCCGCCAACTCATACACCAGCAGCCGCCGCACGCGCCGCGCTCCCCGAAGAGCGCCTGCAAGTCTTTCCAATGCGCCGCCGTTGCCGGCTCGAAACGAAAATCCGCGGGCATAGTAAGCAGCGTAGCAGGAAGATTCTGCTACCCTGAAACCATTCCCCATGCCTCTTCCCGATCCCCGGCCCGTTCTCGATCTCATCGAAGCATTCCGCCATTCGAAGACCATGTTCACCGCCGAAGCGCTGGGCATCTTCGACCGCCTGCACCGGCATCCCGCGGGAGCCGCGGAACTGGCCGCGGAGTTGGGACTGCATGCCGGCGCGCTCGAACGCCTGCTGGATGGGTGCGCCGCGCTCGGCCTGCTGCACAAAGAGAACGGCCTGTACCGCAATCAGCCGGTCGCCGAACATTACCTCTGGAGCGACAGCCCCGATACCCTGAGCGGCTACGTGCGCTACTCCGATGAAGCCCTGTTTCGCATGTGGGGCAACCTGGGCGACGCCATGCGGGAAGGCACGCCGCGCTGGAAACAGACCTTCGGCATCGATGGCGCCATCTTTGGCGGCTTCTACCGCAGCGACGCGGCCATGCGCAGTTTTCTGCGCGGCATGCATGGCTTCGGCATGCTGACCTCGCCAACCGTGGTGGCCGCCTTCGATCTCTCCCGCTTTCGCATCTGCGTGGACCTGGGCGGCGGCACCGGNNCGCTCCGGCCTGGCCGACCGGGTCGCCGCCTGCGATGGCGATTTCTTCGACGGCGACTTGCCCCCGGCCGACCTCTACGCCGTGGGCCGCATTCTGCACGACTGGGACGATGAAAAGGTGGGCGTCCTGCTGCGCGCCGCGTTCCAGCGATTGCCCGTCGGCGGCGCCCTACTGGTGGCCGAGAAGCTGCTCCACGAGGACGGCGTGGGTCCGCTTGCGGCCAACATGCAGTCGCTCAATATGCTGGTAGTCACGGAGGGCCGGGAGCGCACCCTGGGCCAATTCGAGCAACTGCTGCGCGCCGCCGGGTTCGCCGAGGTGACGGGCCGGCGCACCGGCGTGGCGCTGGACGCGATTCTGGCTGTCAAGGCGTAAATTCCGAGCTCCTGATGTTGGCCGGGGATTTCGGGTCCGGTGAAAATGAGCTGAGCCATGACGTGGCGCAGACACTCGT
>PLRZ01000354.1:3039-3658 GCA_003164075.1 Bryobacterales bacterium | reverse complement strand
AATTCCACGACGTCAGGAGTTCGGAAATTACCGTTAGAATGATAGTTTGATCGTCACCTTAACCATCAATCCGGCGATAGACCGGATCTTCAGCGTCGACCGCCTGGCTTTCGAAGACCGCTCCTACATCAATTCCATCGGCGAATCGGCGGGCGGGCGCGGCATCAACTCGTCGCGCGTGATCCACTCGTTCGGCGGCGATACCCTGGCGCTGCTCATCTCCGGCGGCGAGACCGGCAAGCGGCTGGAAGAACACCTGGCGGGATGCGGCTATCCCATCACCACGGTACCCATCCAAAACGCCATCCGCACCAACCTCACCATCACCGACCGGCACGGCCTCACCGTGAACCTGAATGAGACTGGCCCCGAACTGACGAAGTCCGAAGTGACCCGCGTGGAGCAGGCGGTGCGCAGCGTGCTGGAGAAAGCATCCTGGCTCCTGATGTGCGGGAGCCTGCCCCCGGGCGTGCCCGCGTCGTTCTACGGAAAACTGATCGCCATGGCCCGCAAGAAGAACGTGAAGACCCTGCTGCATGCCGATCGCGACGCGCTGCGCGAAGGCATCGAGCAGCAGCCCACGCTCGTCACGCCCAATCAGCAGGAGGCCGAGCGTCTG
>PLRZ01000354.1:0-2999 GCA_003164075.1 Bryobacterales bacterium | reverse complement strand
GCCTATACCTGGAGTTGCACCCGCAAGAAGAATCAGGCGGAGGCATTGCGCTGGGGCGTGGCGGCGGGAACGGCGTCCGCGCGTCTGCCGGGAATGAATTTCGCCACGCTTCCGCAGGTGGAAGAGATTTACCGCCAGGTGGAAATCCGCCGCGCTGAATAGGGATGCAGTCCGCCGTTTCCGATAAGCACAAGTTCTTCCGCTCGGCGGGGATTGTCTCGGCCGCCGTGCTGCTCAGCCGCATTACCGGCCTCGTGCGCGAGGTGGTGATGGCGCGCCTGTTCGGCGCCGGCGCCGCGAATGACGCCTTCCAACTCGCTTTTCGCATTCCCAGCCTCACCCGCAATCTGTTTGCCGAAGGCGCTCTGTCCTCCGCCTTCGTGCCGGTATTCACGCGATCGCTGGCCACCGGGGGAAAGCGTGAAGCCGCCGAACTCTCAGACCTGGTCGCCACGGCGGTGATCCTGGTGGTTGGTCCGCTGTGCCTGTTGGGCGCGATCTTCAGCCCGCAGTTGGTGCGCTTGCTGGCGCCGGGCTTCGAACAGGTGCCCGGAAAGTTCGCGCTCACCGTGCTGCTCACGCGCATCATGTTCCCGTTCCTGTTGCTGGTGGCATTAGCGGCGCAGGCTATGGGAGCGCTCAACGCCAGCGGCAGTTTTGGCGTGCCGGCGCTGGCATCGTCGCTCTTCAATATCGGCTCGGTGGCTTGCGGACTGGCGCTGGGCTATACGGTGGGGCGCGGCGCGGGCCACGGGATGATCGTCTCCATGGCCTGCGGGGTGCTGGCCGGCGGCGCGCTGCAGTTGTTGTGGCAGTTGCCGGGCATGGCGCGCGCCGGGTTCGGCTTCCACCCGCGCGTCGATTGGAACCACGCCGGGCTCCGCCAGATTGTGCGCCTGATGGGGCCGGCCATTCTGGGAAACGCGGCGCTGCAAATCAACCTGGTGGTAAACTCCAACCTNNGCCTTCCGCTTCATGCAATTGCCGGTGGGGCTCTTCGGCGCGGCCATCGCTTCGGCCACCTTGCCGTCGATTTCGCGCAGCGCCGGCTTGCAACAAATGGACGAATTCCGCACCACCATGGCGCGCTCGCTGGGCACCATCCTGCTTTTGACCATCCCTTCCTCGGTGGGGCTGGCGGTGATGGGCCGGAGCATGATCGCCGTGGTGTATCAGGGAGGCCGGTTCACGGCCTACGACACTCGCCAGACAGCGCTGGCGCTCACCTGCTTCAGCGCCGGCCTGGCCGGATATGCGGCCCTCAAAACTCTGGTGGCGGCCTTTTATGCCCTGGACGATGCGCGCACGCCCATGCTGGTGAGCATGGCGTCCATCGTGGTCAATTTCGCCGCTTCGTATGGCATGGTGAAGTGGGCCGGAATCGGACACGCCGGGTTGGCGCTCTCCACGGCGGCGGTGGCGCTCTTCGGCTCCGTGGTATTGCTGGCTCTGTTACACCGCAGGCTCGCGGGGCTGCATCTGCGGAAACTGGCGGTGAGCGCCGGAAAAATAGTGGCGGCGGCGGCCTTGATGGGAATCGTTTGCAGGCTGTCGAGCGCCGTGATTGGCGGTGCCATGGGGGCCGCAAGGCATGCCGCGCTGGTGGATGTGGCCGTTTCGATACCTTTGGGGGTGGCCGTTTTCTATGCCGCGGCGCGGGTTTGGGGCATTGAAGAACTGGAGGCGGTCGAGACTGCGTGTTACACTGCGTTTAGTAATGCTCCCCGACCTGAAGTTGGTGATCCGCCTGCAAGAAGTGGATAATCGTCTTGCGGAACTGCATCGTGAAATCTCCGCGCTTCCCAAGCACATCGCCGAGATCGAGAAGAAACTGATTTCGCACGAGCGGAAACTGGAAGCCGATCGTGCCGCGTTAGCTGCCAACCAGAAAGAGCGCAAAAAGTGTGACAGCGATATTCTGACCCAGGAACAGAAGATCTCCAAGCTGAAAGACCAAACGCTGGAGGCCAAGACCAACGAGGTTTACCGCGCCTTTCAGAACGAGATCGACTTCTGCCAGAAAGAGATCCGCAAGTATGAGGATCGCATCCTGGAACTGATGACCGAGTCCGAACCTCTGGACCGCAACGTGAAAGCGGCCGAGGTGGCGCTCAAAACCGAGAAGGCGCAGGTGGAGGCCGAGAAACAGCAGGCCCGAGAACGCACCGAGGTAGATCAGAAAGCCTCGGCCGAACTAACGGCGGAGCGGGCCAAAGTTGTCGCCGGCATCACGCCTGCCGTTTACCAGCGCTACACGCGGGTCTGCAAGATGCGCCGCGGAATCGGTGTCGCGGAGGCCCTGGATGGCCGTTGCAGCGTATGCAATATGTCCATGCGCCTGCAGTTTTTCCAGGAACTCCGGAAAGGCGACCAGGTGATGGCCTGCGAAAGCTGCCTGCGCATTCTGTACTACAATCCGCCACAGGTTGTGGATGACGTGGCGGGAGAGTCGGCGTCTCAACGATAGCGCCTCGCCGGGCTGCCGTTACAATAAGCAGTGGGGCTCGGCCGGTCCTACCATCGGGACTTGACGCGGCAATCCAAAGTGGACGAGATACCCAAAAGGGACGTACTGGCGAGGCTGAAGGCCGCCACCGGCGGGATGCTAAGAAGCCGCAAAAAATATCCTGTGCATTTCAGACCAACCGCTTGTTCCCGCGCGCGGCTCGGCATGCGCATTTGACAGAGCCGGACCCAGATGGCACCCGTTAGGGAGCGATTGCGCACGTTCGAGANNGGCGCCCAATTGCCGCCGCCTGTTCAATCGATTTCTCTCCGATTCTTAACGGTCGCCGAAACTGTAGCCCAGCCACACCATTCCGTCGAGCACCACGGAGCTCCCAAACTGAGTCAGATTGGGGATGTAATGGACATCGAACTGCGGGCGAACATAGATGTGGTCGGTGACGAAAATGTCCACGCCCACGCCGCCGTGCACATTCAGGTGGTTAGCGCTCTGGGCATACTGCGATTGGCTCTGGCTGCCGAGCACCGAACTG
>PLRZ01000392.1:8786-14788 GCA_003164075.1 Bryobacterales bacterium | reverse complement strand
GCGCCTGCCAGATCCTGCTGGACGATGCCATCGCCATCCCCATCCTGCTGGGCAACGAGAAAAGGATTCGCGAGCGCATCGAGGAACTGCGCCTGCACCTGAATGGAATCCAGATCGTCGAGCCGGCCAAATCGCCGCGCCTGGCGGAATACGTGGAGGAGTTTTACAGCCTGCGGCNNAGGCGCTGCTCAACCACACCACGTTTGGCAGCGTGATGCTGCGGTTGGGCCACGCCGACGCGCTGATCGGCGGCCTGACCACCCACTATCCCGACACCATCCGGCCGGCGCTTCAGGTGATCGAGGTACGCCCTGAGTTGTGCCGCGTCTCGGGCGTCTACGTGCTCATCACGCCCAAAGGCGACATTTATTTCCTGGCGGACGCCACGGTCAATATCGACCCCACGGCCGACGACCTGGCCGAGATCGCTATCATGACCGCGGAAAAGGCGCGCCGTTTCAACCAGGAACCGCGCGTGGCCATGCTATCCTTCTCCAACTTCGGCAGCACCCGTCACCCGTCGGCCGACAAGGTCCGCCACGCCGTGGAACTGGTGCGGCAGCGGGCACCCGGTCTGATGATCGATGGCGAAATGCAGGCCGATACCGCGGTGGTACCGCAGATTATCGATGAGACGTACCCGTTCAGCGCCCTCAAGGGCGGAGCCAACGTGCTGATTTTCCCCAATCTGGAAGCCGGCAACATCGCCTACAAACTGCTCCAGCGCATCGGCAGTTGCGAGTTGATCGGGCCCCTGCTCACCGGACTGAGCAAGCCGGTTCACGTATTGCAGCGCGGTTCGGAAGTGAACGACATTGTCCACGTGGCGGCGGTGGCGGTGGTGGACGCGCAGGAAGTCGGCAAGCCATACGCCACGTTGGATCCGGCGGATTCCTGAGAAAGCTTCCACCGTCAGGATCGGCAGGCGCTAGAGAAGCTTGCAGAATTCGAAGAAACCGCTTGCTTGCGCGCGCGGCTCGGAAAGGTCACCTTGAAAGGCAGGCACATACCGAGCCGGGCCCAGAGGGCACCCCGCCAGGGAGCGGGTTCGCCACCGAATTTTGCAAGTATCTCGCTACTCATCGTTCCAGTTCTTGGTGTGGTAGATGTTGTTCATCAGCACGTAGGCGCGGTTCATGGATCGCGTGTCCTTCTTCTGGGTGTCGTCCAGGGCGGCGACGATTTTGACAAAGGTCTTCAGCTCTAATTGCGTGAGTTGAGCGGCCAGATCGCTGGTGGTTCTGGCGACCTGCTTGAGATCTTCCTCGCTCTTGTTCGCCCCGATGGCTTCGCCTACCGCGATGCGGCTCTTGCCGATCTGATCGCGAATCGGGGCGGCCTCTTTGGCGCCGTCATCGAGGATTGTGCGAACGGCTTTCTTCTGGTCCTTGTTCAGATTCAGAGCGCCGGCAATGTTGTCGAACCTGGTGGCCACCGCGGGGGCCATGGGCGCGGCCATATCGCCGGCATTCTTGTTACCGCCGCCACCGCCCTTGCCTTGTGCCAAGGCCATGCTGGCGCACAAAAGTCCGGCTACCAATATTTTTTTCACCATGATGATTTCCCTTAGCCCCTTATTTGTCGCTTCGTTGTCCCCTGCCACGGCCTCTACCGCCGCCACCACCGGCGCCTTGCGGCATAAAAATGTCCGCCATCAGTTCGAACGCTTCGGGGGCTTTGGCAACCTGGTTGGGTTTCAGCAGGGCCACGATTCTTTTGAATGCCATCACTTCGACGCCGGTCATCTGGAATTGCGCTTCGCTCATCGCCTTGGCGAGCGGTTCGAGCTCCGCGTCCGTCTTGCCATTGATCATGGCGCTGGCCAGCGTGCTCCGGCTCTGCATCACCTGTTGAATGACGGGAACGGCATCTTTCGCGGTGGATTCCAGAACGGTCGTAAATTCCAACTTCTGATCCTTGCTCAGTTTGAGGCGGTTGACCATCTGATCGGCTTTGGTCTCCTTCTGGGGCCGCATGCTCATCGGTGCGCCGCCGCCTTCCGCGCCGCCGCGGCCGCCGCCACCACCCATATCGCCGCCGCCCATTCCGCCGCCTTGCGCCATGGCCAGAACTGCCACGGCAAGGCCTGTGAACAACACTTTCAAGAACATCGAGTCTCCTCTTCCCGCGGTGCGGCGTGTGGACGCTGGCAACGCACACGTCCCTCGCGGGACCGCACACTTCGGTTGGCACCATTTAATCACGATTACAACCCAAACGGGAGGGCTGATACGCTGGAAGACCATGGTGGAAAAGAACCGCCTGTTCCGCGGCGATAACCTGGAGGTGCTGCGAAACCACCTCGCGGACGAGTCCGTCGACCTCTGCTACATCGACCCTCCGTTTCATTCCAAACGCAACTACCGCCAGTGCGGGCAGGCGCGGGCCTTCACCGATATCTGGACTTGGGACGGGGCCGCCCAAACCGGTTTCGACGCGCTGCGCGGCGCCGCTGGCCGTCACCAGCCGAAACTGGCGCGCTTGCTCGAAGGGCTGGAGCCGGTGGTGGGGCGGGGGAGTCTGCTGGCCTATCTGGTGAGCGTGGGGCAGCGCCTGAGCGAGATCGACCGCGTGCTTCGGCCCACCGGCAGCCTTTTTCTGCATTGCGATCCCACCGCCAGCCACTATCTGAAACTGCTGCTCGACGCCGTTTTTTGCGCGCCCGGCGGCGGTTTCCGCAACGAGATCGTGTGGTGCTACAGTCACGGCGGGAGAAGCAGAAAATGGTTCGGCCGGAAGCACGACATCATCTTTTATTACGGCAAGTCCGGCCGTTGCCACTTCGACGCGAGCGCCGTCCGCATGGAAATGCGCAGCGGTACGCGCAGTTTCGGAGGCCGCCTGGTGACCAGCGAGGATGGGCGAAAGTACCGCCTGGTATACGGTACGCGCAATTCGCACGGCGTGGCCCGCTACTACAAGTACTATCTCGACGAGGGCAAACTTCCCGAAGACTGGTGGGCCGACATCAACTCTCTGCAGGCCTCTTCGGCGGAGCGCACCGGCTATCCCACGCAGAAACCCGAAGCGCTGCTCAGTCGCATTGTGGCGGCTTGTTCCCGCCCGGGCGACGTGGTGCTCGACGCTTATTGCGGCTGCGGCACCACGCTGGTGGCCGCCCAGCGTAGTGGGCGCGCGTGGGTTGGAATCGACTTGGCTCCGCAAGCCATCGCTCTCACGCTGGAGCGTTTGCGGGCCGTGTTTGGCAACGAGGTAGTTGCCGCATCTACGTTGGTAATGACAAGTCCGCTCCCTTGCGGTCGCGTCTCGGAATGAAGCACGCTGCCGCACACCGAGACGCGACCGTCAGGGAGCGGAGTTGGCACCGGATTGCGCGAGCGTCACAAAACAACGCCGGCCGGTGTTGTTATATTGTGAAGGGAACGCGCGCCAGAAATATGAGGAGAAGAATACAATGAATGCTGTGAGACTGACCGCCGTCGTGCTGGTGGCCATTGCGGTTTTAGTGGCCGGCTCCACGGCCAACATCAACGGGAACGCGTACGGCACGCCCAAGGCGCCCGTGACCATCGAGGTATTCAGCGACTTTCAGTGTCCCGCCTGCAAGGTGTTTCACGACAATGATTTTCCGCACATCATGACGGATTATGTGGTCACCGGGAAAGCGTACGTCATTTACCGGTATTTCCCGTTGGCGATGCACCCCTACGGGCGTCCCAGCGCGGAGTTCGCCAGTGCCGCGGCGCGGGTGGGGCGATATCAAAGGGTGGCGGACGCACTGTTCGCGCAGCAATCGGGCATAGCCACCCTCGGCAATGTGGAAGCCGTGGCGAATAGCGTGCTGACGCCGGCCGAGGCGAAGACTGTGAAGTCGCTGGTGAAGTCGCCCGACGTGCAACATGAAATAGATACGGACATCGAAGAGGGCAAAGCGGTTCCGGTGCCATCCACGCCCAGTCTGCTGGTGACCGCGCGCGGCAACAGCCAGCTTCTTTCCTGGCCCATGAATTATACTCTTTTCAAGCAGTATATCGACGCTCTGGTAACGAAATAAGGAACGATAGAATAAAGAATATGAAGCTTTATGCGGCTGCGTTAATGGTAGTGCTGCCCTGTCTGGCGGCGACTCCGGATGTCGACAAGAACAGAGCCATCGGGTTCCCTACGGCTCCGGTGAAGTTGGAAATTTTCAGCGATTTTACGTGCCCGCACTGCAGGGTGCTCCACGAGACGGTGCTGCCACAGTTGAAGAGCGACTATGTGGTCAACGGGAAAGTCTACATCGTGGACCGCGCGTTTCCGCTTACCGGGGCGGGGCACGAGCATTCGCGCGAAGCCTTTGAATATGCCGTAGCGGCGGCGCGGATCGGCAAGTATCAACAGGTGGCCGACGCTCTGTATGCACAGCAGGCGACGTGGGCTATCGGCGGCAACGTCTGGGCCGCGGTGGCGTCGGCGCTGCCGTCGCCCGCGGACCAGAAGAAGGTGCAGGCGTTGGCGAAGGATCCCGGTGTCCTGGCCGAAATCGAGGCCGAGTACCAGGAAGCCATTGCGATAGGCCTCAACCAGACGCCCACCCTGGTTCTTACCGTTGGCGGGAAGCACTACAATCTTCCGCCGGCTCCCGACTACCGTTTGTTGAAATCGATGATCGATGGGTTCCTACCAAAGTAAGCCCCTACGCTGGACGCTGGTGGCGCTGCGCGTGATCCTGGGCGCGGTGTTCATCTATGGCGGCTATGTCAAGCTGCGCGACCCCTGGCCATTGTTCGCCATGGGCATCGATTCCTACCACCTGGTGCCGTTCCGCTTCGTGGAACCGCTGGCGCGGACGCTGCCGGCGGCGGAAGTGGCGCTGGGCCTCTGGCTGATCTTGGGCTTCTGGCTGCGGATTTCTTCCACCCTGGTCTCGTTGTTCCTGGTGGTCTTCTTTTCGGCCATGGTACACGCCAAGCTGGCCGGCCAGCAGATCAACTGCGGCTGCTTCGGGCCGGGCGAGCCGATTTCCAAGTGGACCCTGTTGCGCGACGGGTCGCTGCTGGCGGCTGGACTGTTCGTTTCGTGGCACGCCTTTCGCGCGCCGCGCCGGACGCCGTGATGGCCGATCCGGAGGTTCTCAAGCGGGAACTCGAGTACCACGAGAAGCTCTATTCGGGGTTTGCGCAGGCGCATTTTGCGCGTCCCGCGGTGCGGCTGCTGCGATGCCATACGGTGGCGCGCATC
The DNA here is from genome assembly GCA_003164075.1 of Bryobacterales bacterium. Next base: position 9,604 of record PLRZ01000392.1, on the reverse strand, counting down.
CTGCATTTGACCGGGGCGGGGAAGAGATCGCGGGTGTTGAGCCTGGGGTGCGGCATCGGCGATACCGAGCTCCTGCTGGCGCCCTACGTGGCGGAAATTGTGGGCGTGGATCTGTCCTCGGCGGCCATCCGGCAGGCGCGCGCCGACGCGGAGAGGCTCGGGATCCGCAACGTGCGCTTCGAACAGGGCAGCGATGTGGAGGGCCGGTTCGACGTGGCGATGGCCATCTTCTTCCTGCATCATTTGCCGGACGATGCGCTGGCGGAGGTGCCGCGGCAGTTGCGGACCCGGCTGACGCCTGGCGGCATGTTCTATTCGCTGGATCCGAGCCGCAGGCGGCTTTCAGGCGCCGTGGGGCGTCTGCTGATTCCGTGGATCATGAAGCGCTACCAGACACCGGACGAGCGCGAACTGGAGCCGGAGTCGACGTGCCGGTTATTCAGCGATGCGGGCTTCGACGCGCGGGTGGAGATCTACGATTTCGGATCGTCGCCGCTGGCCGGTCTGTTTCCGGGATGGGGTTGGGGGTACGGCTTGGCGCGCGAGTTGGACGATTGGCTGTTACAGTCGGCCGCGTTCCGGCGGCGGGGAAGTAATTTCGAGATTGTGGCTCGGTTGGGGTGAGGGGTTTGTTCACCACGGAGACACAGAGACACAGAGAAAACCAAAGGCAAAGAAAGGCTTGGAGTAAGAAGGGAGGTGCCTCGTTTCCTTCGGGTAGGCCACAGAGGATACGGAGAGCACAGAGAAAACCTTTCCGGACAAGTGCGGCGGCGGGGGAGTAATTTCGAAAGTCAGAACTCCTGATGGCGTGGAAT
>PLRZ01000392.1:1063-8743 GCA_003164075.1 Bryobacterales bacterium | reverse complement strand
GTGCCTCTGTGCCTCTGTGGTGAACCTCGATCCGAATGCCGTATTGCCTCAGCGAATCCCAATCAGCGGCCAATAGAACGGCACCAGAACCAGCAGTAACAACGATTCCAGAACGGTCAATGCCAGGCCGACACGCAGCAGGTCCCGTGCCTCGAAATAGCCGTAGGAGTAACCCATCACCATGACCCCGGACTGGTAGACGAAGATCTTTCCGCCCGCGGCGAACGTCCAGATCATCCCCAGCGGCAGAGCGGAAATCCCATTGGCGGCGGCAAAACGTAACAGCGGCGGCATCGATGCTCCCAGCATCGAGATCTCGTTACCCAACAGGATGTGATACACGAACGCGGTCCAATACGGAACCAGCGCCAGAGCATAACCGTGGTGAATCAGCGGCGCCATCCAGCCGAACATGCCGGCGGCCACGGTGGAGAGTGCCTTGGTCTCCGCCAACACCTCGCCCATCCCGATAGCGGCGGCGACGAAGAAGACCGGGAGATAATTCACCCGCTGCAAGTCCTCCCGGTCGAGAATACCCACGCCGGGCACCGCGGCCAGAAGACCCACGCCGATGCCGATCATGGCTGGAGAGATATGGTGAATCAAATCGGTCATCCATAGAGTCAGGGCCAGGAGCGCCAGCAGCAGCGTCTTCTTCTCCTGGGGGGACCACCGGCCCATCTTCCCCAGCTCCTCCTCCAGAAAGGCCATGGCCCGTTCCGGCGCCAGTACCTCCGGCTGGTACAGCCACGCGACCAGACGCCACGTAAAGAAAATCGTGACCAGGGTGCAGGGCAGGAAAGCCAGTAGCCAGAGACTCCAGGAAACCGGAGTGTGGGTTGCCTTTTCAATCATGCCGCGGGCCAGAATAGCGGCCGGGCCGGCGATGATCGTCTTGTCGAAGCACCCGGCCGTGTATGTCAAAGTGACGAAGATCCCCCGCCCCGGATTGCCGCCGCGGCGAATCCCCAAAACCTCCATCAGGCCCATCGCCACCGGCGCCATGATCGCCACACAAGCGATCCCGCTGGGCACCAGGAACGTCAACAGGAAGGACGTGAGAATCATCCCCAGCAGGATGCGGGAATAGCTGGTGCCGGTGCGCCGGATTACCAGGTAAGCCAGACGGCGCCCCAGGCCGGACTTGGTGGTCATGGCTCCCAGCAGGACGGCCCCAAACAGAAACCATGCCGTCTGGTCCGCGAAGCCGCTGAAGGCGGTGCGGAACGGGACCACGCCCAGAACCCAGAACAGATAGCATCCCACCATCCCCGTGAGAGCGTGCGGAAGAGCCGGCGCGATCCAGGCCAGGATCATGAATGCCGCCACGGCCAGCGCGTGCCGGGCGGTGGCGTTCACGCCCAGCGGCGCGAACCAGATGGCCGCGGGCACGGCGATGGATAGCAGGGGGCCGATCGCGTTTCGTGCGTGGGTCATCGATCGGGCCATGGAATGCCACCCCGATATCGCTCCGCCAGTTGCGCCCGCCGCGGCTTTCCGGTGGCGGTGCGCGGAATTCCGTCGAGGAACACGATCCGCCGCGGGACCTTGAAGGGCGCCAACCGGCCGGCCGCGAATCGGCGCAGTTCCAGCTCCGATGCGGCGGCTCCCGGGCGCAACACCAGTGCGGCGGCCACATCCTCTCCCAAGGTGCGATGGTAGACGGCGAACACCGCCGCCTCCGCCACCGCGGCGTGCGCCAACAGCGCGCACTCCACTTCTTGCGGAACGATTTTTTCGCCGCCCCGGTTGATGATTTCTTTCAGGCGGCCGGTGAGGAACAAGAAGTCATCCCCGTCCAGGCGGCCGATGTCGCCGGTATGGAACCAGCCGCCGCGAAAGGCCGCCAGGTTCGCTTCCGGGTCGTCCAGATATCCGGAAGTGACCGACGGCCCACGCACCACGACTTCGCCTTCCGCCTCCGCGGGCAGAAGATTCCCGGCCTCGTCCATAATGGCCACCTCCAGGCCGCTGCTGCGGCCAACCGACCCCGGCTTACGCGCGGCCTCCGTGTTGCGGGTCACGCCGCCGGTTTCCGTCAGACCGTAGCCGGCCAGTACGGGAACGCCCACGGCTTCCTCCAGCGCGGCCGGAATTGCCGCTTCGGGTGTCGCGCCGGTGATCCGAATCACGCGCAGCGGCGAGCTCCGGAAGACTTCCGGGTGCGCGCGCGCCAGCGCCAGGATGGCGCGGTTCAACGGAGCGTGCGACGAGAACCATGTGGGCTGGAATTGCTGCAGCCACGGTAGAAAGGTCGCGGGGTGGTAACCCGGAATGGCGATCGCCGTGCCGCCGCTGAACAACTGCGTCAGCACTGCCGCCAGGCCGTGCAAGTGAAACAGCGGCATCAGGCTCAACAAGCGGTCGGCCGGGCTCAACTGCAGCGTGTGTGCTTCACGGGCTGCCATGGCGCGCAGGTTCCCCCACGTCAGCGGAACCAGCTTGGGAGAGCCGGTGGTTGCCGATGTGAAAAGCAGGAGCGCTGCATCGGTGCGGCGGACGGGGGGCGCCGGCGTCGCCCGCGGCGCGTCCAAACGGAAGGAACCCGCCGTGTCGCCGGGGCTGAAACGCATTCTCAATACGGGAATGCCGAGCGCCTGGGCTGCCGCCAATGCCGCCGCAGGCATGGGATCCGGGAGTATGACGGTTCGGGCGCCCAGCCGGCCGAGGTAGAACCGGAACTCACTCTCGGTCATCGCGGGGTTGAGAGGCGCGCCGGCCCCCACGGCGGAAACCGCCAGGAATGCGGCGATCAGGTCCGGCCCGTTTGGCAGCACCAGGGCCGCGATCTCGCCCGGTTCAAAGCCCGCCCCAGTCACGGCCCGGCGGATGGCTCGCAACGTGTCCGGGAGCTCCCCATAGGTCAGCGGCCGGCGTCCCGGAGCCGCCAGAGCAATGGCCGCCGGCGTCTGGGCGGCGTACTTTTCGAGCGGGTGGAAGCTTTCACTCACGCTGCCTGCCCAGCCGGTCGTCTATGTAGGCGGCCAATCCGGCAAGATCCCGCAGGAAGTCAAACTCCAGGAACTCCGGTTCCAGAGAGATGCCGAACTCCCTCTCCACGGCTGTGAGGAATTCGAGCACCGCGATGGAATCCAGGCTGGCGGCCTCCTCCAACATACGTTCGTAGGAGAGCTCCGCGTGCCCGACCTTCAGGTGTAATGACTCCACAAACACTCTGCGGACGCGCCCTATGGTGTCCTGCGAAGGGCCGCTTAGATGGTCATCCATTGCTGCCATTCCTCCGGGTAATCGCGGATTTGTTTCTCTATGGTCTCGACGAAAGCCGGCAGATTCGCGCTGACGAACTCATCGCGCCCCGGGGCGGAGACGATGTCCAGCATGGGGCCGAAGACGATGCGGAAGGCCGAACTCCTGCCGAGACAGAGCATGGGGACCACTGCGCAGCCCGACAGCCGGACCAGCTCGAATATCCCGGTGGGGAAGCGCCACGGGACGCCCAGAAACGGCCATGGCCGCGTTCCGGACCCGGAGGGCATGTCGAAATGGATGTCGACCAGACCGGTGGTCCGGAGCGTGCGCAAAATTTTGAGAGTGCATCCCGGATCCTGAACATACACCGATTCTCCGATGATCGCATGCAGGAAGTTTACCCGGCGCCGCTCCAGAATTCGCCGCCCCAGGCGTCCCCACCACTCTCCCTTTGAAATCTCCTGGCGCACCGTGAGGATAGGATATCCGATACGGGCAAGATGCCGCTTGGCGACGCGGCACGCGGAAAAGTGAGCTGTCAATAAGATCACACCTTTGCCGGCGGCCTTTCCGCGTTCCAGGTGCTCGATGCCGTCTATTCCCAGACAGCGCATTCTTCGGGTGCAAGAGGGCCAACTGAGTATCAGGTCATCCAGCATGCGGAAGGAGGAATTGGCGAGAAACTTACTGGCGATCCGCGGCGCCCGGTCGCGTGCGATGCCGGCGGATGGGGCGCCCAGCATGCGGTCGATGGCCTTGGCCCTGCGCTTTCGCGCACAGAGCTGGTAGAGATTTCCCAGCGGATAAATCAGAGCCGGCGGAGTCAGCACGGACAGGAAGCGGAGTGGATACAGATAGAGAAACCACAAAAGGTCGTCAACCGTGAGAAGGGCCCCCGCCATCAGGATTAACATACACGGTAGCAGTTTTTGGCGCGCGGAATGGGGCCGCCACTCACCTACCGCAGCAGCGCCGATGCGCACCACAGGACCGGCGCCTGGCCGTGCAAATCGCCGGTGTTGCGCTTGCGATCCAGGTAGTATTGCAGATCGTTCAACTTATTCGTGCCTTCGCACACGTTGCCGATGTCGCCATCGGCGTCGATATAGCTGGTCAACGCCAGCCAGGCTTTGCGCGCCGCCGGGCCGTAAGTCTTCGCGTCCAGCCAGCCATTCTTCACGCCGGTGATCATGGCGAAGGTGAACATTCCCGTGCTGGAAGTCTCCGGCCAGGCTTCCGGATGGTCGATCAACTGCTTCCACATGCCGTCCGGCCCCTGGTACTTCAGTAGCGTGGCCATCATCTTGTTGTATCCCGCCAGCACGGCCGCCCGCTTGGGGTGATCCTTGGGTAGCGACCGCAGTAACTCGGCCATTCCCACCGCCACCCAGCCGTTGCCGCGGCCCCAGTAAAACGGTACGTCGGGCGCGTGGTAGAACAAGCCGCTGGGCTGCTGCAACTTATCCAGATAGGCGGTCATCTCCAGGGCCGCGCGGTCGATGTACTTATGGTCGCCGGTGGCGCGGAAGGCTTCCACTTGCACCGCCGTGATCATGAACATATCGTCGATCCAGAAGCGCGTCTCGGCGGTCAGCCCATCGGGCGTGGGATTCTCCCATTGCCGGTCGGCAATCGTCTGGCCGAGTTCGAGGTACTTCTTGTCTTTGGTCTGGATGTAAATCTCCAGCGGAACCGTGCCGAAGACCGAGAAATCCACGTGCCGCTCGGTCGGTACCAGCTTCGATTCGGCCCCGAATAGCGGGTCGAAGCGCGCAATCAGGCGGCGGGTCAGGTCCTTGTCGCCGCTCAGTTTGGCGAAGGTCAGGGCGCCATACCAGGCGCAGACCTCGGGATAAATGATGGTATTCGTACGCAGGTGCGCGCTGGGGGCGAAACGTTCGGCGACGCGCTTGCCGATTTCCCGGGGCGATTTCCCGGCCGGCCAGTTCGCGAAATCTTTCTGGGCCAGGCCCGGATGAGCGGCGCCCAGAATAGCGAGGCACGCTGCCAGTGCCCGCGGAAGCGGAATGCGTTCGGTTTTCATGGTCTATTGTCCTTCGAGGCCGGTCACATTCCGGCTGTCTTTCACCACCACGCGGCTGCCATCGGACGCGCGGATGCTGGTCTTTGAGAACTTCCAATTCTCGGCGTTCTGAATGCTGCCGGCGATTTTGGAGGCGATGTCCACATCCTGGAAAGTGAAATTCTGCAAGGGCGATTCGGCGTAGGAGCTGACCGCGAAAGCCCGTTGCGCTCCGCTGGCGTGGATGCTGGAAATCCGCACGCGACGAATATGCGGCAGGCCCTTTTCCGGAGGAACCGGCGCCACCAGCACACGCCAATAATCCGGGATATCGGTGGCGCCTTCCGGCAGTTTGGCATAGCTATAGCTGGGGTTCCAGTTCAACGTGATACCGAAGGCCGCATTCGTGCCCTGAATGTCCACATCGTGGATGTCGACGTTCTCCACCGTTCCGCCGCGCGTGCTGGCCGACTTGAAAAGTATGCCGTTCGATACCCGTCCGAGCACGTGCAGCCGGTAAGCCTCCACGTCGTGGATGCCGCCCGACGTTTCGCTGCCGAAGGTGACGCCGGCGGCGCCTCCGCGCACCGTGTTATCGCGAATCTCCACGTGCGCCGTGGGACGATTGACGCGCAGTCCGTCGGCGTCGCGGCCGGCCTTGAGGCAGATGGCGTCGTCGTTGCATTCGATGTCGCAATGTTCCACCAGAACGTTCTCGGAGGAGTCCACGTCGATGCCGTCGGTGCTCGGACCCATGCCGCCGATATTGTTGCGGATGGTGACGCCATCCACGTGTACCTTGCTCGAATAGCAGATGTGTACCGTCCAGAAGCCCGAGCGCTTGAACGTGAGCCCCTCCAGATTCACGCCGGTCGACTTGTAGATCTGGATCAGGCGCGGGCGCGGGCAATCGTAGTCGGCCGCCCAACGGAGGCCCTTGGGCTCGTAGGCCGCGCGCAATGCCCAGTACTTGTCCCACCAGAGCTTGCCGTCGCCATCGATAGTGCCCTTGCCGGAGATCCTGACGCCGTCCTGTTCAAAGACGTTGAGGAGCGCCGCGGGCCACTTCATTTCGACTCCGGCAATGCGGGTTTGCATCACCGGGTAGGCTGACTGGTCCTGGACGCCGCGGATCTCCACGCCCTCGTCGAGGCGCAGGTGCGTTCCCGATTTCAGAAACAGCGAGCCGCTGAGGTAGAGGCCCGGGTCAAAGACGACGGTGCCGGCGCCGGCTTTCGCGGCGGCATCGATGGTCTTTTGGATGGCTGCGGTGTCGACGGTTTTGCCGTCGCCTTTGGCGCCGTACGTGGACACGCGGAATTCGGCGGCGTGAGCGGCGAGAGCGGCGAGAGCGGAAAGGAGCATGACTGCCCCCAGCGCGGCGCGGGCACTCCGAACTCCCGATGTCGCGGAATTTGGGATGAGCCCGGAGGTGGGGCGGGCGGTGCTCGCCTGCCGCCCGTCCTCGTTGAACCAAGCCCGCTGCCTATACGGAATAGAGGGCAGGCGAGCACCGCCTGCCCCACCGAGCAAGGAATCCCAAGCCAGCCGAAATTGCGCGGCGACACGATTGTCCGCTTTCATTGAATTTCCACCTTCCCGGATGCCAGTCCGGGAGCCGATGCGCTCACCGTAATGCGGCCGGCCGCCGCAGTACGGCGCACGATGCCGATCGCCTGGCCCCGAAACGCGTGCCGTTCGGACGCCTGAAACGGCTCGTGACTGGTAACGTCCGCGTTATCCACGGCGACGATGGCGCCTGGGCCATCCACCTGGAAATGGATCGCCTGGTCCGCGCCGGGAACCAGCACGCCATGCTCATCCACCACTCGCGCGGTGACGTACGCGATCGCCCGCAAACTGTCGCCGCCGGCCGCGAGCGCAATCCTCGCCGGTTGGCCGGCAGTGCGCAGTTCGTACGCCGCGGCAGTGCGGCCCTGGTTGCGGCCCACCGCTTGCAGCGCGCCGGCGGCGAAAGCCACCTGCCAGGTGCGCGGCGATGCGTCGGCCGGCAGCGGCTTCGACCCCAGCGACCTGCCATTGAGCGTCAACTCCACTTCCTGGCAATTGCTGTAGACCTCCACGTTCTCTTCGTGCGCGGCCCGGTCCGCCGGGGTCCAATCGGAGAGCAGCGTTAGCGGAGCCAGCCGGAACATGGCCTGATAGCCCGGATCGGTGGGAGCGGCGGGCGGAGGCGCCACGCGCCGGGCCATGTAGACCATCGGCTGGTCCGACCACCAGCTCTGCCGCTCATACGCCGCCGGTTTGAAGCCGCCGGTGCGGTCGAAGAGGCCCTCGTCGTTGGCGATTTGCGGCCAGCGGTGTGCTTCGCCCAGGTAATCGAAGCCGGCCCACAGGAACTGGCCCGCGTAGGGCGGATTATCGCGCAACGCCAGCCAGACGGCGCGGTCCAGGCGGTTCTCGGTTCCCAGAATCTTGCGCGTGGG
>PLRZ01000392.1:0-1033 GCA_003164075.1 Bryobacterales bacterium | reverse complement strand
CGGCCTTGGGGGTGTCGCGGATCTCGTTGCCGGCGCTGTAGACGATGACGCTGGCGTGATTGCGGTCGCGGCGCACCGTGTCGCGCGTGTCCACCTTCGACCACTCCTCGAAATAGAGGTGGTAATCGTAGGGGTTCTTGGCGACGGTCCAGCAGTCGAACGTTTCGTCCATCGCCAGGAAGCCCAGGCGATCGGCGAGGTCGAGGAATTCGGGCGCAAAGGGATGGTGGGCCGCGCGGACCGCATTCACGCCGATCTGACGGAGCAACTGCAAGCGGTGCTCCCACACGCCCAACGGGACGGCGGCGCCCACCGCGCCTCCATCCTGGTGCATGGCGGCGCCCTTGATTTTCAGATTGCGGCCGTTGAGCCAGAAGCCCGTATCGGCGTCGAAATGAAACTCGCGGATGCCGAAGGGAACGGTCTCATCGTCGAGCGCGGTGGCGCCGTCGCGCAGTGTGACGACCGCCCGGTAGATGGCGCCGTGGCCGATATCCCAGCGGTCGGGATTCTTCACGGTCGCGTCACCCTGAAAGTCGGCGGTCTTGCCGGCGGGCGCCGTTTGCGGGCTCAAGTGTACCGTATCGATGGCCTTGCCGGCGGGGTCGAAAATGGCGATCTCGATGGCCACCGTGGCGGGTTCCGCGAACCGGTTCATGATCGTGCCTGCGACATGCACCGTGGCTTCGCCGGCGGACACCCTGGGGGTAGTGACGAAGGTGGACCAACGCTCCAGGTGGACCGGGCTCGCGACCACCAGGCGGACATGCCGGTAGATGCCCGCGCCGGTGTACCAGCGCGACGCCGGCTGCGATCCGTTGTCGGCGCGCACCGCCAGCACGTTGGTGCCGCCGAATTTCAGATGACCGGTCAGATCGTAGGCGAAGCTGACGGCGCCGTTCGGCCGCTGGCCTAAATGAAAGCCGTTGATCCAGACGTCGCTATTGGCCATGACGCCGTCGAATTCCACCGATACGGAGCGCGTGGCATCGTTGGCCGGAAGCGAGAAACTCTGGCGGTACCAGCCCACGCC
>PLRZ01000554.1:15002-18643 GCA_003164075.1 Bryobacterales bacterium | reverse complement strand
TGCTCATCCGCGCGCAGGAAATGGCCCGCTACGTGGAAGACGGCATCCTGGACGCCGGCCTCACGGGCCGCGATTGGATCCAGGAGAACGAGGCCGACGTGGTAGCGGTGGCCGACCTCATCTACGCCAAACAAAGCTTCGGCAAAGTGCGCTGGGTGCTGGCCGTGCCGGAGGCCTCGCCCTTCCGCCGTGTGGAGGATCTCGAAGGCAAGATCATCGCCACCGAGTTGGTCGCCACTACCAAACGCTACCTGGCGCAACATGGCGTGACGGCCAAAGTGGAATTCAGTTGGGGCGCCACGGAAGTGAAGCCGCCGGTGCTGGCCGACGCCATCGTGGAAGTCACCGAGACGGGCTCGTCGCTACGCGCCAACAAGCTCACCATCATCGACACGGTGCTGGAGTCGAACACCCAGTTGATCGCTAATAAAGGATCGTGGGAAGATCCCGCCAAGCGGCAGAAGCTGGAAGATATGCGCATGCTGCTGCAGGGGGCCATCAACGCCCTGGGCAAGGTCGGGCTGATGTTGAATGTCCATAAGGATCATTTGGCAGCGGTGCTGGCGGTGCTGCCGGCGCTCAAGCGGCCCACCATTTCCCACCTCAGCGACGAGGAATGGCTGGCCGTGAATACCATTCTGGATGAGACCACCGTGCGCGACATTATTCCGCGCCTCAAGCAGGCCGGCGGCGAGGGCATCGTGGAGTATCCGTTGAATAAGATCGTGCTGTGATGCGCATACTGGAGAGCAAGCAAGTCGGCCCCCTGCTGGCGCGCAAGGCGGCGCGGCTCACCGAAGCTGAGGCGGTGGTGCGGCCCATTCTGGATGCCGTGCGGCAGCGCGGAGATCGCGCGCTGTTGGAATACGCGCGCAAATTCGACGGACTCTCGCGCCGCGGCGTGCGCGTTCCGGCACGGGATCTCACGGCTGCGCGCGGCAAGCTGGCGCCGGAATTCACGCGCGCCGTGGAAGCGGCGGAGGCCAACATCCGAGCCTATGCCATCCGCCAGAAGCCGCGGGAATGGACGCGGCAGATGGGCGCGGGCCTGCGGCTGGGGCAGATCGTGCGGCCGCTCGATACGGTGGCGGCCTACATTCCCTCGGGGCGCTATCCCCTGCCCTCCACGCTGCTGATGACCGTGGTTCCGGCGCAGGTGGCGGGCGTGCGCACTATTTGTGTGGCGTCGCCGCGGCCGGTGGCCGANNGTGGCGGCGGCGAAAAAGCTGCTGGCGGGCGAAGTGGGCATCGATTTCGTGGCCGGCCCCACGGAGATCCTGATTATTTCGGCCGATGGCGACGCGCGCCATCTCGCGGCGGACATGCTGGCGCAGGCGGAACATGATGTCGATGCGTCGGCGGTGCTGCTCACCACGTCGAAGCGGCTGGCGGCGGCGGTGGTGAAAGAAGTGGAGCGGCAATTGGCCACGCTACCCACCGCGGACGTGGCGCGCCAATCGATCGCGCGCAATTCGGCGGTGGTGTTGGTGGCCTCGCTGGAGGAGGCCGTGGAGATCGCCAATCGCTTCGCGCCCGAGCATTTGAGCATTCCCGATGCCGCCATGCTCCCGGGGATCCGCCACGCGGGCAGTATATTTGTGGGACCGTACAGCCCCGAAGCGGCGGGCGATTACGCCTCGGGACCGAACCACGTTCTGCCCACGGGCGGCGCCGCGCGCATCCGCGGCGGACTCTCGGTCACCGATTTCGTGAAAGTGATCTCGGTACAGGAACTGAGTGCCGCGGCGCTGGCCCGCCTGGCGCCCGCCATCACCACGCTGGCGCGCGCGGAGGGACTGGAAGCGCACGCGCGGTCGGTGGAAGTGAGGGGCAAATGAGGCTGCCGAAAGGGGCCATCAAGCCTCGTCCCGCGGTCCAGCAGATGGCCCCCTATTCGCCGCCCACCGGGGGACGAATCGGCAAACTGCGGCTGGATTTCAACGAGAATACCGTGGGCTGCTCGCCGCGCGTCATCGACGCCATCCGCGCGGGGATCACCGCCGACGGGCTCGCGGTCTACCCCGAGTACAGCGACGCGAAACAAGCCATCGCCGCCTATTTCCGCGTGAAGCCCGAGCAGTTCGTTTTCACCAACGGCACCGACGAGGCCATCCAGGTCTTCATCAATACATACGTCGACGATGGGCAGGAAGTGCTGGTCCTCAAGCCGGCCTACGCCATGTACCGTTTCTACGCCGACGTGGCCGGCGCGAAACTCAAAGAGGTGGCGTACGCGCCGCCGGGCATGGAGTTTCCGCTGCAGGAAGTGCTGGACGCCATCACGCCGGAGACGCGCGCGGTGCTGCTGTCGAATCCCAACAATCCTACCGGCACGGGCATTTCGCTATTAGGAATCGAGCGGATTTTGCATCGCGCGCGCAAAGCGGCGGTGCTGGTGGACGAAGCGTACTACGAGTTTTGCGGCGTCACGGCGCTCACCGAGATCGAGCGCGTGCCGAATCTCTTCGTCTGCCGCACGTTTTCCAAGGTCTTCGGAATGGCGGCCATGCGGCTGGGCTGCCTGTTCTCGCATGAGGCCAATATCGCTTATCTGCATAAGGCGCAGTCGCCCTACAGCGTGAACGGCATGGCGGTGCTGGCAGCGAAAGCCGCGGTGGAAGATACCACGTACGTACAGACGTATGTCGCCGAAGTGCTGGCGGCGCGCGAACTGCTCTGCGTGGGCCTGGAGAAGCTTGCGATCGCTTACGTTCCCAGCTCGGCGAATTTCGTGCTGGCGCAACTGGGGAAGCGCGCCATCGAAGTGCGCGACGCTTTGCGCGGGCAGGCCATCCTGGTGCGGGATCGCAGTTACGAAGCGCCCGGCTGCGTGCGTTTCACGGTGGGCACGCGCGAGCAGACGCGCCGCTTGCTGGCCGCGCTGGAAGAGATCTGGGACAACAAACGATGAGCTCGTTATTTTTGTGGCGAACTCCTGATTTCGTGGAATCTGTGGTCCTCCGGACGCTCTCGCCATGTACCGGTGAAACGAGTGAGGCCGTGATTCCATGACTCAACCTATTCTCATTTTCGACATGGACGGCGTACTGGTGGACGTCACCGCGAGCTACCGCGAGACCATCGCCGCCACGGTGGAGCATTACACCGGCGCGCGTCCCACCCACGAGCAGATTCAGGAGTTCAAAAACCAGGGCGGGTTCAACGATGACTGGCGGCTCACCCACCACATCGTCACCGGCGTGGGGTGCGACGTCCCGTTCGAGGAAATGAAGGCGCACTTTCAGACGCTCTTCCTCGGTGGCGCCGGCACCGAAGGCCTGATCCTCCGCGAGAAGTGGGTGGCGCGCCCCGGCATGCTGGAAAAGCTAAGCGAACAATTCCGCCTGGCGGTCTTCACCGGCCGCCCTCGCGAGGAAGCCGCGCTCACGCTCGCGCGCTTTGCCGGCGGCCTCACCTTCCACCCGATCATCGCCATGGAAGACGTCGAGAATCCCAAGCCCGCGCCCGATGGACTGCTGCGCATCGCGCGCGAGAATCCCGGCGCCAAGCTCATTTACGTGGGCGACTCCGTCGACGATGCGCGCTCCGCCCGGGCCGCGAAGGTCCCGTTCATCGGCATCGCCGCGCCATCCAATCCGCGCTATCTCGACCTGGTATTTCTGTTCCAGGAGGAGCGGGCC
>PLRZ01000554.1:0-14991 GCA_003164075.1 Bryobacterales bacterium | reverse complement strand
TCTCGACCGGCATCCGCTTCTTCGACCACATGCTGGAACTGTTTGCCAAACACGGCGGGTTCGACCTCACGCTGAACGCCACGGGCGATCTCGACGTGGACCAGCACCACACCGTGGAAGACGTGGGCATCGTGCTGGGCCAGTTGTTTTCCAAGGCGCTGGGCGATCGCAAAGGCATCAATCGCGCCGGCTACTTCGTCCTGCCCATGGACGAAACGCTGGCGGTGGTGGCGCTCGATCTGGGCGGCCGGCCGGCGCTGGTATATAAGGATAGGGTGAAGGTGCGGCTGGTGGGCGACCTGCAATCCGAACTGGCGGAGGATTTTTTCGGCGGCTTCGTGAACCACGCCGGCGCCAACCTGCACGCCAAAGTACTTTACGGCCGGTCGAACCACCACAAGCTCGAGGCTATTTTCAAGTGCTTCGCGCGCGCCCTGAAATACGCCTGCTCAAAGGACGCGCGCCTCAAAGATCAACTGCCATCCACCAAGGGGCTGCTATGATTGCCATCTTCGATTACGGCGCCGGCAATTTGCAGTCGGTGAAAAACACGCTGGGCGAGCTCGGCTGCGAGTACACGCTCATTCGCGATTCCGAAGGACTGCGGCAGGCCACCAGGATTCTGCTGCCCGGCGTGGGCCATTTCGGACAAATGATGCGCGCGCTCGACGACCTGGGCGTGCGTGAGACGCTGCTCGAACGCCTCCGCGCCGGCGTGCCGTTTCTGGGGATTTGCCTGGGCATGCAGGCGCTGTTCGAACGGAGCGAAGAGGCGCCCGAGGTCCGCGGCCTGGGACTCTTCCCCGGCGCGGTCCAGCGCTTTCCGTTGGGCGCGCGCGTGCCGCACATGGGCTGGAATCAATTGGAGACGCAGCCCGATTCCGGCCTTCTGCGCGGCATCGCGCCGCGGTCGTACGTCTATTTCGCGCACAGCTACTACGTGCCGGTGGTCCCGCAGGCCTCGGCGGTTTGCACTTACGGGCTGCGATACACGGCGGTGCTGGAAGCGGGCAACGTCTCGGGCGTGCAATTCCATCCCGAAAAATCGGGCGCCATCGGGCTGCGCATCGTGAGGAATTTTCTGTAATGCTGGCTAAACGCATCATCCCCTGCCTTGACGTGACTGGCGGCCGCGTAGTGAAAGGCGTCCATTTCGTCAACCTGCGCGATGCCGGCGATCCCGTGGAACTCGCCGAGCGCTACAATCGCGACGGCGCCGACGAGCTGGTCTTCCTGGACATCACCGCCTCCAGCGACGCCCGCGAGATCATGGCCGACGTGGTGGCGCGCACCGCACGCAAGGTTTTCATTCCGCTGGCGGTGGGCGGCGGCATCCGCTCGGTGGCCGACGCGCGCCGCATTCTGCTCTCGGGCGCCGACAAGGTCTCGGTGAATACCGCGGCGGTGCGCCGTCCCGAGCTGATCGGCGAACTGTCGCAGGAATTCGGCGCGCAGGCNNATGGACACCGACGGCGTCCAGGACGGTTTCGATTGCACGCTGACGGCCGCGGTGTCGCGCGCCACGCACGTGCCGGTGATCGCCAGCGGCGGCGCGGGCAAGCCCGAACATTTCGTGCGCGTGCTCACCGAGGGGTGCGCCGACGCGGCGTTGGCGGCCTCCATTTTCCATTACGGGACGTACACCGTGAATCAATTGAAAGAAGAGTTGGACCGCCGCGGCATCGCGGTGCGGGGGGCCGCATGATCATTCCGTGCATCGACCTCATGGACGGCAAGGTAGTGCAGCTTGTGCAGGGTCGCGAGAAGGCGCTGGAGGGCGATTCGCCGGAGGAAATGCTGCGCAAATTCGCCGCGTTTCCGGAGATTCAGGTGATCGATCTCGACGCCGCCATGGGACGCGGATCGAACGGCGACCTGGTGCGGTTTCTGGCGTCGAAAGCGGTAACGCGCGTGGGCGGCGGTGTCCGCAGTGTGGAGCGGGCGCGCGAGTTGCTCGATCAGGGCGCGCATCGCGTGATCGTGGGGACGGCGGCGTTCGGGCCGATGGGCGTCAACGTGGAATTTCTGGCCAGGCTCGACCGCGAGCGGCTGATTGTCGCGGTGGATTCGAAGGACGGCCGCATTGTGGTGAAGGGCTGGCGGGAGTCGACCAACTTGAGCGCGGAAGCGGTGCTGCGCGAGTTGGAGCCTTACTGCTCGGGCTTTCTGTGCACGTATGTGGACAAAGAGGGCATGATGCAGGGCACGGATCTCGACTGGTTCCGTCGACTGCGCGCGGCGACGTCGCTGGAGCTGACCGCGGCGGGCGGGATCACGACAATCGAAGAGGTCCGCGCGCTGCAGGCGATGAATGTGCATGCGGCGCTGGGGATGGCGATCTATACGGGGAAGTTGAAGCTGGAGGAACTACTGCTCTGACAATGTGGCGCAGACACTCGTGTCTGCCGCGCCGAGACTCGTCTCGGCGCGCTCGTGCGCGCTGGACCAACGATAATCCGACGCGTGCTGCACAAGACCTGCTTTCACAGGGTTTTCCTCAATATAGGCGGGAATTCGCTGCCGTTCGCCATCGTCTCTTACCCAATGGTCGTAGGACTCGGCTTGCCAGAACGTCTCGCCCGTGCGTCCCAATATGAGATTAGCCTGCCTCGCCGTCGCTCCCTTTAGCGACTGCAACAGGCGTGCGGGTGAGATCCTCGGCAGTAGCAGCACGTGCACATGATTGGAGAGAATCGCATAGGCCGCCAGATCGTAGTGTCCCAGCAGTTCGCCGTGCCGCAGGGATGCCATGACGACATGTGCTATCGGCTCCTGAGCGAGATACATCGGCCCGGTTCGCGCAGTGTCCAGATACCGATCCATCCACACGAAAGCTGCGCCCGCGGCCCGCTTGTTGGGAGGAGGGTACTTGCCGTGCGGAACGCTGCCGTGCAGGTGCCAAGTCGCGAAGAGCCCTTTCCCTTGCGGATAGTCATGCGGGAGGCGGCGGCGAGTTTCTGCCATACCGTACAGTGCACCGCCGTGTGCGAAGTTCTCACTCCAAACTGACGTCGAATTTGGGATCAGCCGTTCTTGTGGCGCAGGCACTCTTGCCTGCCGGTCGAGACTCGTCTCGACCCTCTTCGGGAGTGACAGCAAGCGCCCCGAAGCGCCGAGACGAGTGTCTGTGCCACTTCGCCGCGATGGCGCACAGTGGACATTGGCTCAACTCATCTTCCCCGGACCCGAAATCGTGGGGCGAATTTGGATGAGCCCTTAGGTGGGGCAGGCGGTGCTCGCCGGCCCTCTATCTTGTTTGGGCAACGGGCCGAGTTCAGTGCAGGCGGACTGGCAGGCGAGCACCCCCTGCCCCACTATGGACCTCTACCGCCCGACATTGCGGGGCGACGTCAGGAGTTCGGAGACTCGTCTCGCCCCGGAGCGCCGAGACGAGTCTCGGCGCTATCCAGACACGAGTGTCTGCGCCACGTCCGTTCTTCTACTTACTCCCCACTACCACAATCGTGAACGAGTCGGGCACCATGACGCCGCCCCGTCCCCGGCCGCCGCCCTTCGGGTCGGCTTTCGGAGCATCGGGCGGAGGCGCAGGCGCTGGGGCCGTCTCCGCGGCGATCATCAGAACGCGATTTGTCTTGCTGTCGAGCGTCAGCGTCTTGGCGCCGCGCATCGTCTGCACGTTCTGTTCCACCGAAAACTTCGTGGCGCTCTCTTCCTTGATCACCGTCAACGTACCATCGCCATTGGAACTGAAAGCTTCCATGGTATTGGGATTGAAAGTAGCCCCATCCGTGCCCGTGCCGATAGGAAGCGCGTCGAGAACCTTGCCGGTATCGGCATTGAGAATCACCATCGTCGCCGGGGTGTGGCAAGAGGCGAAGAGAATGCGATTCTTGGGGTCGAAGGCCAGCCCACCCGGTCCGCCGCCTTTGCCGTCCAGACCATAAGTGGCAGTTACTTTGAGCGCCTTAGTGTCCACCGCGGCGATCTGATCCTTATCTTCCAGGTCGACCCACATATGGCCCTTGCCGTCGGTCGCGGCCTGCTCCGGCGCTCCACCCAGGTCGAGCGTCTCCACAATCGAGCCGTCCTTGGTGTCGATGATGGTGGCGTTGGGCGCGCGGTGGCTGAATACCCAGACGCGCTGATTGAACGAGTCGAATAGAATGCCGTCGGGGCCGCCTTCAACCGCAATCGTCTTGATTGGCGCCAGGGTCTTGGTGTCGAACATCGCCACCGGACTGCTGCTGGCAAAACCGTGGCTCGTTTTGGGATCCACTGCCACGCCGCGCGCATTCACGTTGGGGATTTCACCCAACAGTTTCAGCGTTTCCAGGTCGTAGACGGACACTCGCGGGGTAGTGCCGGTGCGCGGCACATATAACTTGCGTCCCTCGGCATCCGCGAAGACATAGTCAAACCGGCCGTCGCCGCCTACACGAGCCATCTGCAGTACTTTGTTGGGCCCGGAGGCCTGCGCCATAGCGATGATCGCCAACGTCGCGACCATTATAGTTCCAGTTACTAACGCGAGTAATGTCTTCATATGTTCCTTCTTTCTACTTTCCAACTACCAGGACATGGAACGTATCGGGAGTGGCTTGCGGCCGGCCCTTTTGCCCCGCCGGCTGCGCGCCGTATTCGGCCGCCAACAAATAGATGCGGTGCATTTTCTCATCCACCGTCATCGTACGGGCGCTCCGCTCGGTGGTAACCGTGTCGACCGCGTCGTACTTGCCGTTCACCGCCTTCACGATCGTTATAGTGCCGTCCTGGCCGTTGGAACTGAAGGTCAGGCCGAGAGTGGAATCGAAGCCCGCGGCATCGGGACCGGCCCCGATGGCCGGCGTGGCAACGATCTTCCACGACGGAATATCGATCACCATCATCATCTTGTTGGCGCAGACAGAGAACAGCTTCTTGTTTTTTACATCGATGGCTAACCCGGACGGACCCTCGCAGGGCGCCAACGACAGTTTCTTGGTAACTTCCGCCTTGGCGGCGTCAATCTGCAGCAGTTCCGCGGAATCCTCCAGGTTGACGAAAAGCGTTCCCGCTCCGTCCGTCTGGCAGAACTCGCCCGTTGGTCCCGTGGGGAAGCTCTTGATCACTTCACCGGTCTTGGCGTCGATCGCCGTAGCGTCCGTGCCGCCGTGATTGATGGCGAATACGCGTTTGGTTTTCGACTCATAGCAGACCGCGTCCGGTCCCTTGCCCGCGGCCGGTTCGCCGATCTTAGCCAGCGTCTTCAAATCGAAGATGGTGACGCTGTTAGAGGTGTTACTGCCGTTGGTAATGAATCCGCGATTCAGGTCGTTGGCGATGGCGATTCCGTGTACGCCATGAAGCTGGGGGATGGTCCCCACCACCTTGCCGGCATCGGGATCGACTACTTCGACGCTCGAGTTATGCGATACATACAAGCGGCGGTTGACCGCGTCGAAAGTCGTGTAATCCCAACGCCCTTCGCCGCCGATCTTGATCTTACTGATGACCTTGTAGCCCTCGGCGGCCCACGCCGCGCCGATCACCAGAGCTACTGCGAGAACTTTCTTCATAGTGAGTGTTACTCCTTTTTGTAAAACCGCTCCCTTACGGTCGCGGCTCGGTACGAAGTCGCGTACCGAACCACGACCGCGCATACCGAGCCGCGACCGTAAGGGAGCGGTAATCAAGTTAGTCCCGGCCTCCAATGTAGTAGTGAACGGCCGGAGTCACCACCAATGAGAGAACCATCGAGGCGAGAATGCCGCCGATCACCGCGATGGCCAAGGGTTGCAGCATTTGAGAGCCGGCGCCCCAGGCGAGGGCCAGCGGAACCATGCCGGCCACGGTGGCCAGCGCGGTCATCATAATAGGACGCAACCGGCGCTCGCCGGCGCGAAGCATGCTTTCCTCCGCCGACATCCCGGCGGCGCGAAACTTCTGGTCGGCATCCAGCAGCAGGATACCGTTCTTGGCCACGATGCCGATCACCATGATCAGTCCCATGAACGACGAAAGATTAAACGTGGTCCCGGTGATCAGGAGCGCCAGAAACACGCCGCAGGTAGAGAGTAGGGCCGAAGAGATCACCGCAATCGGCGCGGCGAAATCGCCGAATTCGAAGAGCAACACCATGAAGACCAGCACGATGGCCAGCACCAGCACGAATGCCAGGTCCTTAAACGATTTCTGCTGCTCCGCGTATTGCCCGCCGTACTGCACGCGGATGCTGGGCGGCAGCTTCATATCGTCGATGGCCTTCTGCACCACCTTCATGCCGTCGCCCAGGTTCATGCCTTCGAAGCGCGCGGTCACCTGTACGTTCCGTTGCAGATCGTCGCGGCGAATCTCAGTTTCGCCGGGAATCTCTTCCACGCTGGCGAGCGACCCAATGGTCGCAGTCTTGCCGGTGCCGCTGATCAGCATGGTCTGGCGGATGGAATCGAGCGTCTTGCCCACCGCCCGCGGGAATCGCACGCGGATGGTGTAGGAGCGGTCGTTGACCACTACCGGCGCAGAGGCCGGTTCGCCTTGCAGCATGGCGCTGGCGTCGAGTTCCAATTCCTGCGGCGAGAAGCCGGCGCGCGCCGTCACCACCTGGTCCACGTTGAACGTTGTGGCCGGACCGCTGATGGTGTTTTCGATTCCGTTCAGTTCGTCCACCACATTGGGGAGCTTCTTGATGGTGTCGCCCACGGAAGTGGCCCATTTTTCCAGCAGTGCCGGATCCTGCGAGAAGAGCTTGATGACCACCGGTTCGGGAGCGCTGGTCAGATCGCCAATCATGTCCTGCAAAAGCTGCGGAAACTCCACGTCGAGCACCGGCTCTTGTTCGCGGATCTTGGCCCGCACATCGGCGATTACCTGTTCCCCGGTGCGTTTGCGGTCGGCTTTCAGCTTGACGGAAATGTCGCCGGTATTGGCTTCGGTGACCTGGGCCAGACCAAGTTGCAGGCCGGTGCGGCGGGAAGTGTTTTCCACCTCCGGAGTGTCCCGCAGGATCTTTTCCACGTGAGTGATCACACGGTTGGTTTCCGCCAGCGACGATCCGGCCGGCATGATGTAGTCGATAATGAAACCGCCCTCGTCCATGGCGGGCAGTAAGTCGGATCCGGTGTTCTTGTAACACAAATAGGCACCGGCGATCAGCAGCAGGGAGAAAGCCGCCAGCACGAACTTATGTTCCAGGGTGACTTTTAGCACCCCGGCATACGCGTTCATGAGGAAGGGAGGAACGGAGTGATGCTCCTCGGCGCTGCGGCCGGAACGCTGGCGGATGAAGTAGTGGCTCAGCGTGGGAGTCCAGGTGAGCGCCAGCGCCAGCGACGTGAGCAGCGCCATTCCCACCGTGACTGCCAGGGCGCGGAAGAATACGCCCGTGACGCCAGTGATGGCGACCAGCGGCAGAAAGACCACGATCGGCGTAATCGTGGAACCGACCAGGGGAACGCGGATCTCGCGGATGGCGCTGCGGATGGCCTCGGCGCGCGACTGCCCCGAATCGCGGTGCATGACAATGTTCTCCACCACCACGATGGCGTCATCGATCACCAGCCCGACCGCCGCGGCCAGACCGCCCAGGGTCATCAGGTTGAAGCTCTGGTTCATGAATCGCAAGGCGATGAAGGTGACCGCGATAGTGGCGGGAATTACCAGGCCGGCCACCAGCGACGTGCCCCAATCGCGCAGGAACAGCACCATGATGAGCGACGCCAGCACCAGCCCCAGCAGGATGGCGTCGCGCACGCTGTCGATGGACTCCGTGACGATGAGCGATTGATCGTAAAACGGGCGCAGCTCCACGCCCTTCGGCAGATCTTTCTTGAGTTGCGCGATCTCTTTCTTGATTGCGTCCGCCACGATCACGCTGTTGCTATCCGGCTGGCGCAGGATATTCAACAGGACCGCGGGCTTGGCATTCGCCGTGACTACGGTGTAGACCGGCATCACCGAGGGATGGACCTGCGCCACATCGGCGATGCGGATGGGCGCTCCCGCGGGCGTGGTGCGGATAACGATGTTGCCGATTTCTTCCGGGGTCTTCGTCTGGCCGCTGACCAGGCTGAGCACTAATTCATGGTTGACCTCTATGAGTCCCGGCGAATCAATCATGTTGCTGCGCCCGATGGCGTCCAGAATATTTGGGATGGTCACGCCCGCCTGCACCAGCTTGGCGGGGTCGGGTTGCACTTCGAATTCGGGCACCTGGCCGCCCTGCACCACCACTTGCGACACTCCGGTCTGGCGGTTGAGGCGTGGCTTGATATCGTAATTGGCCAGTTCCCAGAGCGTAGTCTGGGGAATCCGGTCCGACGTCATGCTGTAGCCCATGATCGGAAACGCGGCAAAGGTCAGGCGGTTGGCGGTAATCTTCGCGGTGGCAGGCAGCGTGGTTTGCACGCGCGCCAGAGCGGCGTTCACCAGCTCCAGCGTGCGGTTCATGTCGGCGTTCCAGTTGAAAAACAGGTCGATCTCGGCAGTGCCGCGGCTGGTGATGGAAAACAAATGGTCCAGCCCGGGGACCACGTTGACGGCGTCTTCGAGCGGCTTGGTGACGGTGACCAGCATCTGGTCGATAGGAAACACGCCGTTATCCACGCCGACCACAATGCGCGGAAAATTGGTATCCGGGAAAACCGAAACGGGGATGGTGAGCGCCAGATAGATGCCCACGGCAACCAGCGTCAATATGACGAAGATGATGGGCTTGCCGTGGCGGGCAGTCCAGTGCGGCGCGTCCGGCTGGGAGGTCGAAGGGTCGCTCATTTCGCTTTCGGCTTGGCCTCGTCTTTCTTCTGGTCTTTGGAAGCGTCCTTGGGAGCTTCGGGCGCATTGTCATCGTCGTCCGATTCCTGGACCGTAGTGTCCACTTTCTTCACCTTGGCCTTGTCGTCGACACCCATACCGCCCACTACCACGACCTCGTCGCCGGGCCGCGCGCCGGTCAGGATCTGGACCTTGCCGCCCTCGCGGATCCCCGTGGTGACGGGGTGACGGTGGGCCACCGAATCGGCGTCGATCACCAGGACCGCCGTACCGCCTTCTTCGCCGGGCAGGATCGCGGCCGTCGGCACGGTAGTGGCATTCTTAACTAGCTCCGTGATGATTTTGACGTGCACGCTGGCTCCCGGATTGAGGCGCTCGCCGGGGTTNNTGACCCTGCCTGGCACCATGTCGCCGCCATCGGCGGGTATCACTTCCGCCGTTTGGCCCACTTTAACGCTACCGCCCTGGTTCTGCGGGATGTTGATGCGCGCCACCACACGTGAGATGTTCATGACGGTGAGCATGGGCGTACCGGGCACGGCCATTTCCCCTTCGTAGAGGGGCCGGTCGGCCACCACGCCCGTTCGCGGACTGTGAATCTCGGCGTAGCTGAGTTGCGCTTCGGCGGCGGCTAACTGCGCGTTGGCCGCCTGCAGTTGCGCCTTCGCCGTGTTGATCTGGTCCTCTTTGCTCACCGAATTGAGCGTTCGCAAGTGCTCCTTGGCGCCGTCCAGTTGCGACTTGGCTGAAACGTATGCCACACGCGCTTCGTCCACCCGTCGGCCGGCCAGCGCACCCTGCTCGAAGAGCTTCTGCTGGCTGTCGAAAAGCCTCTTGGCGGCGTCCAGTTGCTCGGTGTCCGAGTCCACATCGGCCTGCGCCTTCACGATCGATTCCGGAACGGTCGCCAGTTCAACGCTGTGTACGTTCAGGGCCGCCTGGTTCACCTGGGCTTTGGCGTTGGCCACGGCGGCCGCCAGGTCGCGGCTCTCCAGCGTGGCCAGCAATTGGCCCTGCTTCACGTGGTCGCCGCGATTCACGTAGAACTTCGCCACCGGCTTGCTGATGTTGGGCATCACGCTGGTCTGGTCCTGCGCGAACAGCACGCCATCGCCGGCCACGATGCGGCGAATGGGCTCCTGGGTCACGCCGGTGACCTGGACGGGCGCGGGCGCTTCCACCTCCGCCTCCTCCTTCTTGGCACAGCCGGCCGCGAGCAAGCCGGCGGCCAGCACTGCGAACAACCATCGATTCTTCATTGCCTAAAACGCTCCCGTGAGTGTCTGCAGGTTGCCGACGGCCACGCGGTATCGCACCAGGCCATCGTCCAGGGCGTTGCGCGCGTCGCGCGCGCTCGCCTGCGCGTCCACCACTTCCAGCACCGAGACTTCGCCCGCCTGGTAGCGCAGCAGGGTGAGGTCGAGACTCTGTTTGGAGAGCTCGACCGACTCGCGCAGGGAAGCCAGTTGCGTGCGCGCCAGGGCGGCTTCGCGGTAGAAGGCGTCCAGCTCAGCCAGCAGGTTACGCTGGGTATAAGTAAGATCGTTCTTGGCCTGCCGCAGCTTGTATTCGGCCTGCTTCACCTTGCTGCGCGCCGCGCCCCAGGTCCACAGAGGGATGGTCAACTGGGCCTGTACTACCGACCCGAGCAGGTTCTGACCCTCGGGATTGTGGATGGCGAACTGGTTGGCGCTGATACCGAAAAAGTAGTCCATGGAGACGGCTGGCAGCATCTCCGCGCGCGCCGAGCGGATCTCATAATCCTGCTCCTCGACGGTGGCTTGCGCGGCGCGGATGTCGGGATTATTCCTGCCGCCGAGCGTTTGAATTTCGGTATACACCGGCAGAGCGGCGAGCGTGTCGAGGTCGTCCACCACGGTGAAATTCGACTGGTAATCGGGGAACAGCAGGACGGCGAACCCGATGCGCGCCTTGTCGAACGCGAGCTGCGCTTCCTGCTGATCGCGCTTGCGGTCGTTGAGCTGAAGCCGCGCCTTCACGGTATCGGAGTGGGCCACTTCGCCGCCTTTTTCCTGCTTCTCGGTGATGTCCAGGAACGACTGGGCGTCGGCGACGCTCAAGTCGGCATTGTGAATCTTACGCGCGGCGACGGCCATGGCGTAGTAGTCCTGCATGACGGTGGCGATGAGGCCGCGAGTGGCGATGTCGGCCCTGGCGCGGGCGGCGGCCTCGGCGGCCATGGCGCGGTGGTAGTCGGCGCGTTTGACGGGGGCGAAGAGGTCGGCGTGGACAGTGGCCTGGTCGTTATAGATGTGGACGCCGTCGTTGGGGACGAAAGTGCCGCTGGGTGTGCCGTTGGGCTGAGTGTAGATGTACTGGCTGATGCCGTTGACGGCGGGCAGCAGGGCGGCTTTGGCCTGCACGGTATCTTCGCGCGCCAGCAGGGCGGCGATGTTGGCGGTGAGGGTCTGCTGGCTATATTTTTGCGCGCGCTCCATGGCGTCCTGGAGGGTGAGGCGCAGGGGCGCGGCGTTATCGGGAGGCGCTTGGGCGTAGGCGTACTGGCAGAGCGCGAGGGCAATGCCCGCAATCGGCAAGATTTGCGACATCGGTGAGGATTCAGTATAGAATTTCGGAGATGAATAGAGGATTAATGGGGGGATTCGAAAAGGCCGAGCCGGCCCATTGCCGTGATTGCCGCATCGGCAGCGCACTGCAACAGCAAGTGCGGCGCCGGAATCGTCAGTATATCAACTCGTTGCGGCGCCAGACGGTGACTGCCCCGTGAGAGGTCGCATCAGACCCGCAGTTCCTCAATTGGCTCTACAGGTACGATCCGTGCGACGCGTTTCATCGGATGTTCACCTTTTCGGATCGGTGTTCCCCCCGTTTCTAACTCGTTGTTGATGTAGGAACTTTACGCCGTGATTGGAGCGACCGGCGCGTGATTACACGAGTGTCCAAATGGGGCAGTACTTCCGGCACCTGCACGGAGGCCGCTTGGAGCAATCCGCGCGATGCATCGCGCGGCGACGGCATGCGCAGGCAACTGGCGCCGCCTTCTACCTTGACCTCCATGGAGCATAGCGTGGCTAACTGCTCCAGGCCCTCTTCCACGGTTACGTTCAAGCCCTCCCATGCCCGGAATCGGCTTCGAGCCGCTGCGCACCTGTGTGTGTGGGCAGGGAGACAACGGGTCACCGTGGAGGGTTACCGTCAGCATTCCACATCATTACAACGAACAGAGTCCATTTCTATGCGGAGCAAGCAATTATATCTGGGGGCAAAGTCCTGTCGGATCAAACGAGGTATTCCATCTGCTGATATTGGAACTCCGCATAATCATGACGTCCTAAAAAGGAGGACCTCATGTTGGAAGAGCTTTTCGAGTCGCCCGTCCGCATCCAAGAACTTTTCATCCTCGAATGCCCCGATAGACAGTCCCGCGCGGGCCGACGGCAAACACGCGGATGACGCGCCGTTTCTCGTCAAGCCGGTAGACGATGCGGTACGCATCCGCACCGAACCTCACCCGGTACGCATCGTTGTATCGCCTCATTTTGATGGCGCCAAGCGGCACGGGATCGAATTGGAGATCGTCGATCGCCTCGCGGGCCTCCCGGACGAGGGATGGATTTCCGAGCCTGCCCAAATCGCGTTCCGCCCGGGTTTCCAATATGATCCGCCACTCACCGGAGGCCATGCCGTTTTTTCACGTCTTCCCAGGGAACGTATTTCGGCTGTTTCGATCTCTTCCGCAGGATCGCAGCGTCGATCTTGTCCTGCTCCTGTTCGGAAACGTACTGCGGTCTGCTTTTATCTTTGAGGGCCGATATCACGGCTGGTTCGACGGGAATCCGCATATTCGGCGGCAAGGCTCCCAATAGTTGTATCAGTTTACGGGCCGTCATTCCGCGNNCACGCTCACGTGTTTACATCATACGCTGTTGGACGGATGGAACAGAAGGGTCACAGGAAAAGGCCGGGCCGAGAGTGACCGCCGAGGAATACAGAGCGGTAGGCCGCCTTTCCGCGAAGGAATCGACGTGTCCGAACGTCGGGCAACTACAAGTGCTTGGCGCGGCGTGCGCGTATTCAGCGCTGGCGAGTCGATCACGCCAGAGCCTCCAGTTGCTTTTCATGCTTGCGGATGTCGAGTTGGCCGGTGACGGCGGCGGAGATGAGGGCGGCGCGGTATTCGCGGAGGAGGGAAATAGCCGAGGTGATCGTTTGTGCCGCGGCGGCGATGCGTAGCGTGGCTTGGTCAAGATAGTCTGCTATCGCCGCTTGCGACTGCGTGTCGGGCCAGCGCACCTGGAGAGGATGAACGTGGTTGCGGTTGAGAGTAGGGTTAGCCGCACCCACGTCGTAGGACTCAAGGCGAAAGTGCTTCAGGAAATAGTAGACGAAACAGGGTTGCCAGTATTAAGCTAGACTGCACAACGATCAACGAGACCACACCCCATCGCTTGCGGCGGATTATGCCGACACCGGCTACAACAGCCAGTAGAGTGAACGTGGCTATAAGCCAAGCTCCGAGCCCGACATCCTGGGCGAACGCGACAGCCGTGTAACGAAAAGCTATGACGGCAACGAGGAGACCCTGAAAGCCCACAAACGTGCCCCAACGATAGCGAAGAGGCCCGACTGGACGAGTTTTGACCGAGAACCAGATGGGAGCACCGAGGATCACCAGGAACACTATGGGCGCAAAAACGTATAAGGGCAGTTCAGTCCGTGGGTCCATTCTTTATGGAATAAAATACAGAGTGTACCGCCGTCGCACGCTCGGAGCAATTGCTGAGAATAACTTCTTCGCTATGACTTCCACATGAAAGCCGCGTCAGACCCGCGCTTCCTCAATCGGCTCTACAGGTACGATCCGTGCGACGCGTTTCATGACCGCCTTGTTCTGCTCGGCTTTCTTGATGTCATAGGCTGCCTGCAACCGCATCCATACTTCGGGCGAACTCCCAAACAGGCGGGCGAGTTTCAGGCACATTACGGCCGACAGCGGTTTGCGCTCGGCCAGGATGTCGTGCAGCATTTGGCGGGAGACGCCCAGAGATCGAGCCGCAGCCGATACCGACAGACCGACCGAGGGCAGAATATCTTCCTTGATGATCTCTCCTGGGTGAACTGGCGGAAGTCCATTCCTTCGCTCCATAAGGTTCCTCCTAGTGGTAGTCTTCAAAATCCACATCCAAAGCGTTTTCGCCCGACCAGCCGAACGTGATCCGGTAATTCCCACTCACGCGCACCGACCACCGCTTCGGCTTGCCTTGCAGGCCGTGGAAATGAAAGCCGGCGATGTTCATGTCTTCCGGCTGCCCCGAGACCTCCAGCAATTGCAACACACGTAGGCACCGCCTGATTAGACCGCGGCCGATCCGCCGCGTCTTGCCTGTGAAATAGATCTCTGCCAGCCCTTTATGCCGGAAGCCGCCGATCACTCTTCGATCGTAAACTGTTTAGTTTACGGTGTCAACCGAACGTTGTCAGGGCAACGCTCTCGTGCTCCGCAATACAGCACCGACAGGAACGCGTTCGCCTGCGATTGCTGGCCGCCCACCGGCGCCACTACGTTGATCCGATAGACGCCCGGCTCGATCAATCCTCCATAAGTGACCGTCGCCGGCAAACCTCCGATAGTCACCGTCGGCAACACTGCCAGCGACAGCGGAGCCACCAAAATCGTACCGTTGGGCGCGACCGGCGAGGCGGCGCCGAACCCGTTCCCGTAAAGCACTACCGTCTCGCCCGGCATCACCGGTGCGCTGCTCCGGCGATCAGCGTGGCCGGACCGGCCAGCGCCCCGCCGGCGTGCGTCGACGCGATGTACTTGTTGCCACCTGAGCTATGCAAAGCGAGGAGGCCGCACGTGCAGCCGGAATCGCAGTGAACCATTTGGGGACCCCTAAACATGCGGCAAAATAGAAGTTCGTATATAGCATTTTAGCCCGGCAGTCGGCTTCGGGGCCGGCAAATTCTCCATATCCTTCTCGCAAGTTTGAGCCGAGTAAGCAGCACCATTGATTGCCATCTTTGGAATAGTGAATCTCATTAGCCGCCATGATACGATGCCTACGTATGTCCCAGATGAGCCTGAGTGCGGTGTTTTTGAAAGTGCCCGAGGGCTACATCGCGTTCGTCGAGGAACTGCCTGGCGCCAATACGCAAGGTGAAACTCTGGAAGAAGCGCGTGCGAACCTGACTGAAGCCGTCACGATGGTTCTGGATGCGAACCGCACGTTGTCGGCGGAGTCCCTGGCAGGCGCCCAAGTCATTCGGGAAACTTTGATCCTGCCTGCTGCATGAAAC